>NZ_AUDT01000016.1:0-54437 GCF_000425605.1 Thioalkalivibrio sp. ALE17
ACTCGCTTCGGTATTCGCCATCGACATCGCGGCCTACGCGGTGATGAGCAACCACTTTCACATCGTCGTCCGGGTGGACGACACGCGGGTCCAGGGCCTGGGGCGGGACGAAGTCCTGAGTCGATGGACTCAACTCTTTGCCGGACCGACCCTGGTGCAGCGGTATCTGGCGGATGCGGAACGGCTCGGTCAAGCGGAAATCGAGCTCGTGGACGCTTGGGCGGAGACATATCGCTCGCGTCTGGCTGATCTTTCGTGGTTCATGCGCGTGCTGAACGAGTCGATCGCACGGCAAGCCAACGCCGAAGACGGGGTGACAGGACGCTTCTGGGAAGGACGCTTCAAGAGCCAGGCGCTCCTCGACGAACAAGCTGTCCTGACCGCCATGGCCTACGTTGACCTCAACCCCATCCGGGCCGGGATCGCGGATACACCCGAGCGTTCGGATTACACATCGGTTGCCGAGAGGGCCGACCTGCTCCTCAGGTCGGCCATGGACGACGACCCGCAAACCTGCGGGTCACCGAAGATCGATGCAGCCGATTCAACGAAAGAGTGCATGAGACGCTCGTACCGAATCGCCAGGGCGGTCGGGCATCAGTGGCGTGCGGATCCACAGGATGCAGAATCCCTGAACCCCGAGTGGGCCCTGAATCGCCTGCCGGGTGCCCCGCTAATGCCATTCGATGCCACTGGCCGGACGGAACCGGCGGTGCCCTTTGGGTTCGAGGACTACCTGCAGCTCGTGGAGGCAACCGGCCGCGTGATCCGCGAAGACAAGCGCGGCTTCATTGATGGTGCAACCCCACCCTTGCTGGTACGTCTGGGAATCGACCCAGACCAGTTCATCCTCACCTCCAGCCGCTTGCTGCGGCAATTTGGCAGCGTGGTGGGGACACCGGGTCGCATCACGGCCCGGTGCGACGCGCGCCAGACCCGCTATCTGCGAGGCATCGGGGCCGCCCGCAAGCTCTTCCCCACTCGCGCTGCCTGACACCGTCGACCGCCATACAGATGCCAACGACCGGGATTCGCAGACGCTCTGCGCCATCAACATCCGCCGGGACACCCACATTGTTGGCTCAATTCGGCCCGAATGGAGATCGTAGCCTTGCTTCGGGACACGGACTTCGTCTCCGCCCATTACCGCTACGCTTCCCGGGAAGGTATGATATGACCATCTACATGGTCAGGAGAGTGCGGGATGTCCGAGCCAACGGTTAGCCTGGCGAATGCCAAAGCCCACCTGAGTGAGCTGGCGGAACGTGCTGCTGCAGGTGAATCCATTCTCATCACCAAGCGAGGCAAGGCCGTCGTACGCCTTTCCAGCGCCACCGCACCCAGGAAGCCGATCGATGCGAATGTGCTCCGTGCAGTCACGGATACCCAGCACAACAGTATCGATGAGACCTTCATCCGGCGTATGCGTGATGATGCTCGCTGCTGATGCGCTATCTGGATACCAGCGTCCTGGTGGCGGCCCTCACTCGCGAGCCCCGAACCGAGGATATGCAGAATTGGCTGGCGGCACAGGGCGCCGGTTCGCTGTGCATCAGTGACTGGGCGCTTATGGAGTTCTCCGCGGCCTTGTCCATGAAGGTTCGAATGGAGATCCTGACACCCCGGGAACGGGCGACCGTGCTTGGCGCATTTGCGGCGTTGCGGGAATCGTCACTCTCGACCCTGCCGATCTCGTCTATCGATTACCACACCGCTGCCCTCTTCGCCGACGATCATGCCTCCGGGTTGCGCGCGGGCGACGCACTTCACCTGGCCATTGCGTACAACCACGGCGTGGAACTTTGCTCCCTCGACAAGACGCTCGTGGCCGCTGCAGAACCCATGGGCGTTAATGCGACGCTGCTGTAGTTTGCCGAGAATTCAGTTCTGCGGGACATCCACTTTGGCGACCATTCGTTGGCGCGGTGGCACATCCACTTTTGCGCGATGTCATCCCGGCCGGAGCGAAGCCAGGCGCCGGGATCTCCCGCGTAGAGGCAGCCCCAATCATCGAGATCCCGGATAACCGCTTCGCGGTTTGCGGGATGACCGGTGGGTGGGTGCGCTCTCTCAGGACACGCACTTTGATGCTGCGTCCTTTGTTGCTGGGCCCAATTCGACCGCAGGACACTGGGCGGAAGTTTACTTTTGGTTCCCCAAGCACCGGCGCGCGGTCGGGTATCTTATTGCCAGAGGCTGGATTCGCTGATGCACCCGGCAGTTTGGGCAGGTCCGGCGCGGGCGGGGGCTTCGCCTGCAAGCAGGCTCCGACCGCCCATCGCTCGCGAACGCAGGACTCTAACGCGACCGTACGGGACAAGCGCTAGGATTACCGGAACGTCCACCGGACCCGGACGAACCTCGCGGACACCTCACCTGTTCTGCAGCACTACGGAAATGTCAGGATTGGGATCAAGAGTTACCGGGGCGTAGAACGAGAAAGGGCCGCCCCGTATTCCCTTCCTGGACGACCCTTTTGGGGCTTCCTTGCCCCGAGGCACAAGCTACCAGAACCGATGTGGATTTCCAGCCGCGTGGCGAACATTTCCATGAGCGGTCGATTTCGATCTCTTAGCGGTAGTTTTTGATGGAATATTTTTCCATTTCGCCGAAATCGCGGCAGCCACCCACGAGGGTCCAGCTACTCTCGATCGTGGGCCGTGGGTCGCCCCAGAGGGTCGGGGTGATGCTCACGCGGGCAGGGGCTTCGCGGCCGAGGCCGCTCCTACATGGCGTGGCGTTGCCGCTTCGGTCGGGCGGGCCAGGTGAAGCCTGTGGCTCGATGCGCAGTCCGCGCGTCAGGTCTGGAACAATTGGTCGGCGGGGGCGGGTCGGCCGAGGAGGTAGCCCTGGCCGGTGGCGCAGCCTTCGCGTAGCAGGAAGCTGCGCTGGGGTTCTTCCTCCACGCCTTCGGCGATCAGGTCCAGTTCCAGGGCGGCGGCCAGTGCGATGATGGCGCGGATGATGGATTCGTTGTGGCGGGAGTGGCCGATGTCGCGCACCAGGGACTGGTCGACCTTCAGGCGATGCAGCGGCAGGCGGCGCAGGTGCGCCAGGTTGGAGTAGCCGGAGCCGAAGTCGTCCATGGCCAGTCGGACCCCCAGGCTGTCCAGGCGGCGCAGGATCGCCAGGGCCCGTTCCGGGTCCTCCATGATCATGGTCTCGGTCAGTTCAACCTCGAGACGCTCCGGGGCGATGCCGTGGCGCTCGAGGGTCTCGCGCACGGTCGCAACCAGCGCCTCGTCATGGAGCTCGCGGGCCGAGAGGTTCACGGCCATCATGGGGATGTGTCGGCCCGCCGTGTCCCAGATGGCGAGCTGGCGACAGGCCGCTTCCAGCACCCAGCGGTCGATCGATACGATCAGCCCCGTCTCCTCCGCCAGCGGGATGAACTCCGCGGGGGATACCATGCCGCGGCGCGGATGGTTCCAGCGGACCAGGCTCTCCACCCCCACACACTCGCCACTGGCGAGGTCGAACTGGGGCTGGAAGTGGAGCACGAATTCCTCGTTGGCGATGGCCTGGCGCAGGTCGTTTTCCAGAAACAGTCGGTGCTCCGTCAGGGCGCCCATCTCCGGGGTGTAAGCGCACCAGCCGTCACCGCCACGGGCCCGCGCCGCCTGCATGGCCAGTTCGGCCGCGGTCAGCAGCTCCTCCCGGGTCTGGCCGTCGTCCGGGAAGCGGGCCACACCGGCGCTCACGGTGAGTACCAGGCTGCGCCCCGAGGTCTCGAAGGGGGCGCGCAGGGTATCCAGCAGGGTCTGCATGAAGGATTCCAGACCGTCGTGTTCCGGGGTCTCCGCAATCAGGCAGAATTCGTCCGCGCCGACGCGCGCGATGGTGTCCTGGGGTGTCAGCGTCTGGCCCAGGCGTTGCGCGATCCCCTGCAAGACGGTATCGCCCGCCGAGGTCCCCAGGGTCTCGTTGACGTTGCGGAAGCGGTCGAGGTCCAGCAGCACCACCCAGCGCGCCTCGCCATCGGCCATCGCGCGCTCCACCGTGTGCCCGAGGCGATCCTGCAGCAGCGTTCGGTTCGGCAGCCCGGTACGGGTATCGAAGTGCGAGATCTGGCGCAGCTGCTCCTTCTGCTCGATGCTGTCGGTCAGATCGGTCCAGGCGCCGACGATTTCCTGCTCGCCCCGACCGCTCGCGCCGGGGACCAGCCGCATCTCGTCGCGCACGTGGCGCAGCTTGCCCCAGCCATCAAACAGCCGGAATTCGCGCACCACCTCGCCGTCGGTCAGCAGCCGCTGATTCTCCTGCAGGGCACCGACCCGATCCTCGGGGTGCAGTTGCTGTTCCCACCAGCCGGGGCGCAGCGCGGCAGCCGGATCAACCCCGAACAGACGCTGAATGTTGGGACTCACCCACTGTGGCGTGAGATCCGAGGAGGCGAGCTGATAGATCACCGTCGGGCCGCTGTCGATCACATGCTCCAGCCGCTGGTTGGCGGCCGCCAGCTCCCGGGTACGTAGACGCACCTGCCAGCGCAACAGCAGTCCCGCGACCGCCAGGAGCAGCACCAGGCCCAGCGCGGAAAACAACGCCCAGCGGACCCAGCCCGGCAACCCGGGCGAATCATCCGCCAGCAGGGTCTCGGCAAGGGCCCGCTGGTAGGGCGAATCCGCCAGGGGCTTCCATTGCTCCAGATAGGCGTCGATCACGGCCAGGTCCTCGCCATGCCGCTCCGGCGTGGCCGCGTAATAAAGGCCCACCTGGCCGAAGGTGATGGGGGTCTCCACCAGGCCGAAGGCCCTGGCATGCTGGCGACCGTAGAAGTTGTTGCTGACCGCCGCGACAGCCTCGCCTTCCCCAACCGCCGCGAGGACCGCCGGCAGGCTGGTGAAGGTGACCAGTTCGTACTCGAGGTCCGGATCGCGCATCTGCTCCTGTCGCAGATGGCTTTCCTGCACGGAGCCTTCCAGTACGGCGAGCCGCCGCGAGCCAAGCGCTTCCAGGCTGCTGAAGCCGGATTGCGGGAAGGCGTACACCTGGCTCCAGCCCTGCACGACCGGGATCTGGTGAAAGTCGAGAAACTCGTCGCGCATCTCGGTCAGGGCCACGTCCGGCATTAGGTCCAGCCGGCCCTGGCGCAGATCCAGCAGGCACTGAGCCCACTCGCAGGGGATATACTCGATCTGCCAGTGTTCGCGTCGGGCAATGGAGTCCAGCAGGTGCACGAACAGACCACCGGCCTCGCCCTGCGCGTCCACGCTGACCTTGGGCGCGTTGTCGTACACGCCTACCCGCAGTTCCGCCTCGGCGAACGCCTGCCCGGCCGGCAGCATTGCGAGCAAGCACGCGGCCGCCGCCCCCACGAGGGCCGTCCATGGCCTACGACATTGCGCCGGTTTACGGGATCGAGTCAGACCGGCGCCCGGAGGCATTGCATACTCGTCCGACACGTTAATCGAACTCCCTGGGCGGTATAGCCTCCAGCATAGTGCCACGGCTTTGATCCTGCTGCGCGCCGGCACCGGAGTCGCGCCTATTCCACCAGCACGCGATCCCGGCCGGCTGCCTTGGCCGCGTACATCAGGTTGTCCGCGCGCCCCAGCACATCGTCCAGCGTATCCCCCGCGCGGAATACCGTGATCCCGAACGAACCGGTGACCGGTACTCCCGCAATCGGCTCGGAAGCCAGGGCCGCCCGGCAGCGCTCGGCCAGCTGCTGCGCCTCGTGTGCTGAGGTCTCCGGCGCCACGATCAGGAACTCCTCCCCGCCCCAGCGGGCGACGAAGTCCGGCTCGCGCAGGTTGGCCTCCAGTCGACGCGCCACACCCTCGATCACGGCATCGCCACAGGCGTGACCATGCGCGTCGTTCACGGCCTTGAAGTGGTCGATATCCATGCCGATCACCGCGACGGGATGCCCGTAACGCGCCACGGCCGCGGCCTGGCGGTCCAGAAAGGCCTCCGCGGCCCGGCGATTCGCAAGTCCGGTCAGGGGGTCGGTGCGCGCGGCCCGCGCCATGGCCTCGGACCGGACCAGGGCATCCTTCACCGTGTCACGCATCGAGGTGGCAATACTGGCCAGCACCAGCAGCACACCGAGGAACAGGTGCACCCGCAACAGATAGACCGCCGTCTCGGTGGCAAGCGTACCGTCCAGGGCCTCCCCGATTACCCCGGCGAGCGCGATGAGCGACGCAACGATCAGGATGGCCAACCCAGCGCGCAGACCCGCGCGGTGATCCAGCATCACGAACGCCGCGAGGATCACGATACCCACCGCCCAGTAATGCCCGCCGGCCAGGACCAGAAGACGGTCGTCCAGGGAACCCCCCGCATGAAAATGCCAGGCCAGCCGCGAGAGGACGATCGCGGCAACAAGAGCCAGCATCCAGGGCTCCAGCCGCGCGAGCCAGTCGGGCCGGCGCCAAAGGGTCAACCACAGGCCCGCCAGCAGTGCGGCAAAGAGCGGATAGAGGTACGCCAGGAACGGATCACCGGGACCGCGGATCGACCAGCTCAGCAGGAAGATCGCCACCCCGCCCGCCAGCGCCACCAGGTATACGAGGCGCTTGCGGGCCTGCAGTTGTGCCGCTTCGGCATGAGCACCGCCGCTGGATGGATCGTCCATCGCCTGATCCCCGATCGGGCGGACGGACCGCCGCTGATGAATGGCTCCCGGGCCGACCCTCGCGCACGCCCCGGGGTGCCCCGAGCATGCCGGGCGTCATCACGCGGGACAATCCCGACCACGCAAAAGGCCGCCCGGGGGCGGCCTTTTGCAGCTACTGCAATGATGGAGGCTGGGGTCGGAATCGAACCGGCGTACACGGATTTGCAGTCCGCTGCATAACCACTCTGCCACCCAGCCTGTATCGGGTGGGTTCCGGTCCGCGAACGCACGGGCATCTGCGCGGGCCGAAACAGAAAACCCCGGCGGAACCGGGGTTTCAGGAATCTGTTGGAGCGGGAAACGAGATTCGAACTCGCGACCCCAACCTTGGCAAGGTTGTGCTCTACCAGCTGAGCTATTCCCGCTCTTCGTTATCGGCGCGTATTCTACCGCAGATTCCCGGCAGGTCAATACCCGCGGTAGCCGATCGCCCCGGCGCCATGCACCGCGCGGTCAAACACCACCACCTGGTTGCGTCCGGCATTCTTCGCGACATACATCGCGGCATCCGCTGCCCGCGACAAGCCCGGTCCGTCGGCCGCATCCAGCGGAAACAGCGCAATCCCGATGCTGCAGGAGATCCGCACCTCGACGCCGTCGCAGTCGAACGGTTCGGCCAGGGCCGCCCGAATCTTCTCGCCAATCACGGCGGCCTGTGCCCGGCTCTCCTGCGCCGACTGGAAGCGCGGCAGCATCACCACGAACTCGTCCCCCGCAATGCGCGCAGCCACGTCGCTTTCGCGTATCGCACCCGCCAGACGCTGAGCCACCGCACGCAACAGGAGATCCCCAACCGCGTGGCCATACTGATCATTCACCGGCTTGAATTCGTCGAGGTCGACGAACATCAGGGCTACCGGCTGCCCGCCGCGGCGAGCCCCTGTCAGTTCGTGATCAAGGATCTGGTAAAAAAGAGTGCGATTTGGCAAGTCCGTGAGCGGGTCGTAATGAGCCAGTCTCTGCATCTGCTCCTCGGTTACCTTGCGATCAGTGATGTCACGCGCAATACCGAGGAACTCCGTCACGCGACCCTCCTCGTCCAGCACCGGCGACACGTTGCTAGTGTGCCAGCGGTAATGCCCATCCTGATGACGGATTCGATACTCGATGCCCGAGGCTTTCTGCCCCGTACGGGCGATTCCCTCGAGAAAGGCGTAGCAGGCCGGAAGATCCTCCGGCGCGACGTACTCATCAATGGCGTGGTCGATGGCATCGCTGATCGGGTACCCCAGGTTTTCGGTCCAGTTGGGCGATACGTAGCTCAGCACGCCATCGGGGCGTAGCGAGTAGATGACGTCGCTGGCCGTCTCCACGAAGGCGCGAAACTTCGCCTCGCTCTGACGCAGCGAAGCCTCCAGTTGCTTGCGCTCGGTCACCTCGGTGGCAAAGCCGGTCCAGACCACGGAGCCATCGTCGAGGCGCCGTGCGGTGTCGTAGGCGGACAGCCACATCTCGCCGCCCCCGCGACACCGCATGCGGAACTCCATGCTCGCGTGCGCCCCATGTTCCTCGGTGGCTATCGTGGATCGCACCACTCGCTCGCGGTCGTCCGGATGGATGCATTCCAGTAGCGGCGCGCCGTCAACCTTCAGTGACTCTCGGTCCACGCAGAACCAGTGCTCCGCCAGCTCGCCAACGTAGGGATAGGACAAACGCCCGTCCGGCCCCCTGCGCAGCTGGTAGACGAAGCCGGGAAGCAGCCCCTGAAGCGCCTCCAGCGTCTGGATGTTGTCGAGGTCTAGCTGGGGGCCGGGCATAGGCGCTCCCGCGGGCGACACGTGGTCGATCATCGCAGTGTATCGCCAAACCCCGGCGCGGCGGAACGCACCGGGTCGCCCGGTGGGCGCCGCTAGTCGCGTGGCGTCAGGGACGCCGACTAGAAGGGATTGCGCCGCGTGTCAGTTGCTTCGCGCGGCAGCCAGCATGTACTGGATCATCGAGACCAGCGTGAGCGCCGCGGCCAGATACAGCAACCACTCGCCGATCACGAAGGTGGGGAGCCCGGCGATCGGCTCCGCCCACAGCAGCAGGAAGATCGCGACCATCTGGGCCGTGGTCTTCACCTTGCCCACCCAGGACACCGCCACCTTGGCGCTGCCGCCGATCTCCGCCATCCACTCGCGCAGCGCGGAGATCGCGATCTCGCGCCCGATGATCACGATCGCGGCCAGTGCCAGGCCCAGCCCCGGGTTGTGATCGACCACCAGCACCAGCGCCGCGGCCACGATCAGCTTGTCCGCGACCGGGTCCAGGAAGGCGCCGAACCGGCTGGTCACCTTCCAGCGCCGGGCCAGATAGCCATCCAGCCAGTCGGTCAGCCCCGCCAGGGCGAAGATGATGGCGGCCAGGACGCCGCCCAGCGGCATCGCCAGGCCGTAGAACGCGGCCACCAGCAAGGGGATCATTACGATCCGCGACCAGGTCAGCCAGGTGGGCAGTTGGGGGAACATGGCAGTAGCTTAAGGAA
This sequence comes from Thioalkalivibrio sp. ALE17, assembly GCF_000425605.1. Taxonomy (NCBI): domain Bacteria; kingdom Pseudomonadati; phylum Pseudomonadota; class Gammaproteobacteria; order Chromatiales; family Ectothiorhodospiraceae; genus Thioalkalivibrio; species Thioalkalivibrio sp. ALE17. The sequence goes on from NZ_AUDT01000016.1 coordinate 9,093, forward strand.
ACACTGATTAATGTGCACGCTCGCGCGCGAGTCGCTTTTGCGTGCGTTTAATGCGCAGTGACCGCCGTGCAGTCATTCTGCACAAGCGAACCGCAACGCCGGAGCCCCTTCGGGGTTGGCACCCCAGGTTCCCCGATCCTGCGTTGCGGCACTTGCCGCTAGAACCACTACCGGCTGCGCACCGCACCTTGACTCGGAAAACCTGAGGTGCCAACGCAAGCGTGCACATTAATCAGTGTTTCCTTAACTCTCGTGAAACTGGTCGTAGATCGACTGCGCGAGGCGTCGATGGATCCCCGGCACCTTGGTCAGCTCCTCGACCCCGGCCCGGCTGACGCCCCGCAGGCCGCCGAAGTGCTTCAGCAGCGCGCTGCGCCGCTTCGGCCCCAGCCCCGGAATGGCCTCCAGGGTCGATTCCTTGCGCGCCTTCGCGCGGCGGGCGCGGTGTCCGGTGATCGCAAACCGATGGGCCTCGTCGCGGATCTGCTGGATCAGATGCAGCGCGCCGGAATGCGCGGGGAGTATAGAGGGCGCCTCTACCCCGCTCAATATCAGGGTTTCCATCCCCGGCTTGCGCTCCTCGCCCTTGGCCACGCCCACCACCTTGATGTGGTCCAGCCCAAGATCCGCGAGCACATTCAGCGCCTGCGTCACCTGGCCCTTGCCGCCATCGATGAACAGGATATCCGGTTCCTGGCCCTCGCCCTTCTTCAGCCGTGCGAAACGCCGGCTGAGCGCCTGATGCATGGCCGCATAGTCGTCGCCCGGCTCGATCCCCTCGATATTGAAGCGGCGGTAGTCCGACTTGATCGGCCCCTCCGGCCCGAACACCACGCAGGAGGCCACGGTGCCTTCGCCCCCGGTGTGCGAGATATCGAAGCACTCCATGCGCCGAGGTGCCTCCTCCAGCCCCAGCTCGGCGGTCAGGGCATCCAGCCGCGCGGTCTGCCCGGCCCGGCTGGCGATGCGGGTCTTCAGCGCCAGCTCGGCGTTGCGCCGCGCCATGTCCAGCCAGCGGGCCCGCTCGCCGCGCAGCGACCACGCCAGCGCGACCTTCCCGCCACGACGTTCCGCCAGAAAGGCCTCCAGTGCCTCCGCACCCTGCGGCTCGTGCGAAAGCAGGATGCGCGCCGGAGGCTCGCGTTCCGCGTAGTACTGCGCCAGCACCGCGGCCATGATCTCGTCCGTATCCGTGGCCTCGGGCACGTTGGGGAACAGCTCGCTGTTGCCGAGATTCTGGCCATTGCGCACGAAGAAGATCTCCACCGCGCAGGCCCCCGCCTCCTGCGCCAGCGCGAATACGTCGGCATCGCCCTCGCCGCCGGAGACGAACTGCTGCTCGGAGATCTGGCGCAACCGCGCGATCTGGTCGCGCAGGCGCGCCGCGTGCTCGAAATCCAGGCGCGCGGAGGCCGCCTCCATGCGCTCCATCAATTCCGCGACCACCGCCTCGCTCTTGCCCTCGAGGAACTTGACCGAAGCCTCCACGTCGCGGGCGTAGTCCTCCGGCTCGATGTAGCCGACACAGGGGGCGGTGCAGCGCCCGATCTGGTATTGCAGGCAGGGGCGGGAACGATGCGCGAACACGCTGTCCTCGCACTGGCGCACCTGGAACAGCTTCTGCAGCAGCGCCAGGCTCTCGCGCACGGCTCCGGCCGAGGGGTACGGCCCGAAGTAGCGAACGCCCTTCTTGCGCGCACCGCGGTGGAACCCGAGCCGGGGATACTCCTGGCTGGACACGTAGATGTAGGGGTAGCTCTTGTCGTCCCGCAGCAGCACGTTATAGCGCGGCCGGTGGCGCTTGATCAGGTTGGCCTCCAGCAGCAGGGCCTCGGCCTCGGTGTGCGTGACCGCCACACGGATATCCGCGATCTGCCGCACCATCGAGCGGATGCGCGGGCCGCGGTCATCGCTGCCACGGAAATAGCTCGCCACCCGACTCTTCAGGTTGCGCGCCTTGCCGACATACAGCACCGCCCCCGACGCATCCAGCATCTGGTACACGCCGGGGGACTGCGTCAGCGACTGCAGAAAGGCCTTGTGATCGAATCCGGTCTCGGGGGTACTCATGATCGCATCAGGATACCGGAACTGCCCCCTCGCCCGGCATAGGCCTCGTGCGCGACCGATCCTGTTCGGGATATCCTTCAAGCCAATCTCTAATGTCACTCCGCCAGCCGAGGCGGCGCACCAAGAGGGTCGAACCATGGACATCGCCGATCAGATCTATGAAGAGGTTAAGCGCCTGCCCGAACCCCTTTCGCGCGAAGTGCTGGATTTCATTGGTTATCTGGAATCCAAGCACGGATTGAGTGACACGCCCGGCGAAGACATCAAGAAAGCCCAGGAAACTGCTCTCGGATCGATATGGGAAAACCCCGAGGACGAGGTCTGGGATGACCGCTGAGCCGGGAGCTATCGTTGCCATCCCCTTTCCCTTTTCGGACCTGACCACTCGAAAACGCCGGCCTGTTCTCGTCCTCTCCGAGATCGATCAATTCGGCGATTTCGCTGCGCTCGCCGTCACTTCGTCGCCAAACCAGACTCATGCAATAGAAGTGAACCCGAACATGTTGCTGGAGGGTTCACTTCCCAAGACCAGCTGGGTTCGCTACGACAAGATATTCACGCTCAGTAGCCGTTTGATCACTCATCAATACGCGAAGCTCAACGCACAAACCGTTGATGAGATCCGGGCGCATTTCTGCCGCCATTTCCATTGCCCGTAGGCGGGGAGCTCGGCCCTGCCCGTAAACTGACCGATTGCCACCGACCCTGCGGGGCCTCGCAATGACAGGGGAAGCACAGCGTCATCGCGAGCGCCGCAGGCGCGTGGCGATCCGGGTGGCCACCCCGGACACAGGCCCTGAGGGCACCGGGCAGACCTTCCGGGCCGGAAGGCTAACCGAGGTGGCTGCGGATACGAGCGAACAGCTCGTTGAACATCGCCGGGGTCAGGCGGCGGGTCTGCGTGTTGTAGCGCGAGCAGTGGTAGGAGTCGACCAGGCGGGTGTGCGCGTCCAGCGCGTGCTCGGCACCGTGGCCAAAGCGCAGGCTGGACAGCGGCAGGCCCTTGGCCCGGAGGATGGCATCGTGCGCGATCTTGCCCAGCGCCAGGATCACCCGCGGCTGCATGGCCGTCATCTCGGCCGCGAGGAAGCCGTTACAGGTACGGATTTCCTCCGTGGTGGGCTTGTTCTGCGGCGGCAGGCATTTGACCGCGTTAGTGATGCGGCAGTCGATCAGCTCCAGGCCATCGTCCGCCCTGGTACTCTCCGGCGCGCTGGCGAAGCCGTGCTCGTGCAGCGTCTCGTACAGCAGGACGCCCGCGTAGTCGCCGGTGAACGGGCGCCCGGTGGCATTGGCGCCATGCATCCCGGGCGCCAGGCCGACGATCAGCAGCCGCGCATCCAACGGCCCGAACGAGGGCACCGGGGCGGCATGATAGTCGGCATGCTTGTCGCGAACCTCCTCGAGGAAGGCCGCCAGGCGCGGACAGGCGCGGCAGTCCGCGCGAAAGATCGCGCCCGGTTCAGGAGGCATCCGACCACTCGCGGTAGGGGTTCCGGGCCAATTCGGTGTTGTAGTAGCGCGGGTCGTGCGAGACCTCGTCGCCCAGCCACTCGGGACGCGGGAACTCGGCATCGCTGCTCGGGAGCTCCAGTTCCGCGACGATCAGCCCGGCGTTGGCGCCTTCGAACACGTCGATCTCGTACTCCCAGCCCTGGACGTCCACCCAGTACCGGGTCTTTTCCACCTGCGGTCCGGCAAGGGTATCCAGCAGGCGATGCGCCTCGTCCACCGGGATGTCGTACTGGTATTCGTCGCGCTCCACGCCGAGGGTCGCGCTCTTGATGTTGAGGTTGGCCCCCTCCTCATCCACCCGCACGCGGATGGAGGCGCGATCGTTGCCACACAGGTAGCCCTGGCGCATGTACTGCGAGCGCACCACGCCTTCGCGCCAGGCATCACTGGCCAGCAGGAACTTGCGTTCGATCTCGCGCCCCATGTCGTCGACTCCCGTCTTGCGGCGAACCGCCGGGTGAATCCTGTGGGAGCCTGCCTGCAGGCGAAGCCCCCGCCCAAGCCTGATGCGTGCGCTACATCCGGATCAGCGCGGAACCCCAGGTGAAGCCGCCGCCGAAGGCCTCGGTCAGGATCAGGTCGCCCCGCTTGATGCGGCCATCGCGCACGGCGGTGTCCAGCGCCAGCGGGATCGAGGCGGCCGAGGTATTGCCGTGGCGGTCCACCGTGACCACCACGTTGTCCATGGACATGTTCAGCTTCTTCGCGGTCGCCTGGATGATGCGGATATTCGCCTGATGCGGCACCAGCCAGTCCAGTTCGGACTTGTCGATGCCGTTGTATTCCAGAGTCTCGTCAACGATCTGGTCCAGTGTGTTCACCGCGACCCGGAAGACCGCGCGGCCCTCCATGCGGATGAATTCCAGATCGGGATTGTCATTCGGCTGGGAGACGCCACCCGGGACCTCCAGCAGGCCCTTGTGATGGCCGTCGGCATGCAGGTGGGTGGAGATAATGCCCGGGTCGGGGGAGCGCGACAGGACCACGGCCCCCGCGCCATCACCCCACAGGATGCAGTTGCCTCGATCGGTGTAGTCGGTGATGCGCGAAAGCGTCTCGGCCCCGACCACCAGCACATGGCGAATCTCGTCGCTCTGCATGAAGCGGTCGGCGGTCGCCAGCGCGTACACAAAACCGCTGCACACCGCCTGGATGTCGAACGCCGGGCAGCCGCCCACGCCCAGCTTGGCCTGCAGGATGCATGCCGTGCTGGGGAAGATCTGGTCGGGAGTCGTGGTCGCCACCAGGATCAGGTCGAGATCGGCGGCCCGAATGCCGGCGGCATCCAGCGCCCGTTCCGCGGCCTTCAGCGCCAGGTCCGAGGTGACCTCGTTCTCCGCCACGATGTGGCGCTCGCGGATGCCGGTGCGTTCGCGGATCCAGGCATCCGAGGTGTCGACCATCGCCTCCAGTTCCGCGTTGGTCAGGATGCGCTCGGGCAGGTAGCTGCCGGTGCCGCTGATACGTGCGTGCTTCACTCGCTGTTCTCCTGCCCGAGGAGCTGGCCCAGCTGCTTGTCGATCCGCCGCGAGATGTTCGCCTCGGCCTCGATGCGAGCGATGCGGATCGCATGCTCGAAGGCGAGTTCGTCGGCACTTCCGTGACTCTTGATGACCACGCCCTGCAGGCCCAGCAGCGAGGCCCCGTTGTAGCGGCGGTGGTCGAAGCGATGACGCAGCCGCCGCAGTACCGGCAGGGCGAACAGTCCGGCCAGGCGCGAATACAGCGAGGCGCGGAATTCCGCCTTCATGTTCGAGGAGATCATCCGGGCCACGCCCTCGCTGGTTTTCAGCGCGACATTGCCCACGAACCCGTCGCAGACGACCACGTCCACATCGCCGCAGTAGACATCGTTGCCCTCGACAAAGCCAATGTAGTTCAGGCTGGATTCTTCCAGCATACGCCCGGCCTCGCGCACCCGGTCGTTGCCCTTGATCGCCTCGGAGCCGATGTTGAGCAGGCCCACGCGCGGGGCCTCCAGGCCATCCACGGCGTTCGCCAGCACCGAGCCCATCACCGCGAACTGGTACAGATGCGCGGCCTCGACATCCACATTCGCGCCCAGATCGAGCATGTGGGTGTGCCCTTCCATCGACGGCAATGCCGTGGCAATGGCCGGGCGGTCGATACCGGGAAGGGTCTTCAGCACATAGCGGGCAGTGGCCATCAGCCCACCGGTGTTGCCGGCGGAGACACAGGCCTGGGCCGCGCCGTTCTTGACCTGGTCGATGGCCACGCGCATGGAGGAGTCGCGCTTGGTGCGCAACGCCACGGCCGGCAGTTCCTCCATGCCCACGACCTGACTGGCGTGCACGATGTCGACGCGCTCGCGTTCACTGGCCGACCAGCCTGAGAGGCCCGATTCGATGGTGTCCTGGTCGCCCACCAGCAGCAGGCGGAAGTCATCCGCCACCTTGAGTGCGCGACGCGCCGCTGGCAGTACGACGGGGGCGCCGTGGTCACCGCCCATCACGTCCAGTGCGATGGTGAAGCTGGCAGTCATGCTCGAGTCCGACGACCGGCCGGGACAGAGCCGGATTCAAACGCGGAAAGGCCACGGTGCAAGCGCAGCCGTGGCCCCGGGACGGTCATTACCCGGACCTTAATCTTCGTCTTCGTCGACTTCGACGTCCTGCTGGATCACCTGGCGACCGCGATAGAAGCCATCGGGGGTCACGTGGTGACGACGATGGATCTCGCCGGTCGTCGGATCGGTGGACAGGGTGGCGCCCGTCAGCCCGTCATGGGAGCGGCGCATGTCACGCTTGGAACGGGTCTTGCGGCGTTGCTGAACAGCCATGATGCATCTCCAGATTGATCAGATTCCCGTGGCGACGGGAGTGAGCCCGGTATCAAAACGGGCGCAAGTATAACGGTTCGGCGGGGGCAATGCCCCGACCGCGTTCGCTTCACGGGTCGTCCCGGTCCGGGCCGCCCCCCTTTTTCAGTTGTTCCAGCACGGCAAACGGGTTCTCGCCGCGTTCGCCCTCGGTGAACTCGGGCGCCGCAGCCGGCTCGCAATCCGCGTGGCGCGGAACCAGCGGCCACGCCAGCAGGATCTCTTCCTCGATCCAGGCCGCGGGGCGCAACAGGCCGTCGGCCTCGAGTTCGACAAAATCGTCATCCTCGCTCATGCCGGCCGGCGTGCCCTCCGCCGGCAGCAGCACCGCATCCGCCTCCAGACGGAATTCCCACGCCAGCGGCTGCAGGCAGCGCTGGCAGGTCTGCCACAGCTCGCCGCTGATCACCCCGCTCAGACGCATCTCGTCCAGTGTCCCGCGTTCCAGCAGGAACTTCGCGTGCACCCGCAGCGGGTGTCCCGGCAACGCGTCGGCGCGCAGTCGCGGCAGGTCTTCGGGACGCAGGTCGCCCTCGAATTCGAGGTGCCGGGCACGCGGTTGCCACGGGTCCAGAGAGACGGGGATACGACTCATAACAAACTCTTGGGAAAACCGTTCGGGCCTCCCCGGAACGAGGGCGCGGAATATACGCGCGCGCGGGCGATCTGTCAAAGGGAAACAGAAACTTGCAGCCACCCCGAACGACGTCGATACTCGAGAAGTCATCGACCTGTCCGGGGCCTTCCGTTTGATTCGCAAGCTGCTCATTGCCAACCGGGGCGAGATCGCCGTGCGCCTGATCCGGGCCTGCAGCGAACTGGGCATCATCTCGGTCGCCGTGTACACGGACGCCGACCGCCACGCCCTGCATGTAAAGAAGGCGGACGAGGCCTACGCCATCGGCCCCGACTCCATGGGCGGGTATCTCAGTATTCACCGGCTGATCAGCGTCGCGCGCGCCGCCAGCTGCGACGCCATCCACCCGGGCTATGGCTTCCTCTCGGAGAACCCCGACTTCGCCGCCGCCTGCGCCGCGCGTAACCTGATCTGGGTCGGCCCGGACGCCACGGTCATCCGCCGCATGGGCGACAAGGTCGCCGCACGCCGGGCGATGATCGAGGCCGGTGTGCCGGTCACGCCCGGCTCCGAGGGCAACCTGGAGGACGTCGCGGCCGCGCTCGAGGTCGCCGAGCGCATCGGCTACCCGGTCATGCTGAAGGCCACCTCCGGCGGCGGCGGACGCGGGATCCGCCTGTGCGAGGATGCGCGCGCCCTGGAGCACAACTTCGAACGCGTGCGCTCGGAGGCCACCCGCGCCTTTGGCAGCACCGAGATCTTCCTGGAGAGGGCCGTGGTCAATCCGCGGCATATCGAGGTGCAGATCCTGGGCGATACCCACGGCCAGGCGATCCACCTGTTCGAGCGCGACTGCTCGGTCCAGCGGCGCCACCAGAAGCTGGTGGAGATCGCGCCCTCGCCGCAGTTGACCGACGCCCAGCGCGACCATCTGGGCGAGCTCGCCGTGCGGGCCGCGAAGGCCGTCGGCTATCAGAACGCGGGGACCGTCGAGTTCCTGATGGACTCGAACGATTCCTTTTATTTCATGGAGATGAACACCCGTCTTCAGGTAGAACATCCGGTAACCGAGATGATCACCGGGGTGGACATCGTGCAGGAGCAGCTGCGCATCGCCGCCGGCGAACCCCTGCGCTATGCCCAGTCCGACATCACCCGGCGCGGCTACGCGATGGAGTTCCGCATCAACGCGGAGGATCCGAAGAACGACTTCCTGCCGAGCTTCGGCCGCATCACCCGCTACTTCGCCCCGGGAGGACCCGGCGTGCGCACCGACGGGGCGATCTACACGGGCTACACCATCCCGCCGCATTACGACTCGATGTGCGCCAAGCTGATCTGCTGGGCCCTGGAGTGGGATGATCTGCTGGCGCGCGCCAACCGTGCGCTACGCGATATGGGCGTATTCGGCGTCAAGACGACCATCCCCTTCCACCTGGCGATCGTCGACCACCCGGTGTTCCGCAGCGGCCACTTCGACACCGGATTTGTCGCGGCGCACCCCGAGCTCACGCACTTCCCCGGCAAGCGCTCGGATCGCCAGCTCGCGGTGGCCGTCGCGGCCGCCCTCGCCGCTCACCACGGGTTGTAGACCCCAGCCCGCCGCACGGACACCGGAATGACCATGGATCGAGTTCACATCACCGATGTCACCCTGCGCGATGGCCACCAGAGCCTGATCGCCACGCGCATGCGCACCGAGGACATGCTGCCGATCTGCGAGCAGATGGACGCCATTGGCTTCCACTCGCTGGAGGTCTGGGGCGGCGCGACCTTCGATGCCTGCGTGCGCTTCTTGAAGGAAGACCCCTGGGAGCGCCTGCATCAGCTGAAGGCCGCGCTGCCGAACACCCCGCTACAGATGCTGCTGCGCGGCCAGAACCTGCTGGGCTACCGCCATTACGCCGACGACGTGGTCCGCGCCTTCGTCGAGCGCTCGGTCGCCGGCGGCATCGACATCATCCGCATCTTCGACGCGATGAACGACGCCCGGAACCTGCGCACCGCGATCGAGGCCACCCGCGAGGCCGGCGGCCATGCCCAGGGCACACTTTGCTACACCACTGGCCCGGTGCATTCGGCCACACAATTCGTTGCCCTGGGGCGCGAACTGGTCGCCATGGGCGCACAGAGCATCGCAATCAAGGACATGGCCGGGCTGCTCACGCCAACCGCCACCCGCGAGCTGGTCACCGAGCTGGTGGATGCCCTGGACGTGCCGGTCCACCTGCATGCCCACGCCACCTCCGGTCTGTCCGAGCTGTGCCACTGGCAGGCCATCGAGGCCGGTTGCCGGCATATCGAGACCGCGATCTCCGCCTTCGCCGGCGGTACCAGCCACCCGCCGACCGAGAGCATGGTCGCCGCGCTGGCCGGTACCGGGCACGACACCAGGCTGGACCTCGTCGCGCTACAGCGGATCGGGATGTACTTCCACGAGGTGCGCAAGAAGTACCAGCGCTTCGAGAGCGAATACACCGGCATCGACACCCGCGTCCAGGTCAACCAGGTGCCCGGCGGGATGATCTCCAACCTGGCCAACCAGCTGCGCGACCAGAACGCGCTGGATCGCTTCGACGCGGTGCTGGAGGAGATCCCGCGGGTGCGCGAGGATCTCGGCTACCCGCCCCTGGTGACGCCCACCTCGCAGATCGTCGGGACGCAGGCGGTGATGAACGTGCTGGCCGGCGAGCGCTACAAGACCATCACCAACGAGGTGAAGCAGTACCTGACCGGGCACTACGGCCGAGCACCCGGCCCGATCAACGCCGTGGTGCGGCAACAGGCCATCGGCAACGCCGAGGTCATCGACGGCCGCCCGGCCGACCTCCTTCCCCCGGAGATGGACTCGCTGGCCGCCGAGATCGGCGACCTGGCCCGCGGGCCGGAGGACGTGCTGACCTTCGCCCTGTTCCCCGAGGTGGGGCGCCAGTTCCTGCAACAGCGCCACGACGGCACGCTCGAGCCGGAACCGCTGAACCTCCCGGAGAACACCCAGGCGGGCTGTCCGGCCCCGGTGGAGTTCAACGTGACCTTCCACGGCGAGACCTACCACATCCAGGTGACCGGCTCCGGCCATCACCGGGAGGACACCCGCCCGATGTACGTGACGGTCGACGGCATGCCGGAAGAGGTCCAGATCGAGACCCTGGATACCATCGAGACCGCCAGCGGCAATGCCACGCCGAGCAGCGGTGGGGGCCGCAAGAAGTCGCGGCGCGCGACACGCCCCGGCGACGTCACCACGTCGATGCCCGGTACCATCATCGACGTCCTGGTGGCCGAGGGCGACCGCGTGGAGGCCGGGCAGCCGGTGCTGGTGCTGGAGGCCATGAAGATGGAATCCGAGATCGCCGCCCCCGTGTCCGGCACCGTCACTGCGGTGAACATCGCCAAGGGCGCGGCCGCCAATCCCGACGATGCGCTGATCGAAATCGACAACGCCGATGACTGAGACCGCGCGCAAACTGGTCCTCGCCTCCACCTCGCCCTACCGCGCCGAACTGCTCGGGCGTCTGCGCCTGCCGTTCGAGACCGCCCGCCCGGAGGTGGACGAGACCCCCCGGCCTCACGAGCGTCCCGACGCCATGGTGACCCGCCTCGCCGAGGCCAAGGCCCGCGCCGTGGCCGATGCCTATCCCGACCACCTGGTGATCGGCTCCGACCAGAACGCCAGCCACGCCGACAGCATCCTCGGCAAGCCGGGCGACACAGGCCGCGCGGAGGCTCAGCTCGCGGCCCTGTCGGGCAAGACGGTGACCTTCCACACGGGCCTTTGCCTGCTGGATACCGCCAGCGGGCAGGCGCGGACCGGCGAAGTCCCGTTTACCGTGACCTTTCGCGAACTGACCCCGGAGGAGATCCACCACTACGTGGCACTCGAGCAGCCGCTGGACTGCGCCGGCAGCTTCAAGTCGGAAGGGCTGGGCATCAGCCTGTTCGCGCGCATGCAAGGCGACGACCCGACCGCGCTGGTCGGCCTGCCGCTGATCACCCTCGGCGAGTGGCTGCGCGAGGCGGGCATCGCCGTCCCGCCCCGGCCCGCCTGAACCGGCCGCGCGCCCCGGGGCCTATCCCCAGTCCTGCCTTGGCTTATGCCCCAGGATCTGCACGACGGCACCGCGCCCAGTGTGGAACTGCCCCTCGAGCACGTCGCGTTCGCGCTCCACGGCTTCCTCGAATTCGAGCCCGTCCAGCTCCTCGACCAGCGCGTCCCGCGTCATCATCAGTTCGGCCGTAGGCGGCCCGCCCGTCCCCCATTCCAGCTGCGCCGGGGTGTAGGCCTCGAGGATGAACACCCCGCCGGGTCGCAGCCCGGCAACCACCCCGGCATGCAGACGACGCCGGATCGGCGGCGGCACATGGCAGAAGATGGAGGTAATCAGATCCCAGGAATCCGGCTCGATCGCGTAATCCGCGAGATCCGCCACCAGGGTGTCAATCTGTACGCCGCGGTCCTCTGCCAGGCGCTGGGCCTTCTGCAGGCCAACGGCGGAGCTGTCCACCGCCAGCACCTCGAAGCCCTGCTGCGCCAGGAAGACGGCGTTGCGGCCTTCTCCCTCGCCCAGGCACAGGGCCTTCCCAGGTGGCACGTTGGCCACCGCGGTACGCAGGAAATCATTCGGCTCGGTGCCGTAGACGTACTCATCCGCCGCGTAGCGCGCGTCCCACATTCATCGTCTCCTCACGGTTGCAGCCAGGGTCCATCGGTCCACGCGTTTTACCACGCGCGGGGCAGAGACACAGGCTCCTGGGGAAACACTGATTAATGCACGCGCTCGCGCTCGAGTCGCTTTTGCGTGCGAACAAGGCGCGGTGACTGCCGTGCAGTCATTCTGCACAAGGGAACCGAAACGCCGTGCGCGCGCCCGTTTTTGATCAACAACGGGCGGCCGAGCCCCGACTTTCACTAGCTTGTGGGGGTTGGCACCCCAGGTTCCCCGATCCTGCGTTGCGCCGCTTGCGCGGTAGAACCGCTACCCGCTGCGCGACGCGCCTTGTCTCGGAAAACCTGGGGTGCCAACGCGAGCGGGTGCATTAATCAGTGTTTCCCTAGCGGGCGCGATTGCCGGAATGCGGCCTTTACCCTACTCTTGCGCCTCCCCGAGCACTGCGACGACTCCCGACACCATGAGCGAGACCCCCACGCTGCGCACGCGCCTGGAAGGCTTCATCGAGGCCCGGCTGACCCAGCGCTTCATCATCGGCCTGATCCTGCTGAACGCCCTGACCCTGGGGCTCGAGACCTCGGATACCGTGATGGGTTGGATGGGGCCGGTCATCCTGGCCGCGGACGCGATCATCCTGTCGCTCTTCACCGCCGAGGTGCTGGCCAAGCTGTTCGTCTACCGCCTGGCTTTCTGGCGCAACCCGTGGAACGTGTTCGACTTCTTCGTGGTGGGGATCGCGCTGATCCCCGCCTCCGGGCCATTCTCGGTGCTGCGCGTGCTGCGTCTGCTGCGCCTGGTGTCCATGGTGCCGAAGCTGCGCTTCATCGTGGAGGCGCTGCTACGGGCCATCCCCGGCATCGTCTCCATCATCGGACTGCTGCTACTGATCTTCTACGTGTTCGCGATCATCGCCACCGGATTGTTCAGCGAATCCTTTCCGCAGAAATTCGGCACCCTCGGCGCCACCATGTACAGCCTGTTCCAGGTAATGACGCTGGAGGGCTGGTCCGAGGATATCGCCCGCCCGGTGATGGAGGTCTACCCCTGGGCCTGGATATTCTTCGTGCCGTTCATCCTGATCGCCACGTTCACCGTGCTGAACCTGTTCATCGCGATCATCGTGGACGCCATGCAGCGCATGCATGATCGCGCGATGGAGATCGAACAGCAGATGATCCACGACAGCGTGCACGAGGAGAACCAGGCCCTGCACGCGGAGATCCACGAGATCCAGCAGGAAACCGCCAAGCTGCAGGAACGCCTGATCCGCATGCAGAACATGCTGGAGAAGCGGGTGAAGTAAGCGCCATTGCGTGCCCCAATGGGCCCCCGTCATTGCCGGACGCACAGCCTCGTGCTTCAATATCAGAAAATGAAGCACACCTGAGGGGCGCCATGAAAGAGCTCAACGTCCGCGAGATGCGGGCCTCCATTGGGCACCTGGACGAAATCGTACAGGCGTCCGGCGAAATCACCATCACCCGTCACGGAAAACCCATTGCACGCGTCCTGCCCGTGCGTCGCGGGCGTCAGCGTCCCGACCACCACGAGCTTCGCCAGCGCACCGCGCAACTGATTCCCTCGGAGACCCTCCTCAGGGAAGAGCGCGATGAGCGCGGATGAACGGTGCTACCTCGACACCAGTGCCCTGGCCAAGTGGTACCTGAACGAACCGGGCTCCGAGGCCTTTGTCGACTACCTGCAAAAAGTCGACGTCGCCATCATCAGTCGGCTGGTGGCCACGGAACTGCGGTCCCTGCTCGCACGGCGCCGGCGTATGGGCGAACTGACGCAGGAGCTGGAAACGATCATCTTCGCCACCTTCCAGGACGACATCTCCAGTGCCTCGTTACAGCTCTATCCCTTCGATGATTCACTCTTCGAGGAAGCGACCAACCTGATCACCCGCTACCCCGAACACCCACTGCGGACACTGGACGCACTGCACATCGCAACCGCGCGGCATCACGAGGTTCCAGTCATCGCCACCGCAGACAACGTGCTGGCGGACGCGGCTTCATCGATGGGCCTGACCGTTCGTCGATTCTGACGCCTCCGGCACCCGACGCGCCGGAGAAGCGGGTAAAGCAAAGAGCCCGGGACGGAACCCGGCTGCGGCGCTCCGGCGCGGGCAGGGGCTTCGCCGCCAAGGCGGCTCCTACAAGACCACATCCCACCCCGGTAGGAGCCTGCTTGCAGGCGAAGCCCCTGCCAAAGCCAGCCCCACCCCAACGACCGGTGCCTGCGTGGCCCTCAACGCCCCCCTGCGCGCCCACAGCCGTACAGGAGGCCGCGGGATCAGGCGTTAACGGCGGCCGGTTCGGTGGCGCGTTCGCCCAGGCGGCGGCCGGTGGCGTTCAGCACGGCCTGCAGCGTGGCAGCGGTCGTGTCCTCGCCCAGAGCGACGCCGACCGAGCGTTCGCCGTCCACCTGCACGTCCACCGCGGCCATGGCCCGCGCCTCGGTGCCGGACTCCATCGCATGCTCATCGAAGTGGCTGACCTTCACCTCCACTCCGCGCTCGGCCTGCATCGCGGCGGTCAGGGCCTCGACCGCGCCATGACCCTCGCCCTGCAGGCGCGACTCGCGCCCGGGCGGGCCCATGGTCGCGTCCAGGCGCACCACCGGGCCTTCCTTCTCGATCTCGTAGCGCACCAGGTCCCAGCCGGCGACCGGGGTCAGGTAATGCTGCTCGAACAACTCGTGGATGCGCCTGGATGACACCTCGATCTGCGAGGTCTCGGCGTCCTTCTGCACGATGCGGGCGAATTCGATCGCCAGCCAGCGCGGCACCTCGATGCCGTAGTCGCGCTCCAGCACATGCGCCACGCCGCCCTTGCCGGACTGGCTGTTGATACGCACGACCTCCTCGTAGCGCCGCCCCAGGTCGCCCGGATCGATCGGCAGATAGGGCACGTTCCAGTGGCCACTCTGCTCCTTGTAGTGCGCCAGCCCCTTGCGGATTGCGTCCTGGTGGCTGCCGGAAAACGCGGTGTAGACCAGCTCGCCCGCCCACGGGTGACGCGGGTGGATGGGCATGTCGGTGCACTCCTTGTACACCTCCATCAGCCGTTCCATGTCCGACAGATCGATGGTCGGGTCGATACCCTGCGAGTACAGATTCATGCCGACGGTAACCAGGTCCATGTTGCCGGTGCGCTCGCCATTACCGAACAGCGTGCCCTCCAGGCGGTCGGCCCCGGCCAGCAGGCCCAGCTCGGCCGCGGCCACGCCGGTGCCCCGGTCGTTGTGCGTATGCAGCGACACGCAGAAATGCTCGCGGTACTGCACGTGGTCGCAGAACCACTCGACCTGGTCGGCGAACACGTTCGGCGTGGCGGATTCGACCGTTGCCGGCAGGTTGATCACGACCTTCTGGCCCTGGTCCGGGCGCCAGATCGCGTTCACCGCATCGACCACCTCGACCGCGTAGTCCAGCTCGGTGGTGGAGAAGCTCTCCGGCGAGTACTGGAAGATCCAGTCCGTCTGCGGATACTTCGCCGCGTAGTCGCGCACCCAGCGCGCGCCGTTCTCGGCGATGCCGCGGATACCGGCACGGTCCATGCGGAACACCTGCTCGCGCTGCGCCGGGTTGGTGGAGTTGTACACGTGCACCACCGCGCGCGGTGCGCCCTCCAGCGCCGCGAAGGTCTTCTGGATCAGATCCTCGCGCGCCTGCGTCAGCACCTGGATATACACGCCCTCGGGGATGCGGTCTTCGTCGATCAGGCGGCGGGTGAAGTCGTAGTCGATCTGCGAGGCAGAGGGGAACCCGATCTCGATCTCCGTCAGGCCGATATCCACCAGCACCTCGAAGAAGCGCATCTTCTGCTCGACGCTCATCGGGTGCACCAGCGCCTGGTTGCCGTCGCGCAGGTCCACCGCGCAGAAACGCGGCGCAACCGTGGTGCGCTTCGCCGGCCAGCGGCGATCCGCCTTGTCGATCGGCGGGAACGGGGCATATTTGGTGTGATCGAAGGCCATGGTGCGCATCTCCTGTAAGGGCGCGGCCCGGGCCGTACAATCGGCCGCCGCGCTGAGGATTTCTGTCTGTGCATTATCCTAACGCATTCATCCGGGCATAACCTTGCGTTTTTCCCTATCAAGGCCTTAGGAGGGATCTATCATTGCGCATTAATGCTCAATATGCGCAATAATCCACCTATGAAACCGCAACCGCACTCACTGGACCGCTATGACCGCCGCATCCTCGAGATCCTGCAGGAGGACGCGAGCCTGTCGAACCAGGCGCTGGCCGAACGCGTCGGACTCAGCCCCTCCCCGTGCCTGCGCCGCGTCCGCGCGCTCGAACAGGCCGGTATCCTGCTGCGCCGCGTGGCGCTGCTGGACCGGCGCCGCCTGGGCCTGGAACTGACCGCCCTGATCCACATCGGCATGGACCGCCACACCCCGGAACGCTTCGCGCATTTCGAGGAGACCGTGGCCGGCTACCCCGAGGTCCAGCACTGCTACCTGATCACCGGCCAGTCCGCCGACTACATGCTGCAGGTCGTGGTCCCCGACATGGACGCCTACCAGGACTTCCTGCTGCGGCGCATCACCCGCCTCGAGGGCGTGGACAGCGTGCACTCCAGCTTCGTCCTGCGCCGCGTCGTCGACCGCACCGCCCTACCCCTCGACTACACCCCCACCTGAAACGTCTTAAAACCCAGGGCAAATTCACCACGAAGCCCACGAAGGCACGAAGAATTCAAGGGCGATTCACAGGAAGGCTGGAAGGTTAGAAGGCTTTGATGGTGAAGCGTGATGGCAAGCAGACATATGGGGAGCGCTGACTGAATCGTACGCCCCTAAAGTGGCCGCTTCCCAGCATTGCCCTGGTAGCGCCCGTCATGGCCCCTCTATCTTCCAGCCTTCTCTTCTTCCTGTAGACCGTTTTTGACCTGGATCTTGACCTTCTTCGTGCCTTCGTGGGCTTCGTGGTGAATCCGCCCTTGCCCTGCGGCGAGCCCTCCGGATACTGTATATATAGACAGATACCGGAGGGCGCCTTGTGTCGCTTACTGAACGCCAGCAGGCCATCCTCGACTACATCACCGAGACCGTCGCCAACCAGGGCACGGCACCGACCCGCAGCGAGATCGCCCGGGCCTTCGGCTTTCGCTCACCCTACGCGGCCGAGTGCCACCTGAAGGCGCTGGCAAAAAAGGGCGCCATCGAACTGCTGGGCGGCACCTCCCGCGGCATCCGCCTGCCGCGCGCCGCCCGTGGCGCACCGGCCGAACTGCCCCTGGTCGGGCGCGTCGCCGCCGGCTCGCCGATCCTCGCCACCGAACACATCGAGCGCCACTACCGGGTCGACGACGCCCTGTTCCGTGCCCACCCCGACTACCTCCTGCGCGTGCATGGCGAGAGCATGCGCGACGCCGGCATTCTCGACGGCGACCTGCTGGCCGTGCGCCAGACTCCGGAGGCCCGGCCCGGTCAGATCGTGGTCGCCCGCATCGAGGACGAGGTCACCGTAAAGCGCTTCGCGCAGGACGGCTCGAAGGTCCGCCTGCTCCCGGAGAACCCCGACTTCGCCCCCATCGAGATCGACCTGGAGCGCCAGGAACTGGCCATCGAGGGGGTCGGCGTGGGCGTTCTGCGCGATCTCGACCCCCAGGCCTGAGTCATGGGCGCGCTGGATACCCTGCTCGACCATCCGGCGCTCTGGCGCGGACGCAGCGCCACTCCGGCCCCGGATGCCCCGGTCTGGCCCAGCGGCCACGCGGAGCTCGACCGGGCTCTGGGCGGGGGCTGGCCACGCGGCCAGCTGGTCGAACTGCTGGGCGCCCCGTTCGGCAGCGGCGAGACCCGGCTGCTGGTCCCCATGCTGACCGCCTGCGGCCAGGACGACTACTGGATCGCGGTGATCGCGCCACCGGCCACCCCCTGGCTGCCGGGCTGGCAGACCCTGGGCATCCCGCCGGAGCGGGTACTGCTGATCCGCACCGAGCACGATCGCGACACCCTGTGGGCCGGCGAGCAGTGCCTGCGCGACCCGGCCTTCGGCGTGCTGCTCGCCTGGCTGCGCCGTCCCGTGGAGACGGCCCTGCTGCGCCGGCTACGCCTGGCCGCCAGCGAGAGCCGGGCCTGCGCCGTCCTGTACCGGCCGCCGGACGCCGCGGCCCAGCCCTCGCCGGCCCATCAGCGCCTGCGCTGGCAGGCCGCGGCCACCGGCCTGGAACTGCACTGCCTGAAGGGGGCCGGCCACTGGGCCCGCTCCGGCCAGCCTCTGTGGATTCCCGAAGCACCGGGGGCCTGAAATGGGCCAGCCCGCCCGCCCCGCGCGCGCAGCCACACCCCCGGAACCCGCCCGGCAGCAACTGAGCCTGCTGCCGGCGGCGCCCACCCCCGCGCCCACTCCCCGGCCACCGGAGGCACGCCCCGCCAGTTCCGCCCGAGTGCCGCGGGAACACTGGATGGCCATCGAGCTGCCGCACCTCGCGCTGGAGTCCCTGGCCCGGGCGGAACCGGACCCGGAGCGATTGCAACGCCCCCTACTGGTGGTGGAATCCGGCGCCATCCCCCGGGTGCACGCCGCCAACCGTGCGGCGCGGCGCGCCGGTGCGCGACCCGGCATGGCGCTGGGGGATGCGCTGGCCGTGCTGGATACCCCGGAACTGGTCGAACATGACCCGGACGCCCTGCGGACCCAGCTGGAGATGCTGGCCGGCGTACTGCTGCGGTTCTCCGACCATGTGCACCCGGAACCGGAGGCCCACCGTATCCTGGTGGAGGTCGGACGCAGCCGCCGCCTGTTCGGCGGCCTGGAGGCGTTGCGCCAGCAGGCGCAGGACACCCTGGCCGGCCTGGGTTTCCATCCCCGCATCGGGCTGGGGCGCAGCCCCGCCGCCGCGCGCCTGCTGGCGCACCTGCGCAACCCCGCGATCGCGGAGGACCCCGAGAGCCTGCGCCGACTGCTGACACCCGTGCCGCTGGAGGCCCTGCCGCTGGCCGACGCCACCCGCGAAGGCCTGCGCGCCTTGGGCCTGCGCCAGCTGGGCGACCTGCTGCGCCTGTCACGCGCCGAGCTGGCCCGGCGCCACGGACCGGAACTGCTGGACCTGCTGGATCACCTGCTGGCCCGACGCGTGGAGACCCTGCCCCGCTTTGCGCCACCTCCGGTGCTGGATTTGCCCCTGCGCCTGGAGCACGAGATCCACGCCACCACGGCCCTGGCCTTCCCGCTCAAACGGCTGCTGCGCCAGGCCGAGGCCCAGTTGCGCGGCCTGAACCGCAGCCTGCAGGGGATGACCCTGGAACTGACACATCGCGAGGCGCGCACCCGGCTGACGCTGGAACGCGGACAGCCGGGCATGCGCGCCGACGAATGGCTACCCCTGTGGCAGACTCGTCTGGAGCGCGAAACCCTGCCGGAGGCCGTCATCGGCCTGCGCCTGCGGGCATCCTGCCTGCTGGGTCCCCCGGACCGGGGCGACAGCCTGCTGGCCGGGGACCCGGCGAGCACGCCACCGGCGGATCAGCTGCCCGCGGTCCTGGCCCGACTGCGCGCCCGCCTGGGCGAGCCGGCGGTCACCCGCCTGGTCAACCGCCGCACCCCAAGGCCGGAGGAGGCCCAGGGATCACGCCACGATCTCGCCGTTACTCCGGCCCCGGTCGCCCCGACACCGGGCCAGCGCACCGTCGGGGCGGCCCTGTGGCTGCAGGGCCCCGACCCCGCCACCCCGCCCGACCAGCCGCAATGGCTGGGGCGGCTGGAAGACGGCTGGTGGGACCATGGCCAGGATGCACGGCGCGACTACGCCCGGGCACTCGATCGCCAGGGCCGCCGGCTCTGGCTGTATCGCTGCCTGCGCAGTGGCCAGTGGTATCGCCAGGGTTACTGGGGCTGAATCCGCGCCGGATACACGCCCACCGCCCCCGCCCGTCAGCGGTGGTATTCGCCCGCCCGCTCCGGCTGGTACTCGACCTCCACGATGCGCACATGCATCTGCCCGCCACCCGGGCGCGGCCACTCGATCTCGTCCCCCTCGGAAAGCCCCAGCAGGGCGCTGCCCACCGGCGCCAGGATCGACAGCGTGCCGCCGCTTTCATCCACGTCCCGCGGGTATACCAGCGTCATCGAGAATTCCTCGCCGGACTCGGTCACCCGGAACCGGACCTTCGAGTTCATCGTCACCACCGCACCCGGGATCTCGTGCGAATCCACCACATCCGCGCGGTCCAGCTCGGCCTCCAGATCGGCCTTGCCCGGAAAGGCATCCTCCGGCAGCGATTCCAGCAGCTTGTCCAGACGCTCCATGTCCGTGGTGGAGACGATGATCTTCGGCTTGTTCACGTTCACACTCCAAATACACGACGCGCCCCCGGAGAGACGCGCCAGAGAAGAAAATTCAGGGATTTTCCGGAAACCGGGAAACGAACTTCGAGATTAGCCAAGTCTCGACGAAAAAGCGATCCAGCCAGTCACGGCACTGGAATATCGATCCGCCCGCACACTCACTACCGGCCCTCGCCGTCCCGCCAGGCCGCATAGCCGCCGCGCAGCACATGCGCATCGATCCCCATCGCCCGCAGGCTGTCGGCCACCAGCTGGGACCGGCCACGCCCCCCAAAGAACACCACGACGGGCTGCTGGGGGTCCTGCATGTGAGATTCGATGGTGGCCTCCAGCTTGGGCCGGGGGATATTCACCGGGCCCTCGATCGTACCCTCGGCCGCCTCCTCCGGCTGGCGCACGTCCACCAGCAGAAACGGCTTCCCGTCCTGGCGCCAGCGGGCCACCTCGGCCGGTTCCAGATGCGGCAAACTCTGTTCCAGATCACCAATACGTTTCTCGAAAAGACTCACGGCCACACTCCGAATCGTGGGTAGGCCACCATCCTATCGCGCGAGCTCAAAGGGACGGACGCACCAGCAGCGGCACCACCCGAACCGTAAACATCGCCAGGCCGATCAGCGCCGCCAGCGCACCCACCGCCGTCAGCATCGCAACCCCCAGGATCCAGCCCAGGCCCATCCCCACCACGGCCAGATGCACCAGGATCTGTGGTGCCCAGGCCCACAGCCAGCCGCCCGCGATCGGGTGCCCGGTAAAGCGCGGCAGCATGTGCTCGCCCAGCCCCATGATCAGCAGCAGCAGAAAGCCCAGGGTAAAGCCGTGCAGCGCCGCCGGCCGGGCCGCGCCCTCCAGGAAAAAGCCCCCCAGCGGCAGCGCCGCCCCCGCGATCAGCAGCCAGACCATTGCCCCCAGCACCGAAGCCCGGCTGGAGGGCGACAGGCCCAGCCCCACATGCCGGGCCGCCTTCTGCGTACGCTCCGGGGCGGCGCCTACCAGTTCGGTGGCGGCCGTGCGATCCAGCAGACCGATGTGCTTGAGCTCGCCATCCACCACCACCGCCGGGATGGAGCGGATACGCAGCCGGGTGGCCAGCTCGCGGCCTTCCGGCTGGCCCATGTCCACCACCGCGAAGTCGATCTGTTTGTCCTCGGCCACCTGACGCCAGATGCGCTCGGCATCGTGGCAGGAGGCACACCATTCGGATACCAGCAGTTCCACCTTCATGAATCCGTCTCCCCCGGCTCAGTCCGCGCAGCGCATGCAGTGGATGTCGTAACGATCGATCCATTGCTTCAGACCGGTGATCGCCTCGGGGCCGGTGTGCAGCCGCTCCAGCGCCTTTTGCGGATCGTCCGGGCGCATCACCACCACCCAGGCATCGGTGTAGGGCGCGACGTTCACCAGACCCGGATCGGCCTCCACCGCCGGATTGATACGCTCGATGGTGCCGTCGAACGGGGTCGGAATGCCGCCCGCCCACTTGCCCGACTCCAGCCGCGCCACCGGCTTGCCCGCGGCACGGTGCGAACCCGGCTTGCGAAAGCGGAAGTACTGCACACGGCCTGCCATGGTCTGCGCCGGATCGGTGATCCCGAGGGTGAAGGTGCCGTCGTCCTCCGGCCGCACCCAGACGTAGTCCAGGTCGTAGAACAGGTCGTCCGGCAGCTCGCAGCCGTTGTATTCCGCGCGTGCCATGGTTATGCCCCCTTCGGTCCATAGTGGCGCACGGTCAGCGCGATGTTCACGGCGAACAGGATCATCGCCCCCCAGGCCAGCGCGCCACCCACCGCGACCGTCGCGTTATGGAAGACCAGCCAGCCGGCGACCATCACCCACAGCCCGATGTTGGCCAGCAGGAACTGCGCATGCCCCAGGCGTTCGGAGAACAGGGACCGCCCGGAAAACCGCGGCAGCACATGCAGCCCCACGCCATAGATCATCATGGTCACGAAACCCAGCAGCATCAGGTGGCCGTGGATGCGCGGCACGTTGCCGGGGATCAGGCCGGGATGCACCAGCCAGAGGATGCCGAGCAGCCCGCCCAGCAGGGCATAGACCAGGGCCGCGAGGATGAACATCCGGTTTCGAGGGTGCATGCAATGCTCCTTGTCAGGTTTGACTCAGCATACTTTAAGCTATATTCCATATGCATTGATCGAGATCAACACCCGCTCGCGTCCGATCGGTAACAGTCACCCTTCAGGAAAACCCGCCAAGGCCGCAACTGCCATGCATCTGCAACTCCACGAGACCGTCCCCGGATTCCAGCAGCCTGTCGAGCTGCTGCGCGCCTGTCATCGGCGCATCCTCAACTCCCTGGACATCCTCGAGCGTCTGCCCGCGCACCTCGCCGCAAAGGGCGCTGACGAGGAGGCGCGCACTGCGGCGGCTCGGGTCCTGAAATACTTTCACGAAGCTGCCCCCAATCACCACGCGGACGAGGACGAGGACCTGTTCCCCCTCCTCCAGCGGCACTGCGACCACCCCGACAGCCACCCCCAACTGTGCGAATGGCTGGAGCGCCTGAGCGCGGAACATGCCGAGATCGAGGCCGGCTGGGACCGGCTGGAACCGGCCCTGCAGCGAATTGCAGACGGCTCGACCGCGGAACTGACCGGCGCGGAGGCCTGGATCCGGCAATACCGCGTGCATCTCGACCTGGAAGAGCGGGCCGTGCTGCCGTTCGCCGAGCACCTGCTGAGCCCGGAGGAGCGCCACACCATCGGTGCCCGCATGGCCGCACGGCGCGGGATCGGGAGCGACGATGGCTGACTTCCTGCTCGATCTGCGCGGCCTGGGCGACCATGCCCATACGCGGGCCTATTACACCCTCCGCGAACTGCGACCGGGCCAGGTCTTCGAAGTCTGGCTGGACCAGGAACCGAAGCTCTTGATGGACGCCGTCGGCCTGCAGCTGCGGCATGCCATCCACTGGCAGGGTCTCGAAAACGGGCCACCGCTGTGGAAGCTCGCGGTGCAGCGCCGCGAGGATGTCGCCCCGGTGGATCTGGTCGACCTGCTGGAGCGCGACCACCTGCGCATCGACCGCCTGTTCGCCAGCGCCCTGCACAAGGTGAACGCGGGTGATGTCGAGGGGGCCGCACCGGATTTCCACGCCTACGTCGACGGCCTGCGCCACCACGTGGAGGTGGAAAACGAACTGATCGTGCCGCTGCTGGACCTGCCGCGCAGCCCGAACGGTCAGGACCCGACCTCGATCATGCTGCGCGAGCACGACGAGATCCTGGAACAGACCGCGATGCTCGAACATGAATTCAGCGAAGGGGTCGACGAGGCCTGGGCCGTGGCCCCGTTCTTCGCCCTGATCTCCGGCGCGCTGGCCAAGCACGAGGGCCGCGAGGAGCAGAACCTGTTCCCGCACTGGAGCCGCGCCCTGCGCGAACAACCGGACGCCGCCGCCGAACTCCTGGAGCGTGCGCAGGCCCGACTCGCAGCCTCCTGATCGCTTCTGCGTCGCAGGCGGCGCGACGCGACCGCTTCAGCGAGCCGTAACGGGGTGATGAGGCGGCGACAGGCGGGCCAGCGCCAAGAGACCCAGCAACGGGCCGGGCAGCAACAACCACAGGACCCACAACCCGCCATCCGCCCACAGCCAGCTCGTCAGCCAGATTGCCGGCAGGGTCAGGGCAAAGCCAATCGCATTCATGACGCTCAGCGCGGACCCCACCGCGTCCGCCGGCGCACTGTCCGCGGCCAGTGCGGAGAACTGCGGCGAGTCCGCGATCACCGTCAGGCCCCACAACGCCAGCAGGCCGAACAGCAGCCAGGGCGAGTGCCCGGCCAGCAGCGGATACAGCAGACAGGCCAGGCCCGACGTCGCCAGGGCCACCCGCGCCACGCGCAGACTCCCCAGGCCCCGGCTCAGGCGGCCGCCCCAGACGCAGCCGGCCAACCCCAGCGCGATCACGCCGAAGGCGAGCCACGGGATCAGCCCGGCATCGGCCTCCAGACGCGACAGCTCGCGCGCCACCAGCAGCGGGACCAGCGTCCAGAAGGCGTACAGTTCCCAGCAATGCCCGAAGTAGCCTCCGGCCACGGCCCGGAAGTCCCGCCGCCGCAATGCACGAAACCCCTTGCCCAGCCCCGGTGTGCACCCCGGGGGTGGCAGGTGGGGCCCATCCCCCAGGCGCAGGATCAGCAGTGCCGCCAGCACCGCCAGGAAAGACGCCAGCAGCACCGGGATCGCCCAGGGGAAATCGAGCGTGGCGCCGCGCAGCAGATGCGGCAGCGCGGTGCCCAGAGTCAGCATGCCCAACAGCCAGGACAGGGCCCAGCCCTTGTACTCGGGCGTCCAGGCAATCACCAGCTTCATGCCCAGGGGGTAAACCCCGGCCAGCGCCAGTCCGACCAGGAACCGCATGAGCAGGGCCATCTCCCAGACACCGGCCAGCAGGATAAACATGGCGTTCAGTCCGGCCCCGGCCACGGCAGAGATCGCGAACAGCCGGCTGGCACGAAAACGGTCCGCCAGGCCGGTCGCGGCCACCGCCAGCGTTCCGGTGATGAAGCCCGTCTGGGTCGCCATGGTCAGCCAGCCAATCTCGGCCGGCGACCAGCCCAGTGCCTGCTGCAGCGACAACCCGACCCCGTTGACCGAGAACCACAGCGACGTGCCGAACAGCTGTGCCGCCACGATCACCAGCAGGGGGTGACGACGAATCCAGAGCGCCGTCACCGTAAGCGACCGGTCATAGGCGTCGAACCGCCCCGATCAGCGACTCGCGCCACGGATCCAGCGCTTGAGCAGGGCCACCAGCGCGCCCCCGGAGACGAGCCCCAGCAGGTAGATCCCGACGATCAGCAACGCCAGTGGCAGCGTCACATGCAGGGTCAGGAAATTCAGGGTCACCAGTCGCAGGTTCTGGATTGCAAAGATCGCGACCACCGCGACGAACACGATGATCAGCAGGGAGTAGACGTACCGCATGCGACCTCCCGGGTCAGTCGGGCCAAACGCTCAGATTCGGGCGCCCCGGGGTCAGCGTCAACCGGCACGAGGCGGCGACCTCAAGGGTTTCCCCGAGTGTCGGGATGGCTGCAGTGGTCGCGCAGCGGGCAGCCTTCGCACCGCGGTCGCGGGCGGCAGCGCTCCTTGCCATGCTCCACGATCAGCGCATGCAGGTCGTTCAGGGCGGCCACATCCGGCCCCAACTCCGTCTCGACGTGGCCACGCAGCTGATCATAGGGGGCCTGCGCCTGCGGGACCTCCAGGCGCTCGAACAGACGCCGCGTGTAGGCATCCACCACGAAGACCGGGCGGTCGAAGGCATACAGCACGATATCGTCGGCCGTCTCCGGGCCCACGCCCTTGACGCCCAGCAACGCCGAGCGCAACTCGGCCGTTTCCAGCGCGGTCAGTCCCTCGACACCGCCGGATGCCTCGAGGAAGCGCAGCAGATGCCGCAGCCGGTCGGCCTTCACGTTGAAGTAGCCACTGGGACGAATCCGCTCGGCCAGTTCTTCCGGGTCAAGCGCCATCAGTCCTTCGGGCGAGAGGGCACCGATGGCGCGCAGGTTGTCCAGGGCCTTCTCGACGTTGGTCCAGCTCGTGTTCTGGGTCAGCACGGCACCGACCATCACCTCGAAGGCGGTATCCGCCGGCCACCATTGCAGGTCACCGTACTCCGCACGCAGGGCCTCCAGAAGGTCGGGAATCCGCACGTGGTGTTACCGCTGGCGACGCCCGCCCGATTTACCACCGCCCGCCGGGCGCCCGCCGGAACGACCGCCCGAGGGCTTCGCGCCCCGGCCACCACCGCGACCACCAGGGGATGCCGGCTTGCCCGACTTCTTCGGCGGCGAGGAACTCCAGCCGTCCTCGCGCGCCGCCCGACTGTTGCGCGACTTGCCGGCCGCCGCCGGCTTGCCGGGCCGCTGCTTGCTCCGGGGGTCGCGGCGCGGTCCGCCCCGCCCGCGCGGGCGCGCCGATTCCGGGATCGGCAGGTCCACCGCCGCGTACAGCCCGGCCACCTCGCGGCTCTCCAGGTCGCGCACCGCGCCGGTCTTCAGACCCCGCCCCAGGACCACCGGCCCGTAGCGCACCCGGATCAGGCGGCTGACCGTGACCCCGACGGCATCCCACAACCGCCGCACCAGGCGGTTGCGCCCCTCGCTGACGATCACGTGATACCAGTGATTGGCGCCGTCCCCGCCCTGCTCCTCCAGACTGTCGAAACGCGCCGGGCCATCCTCCAGCTCCACGCCCTCGCGCAGCATGTCCAGCGTGGCCGCCGGCACCTCGCCCAGCACGCGCACGGCATACTCGCGTTCCAGCGCCATGCTCGGGTGCATCAGCCGGTTGGCCAGTTCGCCGTCGGTGGTAAACAGCAGCAGGCCCGAAGTATTCAGGTCCAGCCGGCCTACCGCCACCCAGCGCTGCCCCTTCAGACGCGGCAGGCTGGCAAACACCGGTCGCCGGCCCTCCGGATCGGAGCGGCTGCAGATCTCGCCGACCGGCTTGTGGTACACGATCCAGCGGTGCGGGTGCTCCGGGCGCCGCACGATGCGCCCGCGCACGCGAATCACGTCGTGCTCGTCGACCTGATCCCCCAGCCGCGCGGTCCGGTTGTTCACCTGCACCTCGCCGCGCTCGATCCAGCCCTCGATCTCGCGCCGCGAACCCAGCCCGCGCGCCGCCAGGACCTTCTGTACCCGCTCCGACATTCCCGGAACTCCAGCAACTCATTAAGATGGGCGCCACGATACACCAACAGGACGTTGCCATGACCGATTCCACGCCGGAAACCACCCCCGTCAGGAAGCCGCTGAACATCGCCGTGCTCACCGTCTCCGACAGCCGCGAACTGGCGGAAGACCGCTCCGGCGATGCCCTCGTGGAACGCCTCGAAGGCGCCGGCCACCGCCTGGCCGATCGCGGGATCGTGAAGGACGACATCTACGCCATCCGCGCGGAACTCTCGCGCTGGATCGCCGACCCCGAGATCGATGCGGTGCTCACCACCGGCGGCACCGGCATCACCGGCCGTGACGGCACACCCGAGGCCGCCTCGGTGCTGCTGGACAAGACCATCGAGGGCTTCGGCGAGCTGTTCCGCATGCTCTCCTATGAAGAGATCGGCACCTCCAGTCTGCAGTCCCGCGCCCTTTCAGGGGTCGCGAACGGCACCTACATCTTCGTACTGCCCGGCTCCACCGGCGCCTGCCGCACCGCCTGGGACCGCATCATCCAGGCCCAGCTCGACGACCGCACCATGCCCTGCAACCTCACCATGCTGATGCCGCGCCTGACGGAGTCCTGAGGGAAACACGGATTTCACCACGAAGCACACGAAGGCACGAAGAAGGTCCAGGGCGGGTTGCACCACGGAGCACACGGAGATCACGGAGAAAGTCGTTGATTGGCTTGCAGCTGAAGTACGTGCCAAGCATATCGAACTGCATTGGGGTGACCCCCTTTAGACGGACTATTCCCGGCCCATGATGCTCGCGCCCTTCACCCGAAATGCCATGGGCCGTCTCCGTGTACTCCGTGTCCTCTGTGGTTAATCCGCTCTTGACCTTGACCTTCTTCGTGCCTTCGTGTGCTTCGTGGTGACATACACCCTTTGATCACGCATCCACGTGAGTCTGCAGCCAGTATTCGAGCAGGGCTGCGTGCCAGAGCTTGGAGCCCTGGATGCGGGTGAAGTACTGGTCCGGGGCATCCAGCAGCCTGTCGATGTAGGCCGGCTGATAGAGGCCGCGCTCGCGCGAGGCGCGCGAGGTCAGGATGTCGCGCATGAACTCGAGGAAGTCCCCGCGCACGTATTTGAGTGCCGGCACCGGGAAGTAGCCCTTGGGCCGGTCCAGCACCGCGTCCGGCAGGCGCCCGCGGGCGATGCGGCGCAGCACGTCCTTGCCGCCGTCGCCCAGCTTCAGGTGCGGCGGCATCGCGGCGGCCGTCTCCACCAGTTCGTGATCCAGGAACGGGACCCGCGCCTCCAGGCCGAAGGCCATCGTCATGTTGTCCACGCGCTTGACCGGATCGTCCACGATCAGCGTGGTCACATCCAGCGCCAGCACCGCGTCGATGAAGGAATCCGCGCGGTCGGTCTCGAGTTCGGCGAACTGTTCGCGCAGCCAGTCGCCGGTCACGTCGTTCGCCGGCGGGTGGCGCAGCATCTCGGCCATCTCGGGGTGGTCGCGGTCGAAGTAGTGGCGGCGAAAACGCTCCACCCAGTCGCCGTGGCGATCCTCGGCCATCTGCGGATACCAGAAATAGCCACCGAAAACCTCGTCCGCGCCCTGGCCGGACTGCACCACCTTCACATGCTGCGAGACCTGCTCGGACAGCAGGTAGAAGGCCACCGCGTCCTGGCCGAACATCGGCTCGGCCATCGCCCCGACCGCCTCCGGCAATCGGGCCAGCACCTGGTCGTTGGGGATCAGCGTGGCCTGATGGTCGGTGGCGTAGCGCTCGGCGACCGGATCGGAGTATTCGAACTCCGAGCCCTTCTCCTCCGGCTGGTCCTCGAAGCCGACGGTGAAGGTGCGCAGGTCCTGCGCCCCCTCCTCCATCGCCAGCGCGACCAGCAGGGAGGAGTCCAGCCCGCCGGAGAGCAGCACGCCGACCGGCACGTCGGCCACCTCCAGGCGCCTGCGCACGGCGCTGCGCAGACTGTGCTCGATACGCTCCTGCCATTCGGCGTCGGACACGGCCGCGTCCGGGCGGTGGGCATGCAGCGTCCAGTAGCGCTGCAGACGTTCCTGGCCGCGCGCATCGATGCTCAGGTAATGCCCCGGCTCCAGCTTGCGGATGCCACGCAGCACGGTGCGCGGCGCGGGCACCACCGCGTGCAGCGAGAACAGCATGTGCAGTGCCTCGGCATCCAGCGCGGTATCCACGTCGCCGGCCGCCAGCAGCGCCTGGGTGTTGGACGCGAAGCGGATGCCGTCGCCCGTACGCGCCAGATACAGCGGCTTGATGCCCATACGGTCACGCGCCAGCAGCAGGCGCTGGGCGTGGCCGTCATACAGCGCAAAGGCGAACATGCCGTGCAGCCGGGCCACGATGCCCTCGCCCCACTCGGCATAGCCGCGCAGGATGACCTCGGTATCGCCGGTGGAGAAGAAACGATGGCCGCGGCCCTCCAGCTCGCTGCGCAGGGCGCGGAAGTTGTAGATCGCACCGTTGAAAACCAGCGCGAGCCCGGTCTCCGGGTCGAACATCGGCTGGTGCGCGCGCTGCGACAGATCCAGGATCGACAGGCGCCGGTGCCCCAGCGCGACCCGCCCGGAGGCCCACAGCCCGTCGGCATCCGGCCCGCGCCGTTCCAGGCAGGGCAGCATGCGCGCCACGGCCTCGCCGCTGGCGCGCCGCTCACCCCAGACGAATTCTCCTGCGATCCCGCACATTGGTTCTTTCCTTGTGATTGGGTATTGCGCTCAGGCTTGCGGGCACGATCCGGCGGGGGCCGGCACTTCGCGGGCAAGCCCGCTCCCACAAGTTCTGACTGACTATGAAGGCTCGCCTCGGAAGCCTTGTTCCAGTGCTGCCATCAGGGACCGGCTGGCCACGCCGGCGCGATCACGATCAGCATGCGTAATGTAGAACGGCACCCGGTGGCGCGCCCCGGCCTCCAGATGCAATTCGACCAGGCGGCCGGCGGCAAGATCCCCCGCGATGCGATCCTCCGGCACCCAGGCGAACCCGATGCCCGAACGAAGGATCTCGCAGGCCGTGCCCATGTGCGAGACCGTCCAGCGCTGGTCCGCCTCGACCCAGCCGCCCTGGCCACCTCCCTGGTCGCCGGAATCGCGCACCACCACCTGGCGGTGTGCCTGCAGATCGCGCCGGGTCAGGGCCGCCTCCGCCTGGGCGAGGGGATGCGAGGGATGCGCGACGCAGACCATCGACAACTCGCCCAGACAGCTCCCGAGATAACCGGAAGGCAGTTCCGGCCCCAGCAGGATGTCCACGGCCGCTTCCCGGAGCATGTCCGGCCCTCCGCTCAGCACCACCTCGTGCAGCTGGATCCGGGTGGCCGGGTAGGCCTTCGAGAAGGTTTCCAGCGCCCGGATCACCGGCTCGCGTGGCAGGAGCTGGTCCACTGCCAGCCGGATCTCGGATTCCACCCCTGCCGCCAGCGCGCCGGCCAGGTTCTCGATCTCCGCCGCCTCTTCGAGCAGATGCCCGGCCCGGCGCAAAAGCGCCTCGCCCGCCGGGGTGAGTACGGCCTTGCGGCCCTGCACCTCGAAGACATCCACCCCCAGCTGCTCTTCCAGCTTCTGCACCGCATGGTTGATGCTCGACGGACTCTTGTGCACCCGTTCGGCGGCACGCGCAAAGCCGCCGGCCTCCACCACCGCCTGCAG
This sequence comes from Thioalkalivibrio sp. ALE17, assembly GCF_000425605.1. Classification (NCBI taxonomy): domain Bacteria; kingdom Pseudomonadati; phylum Pseudomonadota; class Gammaproteobacteria; order Chromatiales; family Ectothiorhodospiraceae; genus Thioalkalivibrio; species Thioalkalivibrio sp. ALE17. The sequence goes on from NZ_AUDT01000016.1 coordinate 39,407, forward strand.
CATCCGCCACTGTTCAAGGGTGACACGCATCAATCGGCCCGCTCGGACAGGCCCATGGGGCCGCGCCCTGTCAGTGTTCGTCGGGGCATCCGCAACCCGGCTTGTGAGTGCGCGCATGCCACTCCTCGCGCAGGCGGGCATAGGCGGCGCCGGTCAGCAGTACCAGGTGTACGGTGGAGGGATAGATTCGGCCATCCAGGCGCAGGGTCTCGGTCAGTTCGGGGTGGCTGCCTTCGGGGATGTAGAAGAAATCCACGCCCTCGCGCAGCTGGTCCTTGCGTGCCTTGAACAGGCGAAAGGCCGTGCCCTTGGGCACCCCGTTCCAGTCGTCGATCTGGCGCAGGCTCAGCGTGGCATACCCGGCGTGAATGATCGGCTCGGGAACCGGACCGGCCGCGGAACCTTCCTGGCCGTGAAACCGTCCCGCGCTCCGGGGGTCTTCAACTGTATCGGTATCCATGCTGGCATTATGCACACACCGCCTTCGCGGCTCACCACGCAACCCCATTCAACCGGGACACGAAATGGAATTTCTGCAGGAATACGGACTCTTCCTCGCCAAGGCCGCCACGGCCGTAATCGCCGCGCTCATCGTGCTGAGTGCGTTCGCCGGCCTGCTCGCCCGCTCGCGCGAGCGACGGCCGGACCGCCTGCAGGTCAAGCGCCTGAACGACCGCTTCGAGCGCATGGAGAAAACCGTGCGCCGAGCCGTTGAACGCCGCCGTGGTCGGCTCGAGCGCCTGCGCGCCTGGAGCCGTCGCAAGCTGGGGCGAGCCCACGATGCCCCGTCGCAGGCGGAAGGATCGGGGAGCGCGGACATGACGCAATCCGGCGATGCGCCTCCGGACGACGGTTCGACGACCGAACGCCCCCGCGTGTACGTGCTGCGTTTCGACGGCGACATCCGCGCCTCCAGTGTCGAAAGCCTGCGCGAGGAAGTCACCGCGATCCTCACGATGGCGCGGCCGGACCAGGACCGGGCGATTGTCTGCCTGGAAAGTCCAGGGGGCCTGGTCCCCTCCTACGGGCTGGCCGCCGCCCAGCTGGCCCGCCTGCGCGAAGGGGGTCTGGACCTGACCGTGGCCGTGGACCGCGTGGCCGCCAGCGGCGGCTACATGATGGCGGCGGTCGGCCACCGCATCGTGGCCGCCCCCTTCGCGGTGCTGGGCTCGATCGGCGTGGTCGCGCAGATTCCCAATTTTCACCGCTGGCTGTCACGCAACGACATCGACGTCGAACTGCTGACCGCCGGCGAGTACAAGCGCACCCTGACCATGCTGGGCGAGAACACCGACGAGGGCCGCAAGAAGTTCCGCGAGCAACTCGAAGAGGCGCATGAGCTGTTCAAGACCTTCCTGGCCCGCTACCGCCCGCAACTGGACCTCGAGCAGGTCGCCACCGGCGAACACTGGTATGGCGAACAGGCCCGCGAGATGGGCCTGGCCGACGAACTGCGCACCAGCGATGATCTGCTGCTGGAACTGACCCGCGAGGCGGACGTATTCGAACTGACCTATCACCGTCCCCAGACGCTGGGCCGGCGCATCACCTTCGCGATGGAATCGGTCCTCGAGCGCGTACTGCGGAACCAGGGGCCCGAGACCCGCATGTAGCGTCCCGCGTCGCAAGGAACGTTTCGCTACGGCAAAGCGTCCACCCTCAACGAGGCAAAGCAACCAAGGAGCCACTCATGAACCGGAAAAACTGTCCCGTAACCCGACTGCTGCTGATCCTGCTGGCCGCCGTCAGCCTGCTGGCCACCCCGTTGGTTGCCGGCGCGGACGATAACCTGCCGTGGGGTTCCGCCGAGAAGATAGATCGCCCCTACGAGCCCCGCAAGGTGGTCTATGACGTCTACACCAGCAGCCCGCGCGAGCTGGAAATGGTGCTGGATCGGGTGAGCATGCTGAACAATGTCTACGAGGCCGACCCGTTCGAATCGCACATCGTGATGGTGCTGCACGGGCAGGAAGTGCCTTACTTCACCCGCGACGAATTCGACGAGCACGAAGAACTGATGCGCCGCGCCCGCTCGCTGACACAGGCCGGCAATATCGAGTTCCGCATGTGCGAAGCCTCCGCCCGCCTGCGCGGGATCGAGCTCGAGGACATCCACGGCTTCGTGAACGTCGTGCCGATGGCCGACGCCGAGATCATCGAACTGCAGCATGAAGGCTACCTGCTGATGCAGTGACGCAGACCTCGCCACCTCCCCAACCTGGCGGACGCCGGAACATGTCTCCCGGCCGGTCGAGCATGGCCGGCGTCCGCCCGCCCCGGCAGACTGCCCCCGAATTCAGGCCCCGAACCGACCATCGTCGCGAGGGGCCCTGCAAAATCTGTATCGATCGTCTACCTTCCCCGCCGTGGGTTTTCCACGCAGGTGCAACCCGGGGCAACGGCCCACCGCTCTCCGGCCCGACCTGTTCAATTCTCCCCGAGACAAGGACCTCGTCATGAAAAAGACTCTGCTCACTGCCCTGCTGCCCCTGGCCCTGACCGCGACACCGGCGCTGGCAGTCGACGTCCCCGGCATGATCGCCAAGACCAGCCCGCATTCGGCCTCCGAGACCCTGGATCGGCTGGAGAACGCGCTCGCAGCCAACGACGTCGGCGTCGCCCTGCGCTGGGACCATGCGGCAAAGGCCGACGGTGTGGACATCGACCTCGGTCCTACCGAACTCCTGCTGTTCGGCAACCCGGCACTGGGCAGCCACATGTTCACCAGCCAGCAGACCGCGGGCATCGACCTGCCGATGAAGGCGCTGGCCTGGACCGATGACGACGGCCAGACCTGGCTGGCGTACAACGATCCGGAATGGATGGCCGAACGCCACGGGATCGACGACCGGGACGACATCCTGGATACCATGAGCAACGCGCTGGACAACCTGACCAACGCGGCGATCGCCGAGGACTGAACCCTCCTCGGGGTCACATGCAACCAAGTGACCCCGGCCGCTCGCAGCGGGCGGGTGATTCGCTATAGTGAGGCTTCCACCCGCACCGGGAGCCGACGTGGATCACCCGTCCCCTTCCAGCCAAACTACACCGCAAACCCGCGAGGCGCCCATCCTCGGCTGGCGCGAATGGGTCGGGCTCCCCGATCTCGGGATCCCCGCCATCAAGTGCAAGGTCGATACCGGCGCGCGCAGCTCTGCGCTCCACACCTTCCACATCGAGCCGTTCACCCGTGACGGTCACGAATGGGTACGCTTCGGCATTCACCCTCACCAGCACGACGCCACAACCGAGGTCTGGTGCGAGGCCCCGGTACTGGACATCCGCCGCGTCACCGACTCCGGCGGGCACAGCGGCGATCGCTATTTCATCGCCACCCGCGTGCAACTGGGCCCGCTGCTGTTGCCCGTTGAGCTTTCCCTGACCAGCCGCGATACCATGCTCTTTCGCATGTTGCTTGGCCGCGAGGCCATGCGGGGTCGCTTCCTGGTCGATCCTCAGGCCTCGTTCATTGCCAGCCATCGTCCGTCCACCCCGACAGCCCAGCAGGCGCCTGAATGAAACTCGGCATCCTCTCGCGTAACAGCAAGCTCTACTCCACCCGACGCCTGGTCGAGGCCGCCGACCAGCGGGGCCACGAGGTCCGTGTGGTGGACCCGCTGCGCTGCTACATGAACATCACCGCGCACAACCCGCAGATCCACTACAAGGGTGACATCCTCGACCAGTTCAACGCGGTCATCCCGCGCATCGGGGCGTCCATCACGTTCTACGGCACCGCCGTGCTGCGCCAGTTCGAGATGATGAACGTCTATCCGCTGAACGAGTCCGTCGGCATCTCGCGCTCGCGCGACAAGCTGCGCAGCCTGCAGCTCCTGTCGCGCCGCGGTATCGGCCTGCCGGTCACCGGGTTTGCACACTCGCCGGACGACATCGACGACCTGCTGGCCACCGTGGGCGGCGCGCCCTGCGTGATCAAGCTGCTGGAAGGCACCCAGGGCCTTGGGGTGGTACTGGCCGAGACCAAGCAGGCGGCCGAGAGCGTCATCCAGGCCTTCATGGGCCTGAAGCAGCACATCCTGGTGCAGGAATACATCAAGGAGGCCAAGGGCTCGGACATCCGCTGCTTCGTGATCGGCGACAAGGTCGTCGCCGCCATGAAGCGCCAGGCGAAGGAAGGCGAGTTCCGCTCCAACCTGCACCGTGGCGGCAGCGCCACGCTGTGCCGCATTACCCCGGAAGAACGCGCCACCGCCGTGCGCGCGGCCAAGGTGATGGGGCTGAACGTCTGCGGCGTGGACCTGCTGCGCTCCAACCACGGCGCCGTGGTCATGGAGGTCAATTCGTCGCCCGGCCTGGAAGGCATCGAGAACGCCTCCGGCAAGGACGTGGCGGGCATGATCATCGACTTCATCGAGAAGAACGCCAAGCCCAACCGGACCAAGACCAAGGGCCGCGGCTAATGGCGACTCCGCGGGCCGTTCGCAACGACCCGATCACGATCGGCGGCACCACGGTCCGCCCAGGCGAACGCCGCACGGTGGAGCTGGAACTGGGGGCGCTGTACACCCACACACCCACCAACATGCCGGTTCAGGTCCTGTGCGGCCGGCGCAAGGGGCCGGTGCTGTTCGTCAGTGCCGCCATCCACGGCGACGAGATCAACGGCGTCGAGATCATCCGCCGCCTGCTCAAGGTGCCCGCCCTGCGGCGCATGAAGGGCACCCTGATCGCCGTGCCCGTGGTGAACATGCACGGCTTCATCAACCAGAGCCGCTACCTGCCCGATCGGCGCGACCTGAACCGCTGTTTTCCGGGATCGCAGAAGGGCTCGCTGGGCGCCCGGGTCGCGCGGCTGTTCATGCGCGAGATCGTCCAGCGCTGCACGCACGGCATCGACCTGCATACCGGCGCCATCCACCGGTCCAACCTGCCACAGATCCGCGCCAATCTGGACCATACGGAAACCCGCGAGCTCGCCCGCGCCTTCGGCGCACCGGTTATCCTCAACTCCGCGCTGCGCGACGGTTCCCTGCGCGAGGCGGCCGCGGAACGCCAGATCCCGATCCTGCTCTACGAGGCCGGCGAGGCCTTGCGCTTCGACGAGCTCTCCATCCGCGGCGGGGTACACGGCATCATCGAGGTCATGCGCCACCTGGAGATGCTCCCGGCCGTGCGCCGGCGCCCGCGCAAGGAGCCCATCATGGCCCGCACCAGCGGCTGGGTCCGGGCGCCGCAAAGCGGCATCCTGCGGACCTTCGTGCGCCAGGGCGATCGCGTCGTCCGCGACCAGACCCGGCTGGCCATCGTCTCCGACCCCTTCGGCGAGACCGAGACCGAGATCCTCGCCCCCGCCTCCGGCATCATCATCGGCGAACTCAACCTGCCGCTGATCAACGAGGGCGACGCCCTGTTCCACATCGCCCAGTTCAACCGCACCGACCTGGCCGTGGAACGCCTCGAAAGCTTCCAGGAAAACCTGGAGGCGAGCGACTACCCCTACGCCGACCCGCCGCCCCGCGAAGGCCCCTGAGCCCGCGCAGTCGCCGGAAGGTGGTGTCAGTGGCCGATGTCCTCGTGCCACAGTTCGGGGTGGTTCTCGATAAACGACCGCATCAGTTCGCGGCAGCCCGGGTCCTGCACCACATCCACCTGAATGCCGTGCCCGCGCAGCCAGTCCTCCTCACCGAGAAAGGACTCATTCTCGCCAATGATCACGTGCGGAATACCGTAGAGAACGATGGCCCCGCTGCACATCGCGCAGGGCGACAGCGTCGTGTAGAGCGTGCACTCGCGGTATACCTGCGCGGGCTGTCGCCCAGCGTTCTCCAGCGCATCCATCTCGGCATGCAGGATGGCACTGCCCTGCTGCACGCGCCGGTTGTGTCCGCGCCCGATCACCTCGCCCCGGTGCACCAGCACCGACCCGATGGGGATTCCGGCCTCGCCCAGCCCCTCGCGCGCCTCGTCCAGCGCCATCTCCAGAAACGGATCCATCGTCGTCATCCAGCCACCTCCTCCTGCAGGACAGCCACCGACGATAGACGAAGTGGCCGCGCGATACCGAATTCGCTCGGGGGAGGGTAGTGTCGTCAGGGCCGGCAACTCAGACGTGGGCGCTGAAGTCGCCGCGGCGGGGCTGGCCGAGGAGGTACAGGAAATCCGCCTCGCGCAGGTGCACGAGGGATTCGTGGTCGCCGGCCTCGAGATACACGTCGCGCTGCTCCAGCAGGCTTTCGTCCACCAGGGTCTCCAGCCCGAAGGCCGGCCCCAGGGCGGGGATGGCGCCGCGTTCGCAGTCGGCAAACACGCGGGCCACCTCGTCCTCGGTGGCCAGGCCCACATGCTCGCCCAGCAGCCGGTGCAGGCGTCCCAGTTTCACCCGGCGCGTGGCCGGCACGATGGCCAGGCGGTACTGCCCGTCCTCCTCGACCAGCAGCACCGCCTTGGCCACGGCGTCACCCGGCACATGGGCCGCTTCGGCCGTGCGGCTGGCCGAGTCGGAGTGCGGATGGTGCACGATCTGGTAGGTCACCGCATGCTCGTCGAGAAAGTTGTTCAGGGTCCTGGAAATACTCATGGCGCGCCCTCCGGCAAGGCCTTAACCCGACTATAGACCCCACCGGCAACGCCGGCGGCTGCGCCCGACACCTGCGCCGGTACAATCGCACCCATGACCGCATTCTCCGTCCTCGACCTGGCCCCGATCACCGCCGATGGCGACGCCGGCCGGGCGCTGCACAACACCCTGGATCTGGCGCGCCACGCCGAGACGCTGGGCTTCCGGCGCTACTGGCTGGCGGAGCACCACAACATGCCCGGCATCGCGAGCGCCGCCACCGCCGTCGTGATCGGCCAGGTCGCGGCCGCCACCGAACAGATCCGGGTGGGTGCCGGCGGCATCATGCTGCCGAACCATGCACCCCTGGTGGTCGCCGAACAGTTCGGGACCCTGAACGCCCTGTACCCCGGCCGCATCGACCTGGGACTGGGCCGGGCACCCGGGACCGATCCGACCACGGCCCGCGCCCTGCGCCGCGCCCCGGACATCGACCCCGAGGAATTCCCCCGGGACGTCGCCGAAGTGCTCGGCTACATGGACGATCCGCAGCCGGACCAGGTGATCCGCGCCATCCCCGGCGCCGGCCAGCAGGTGCCCGTCTGGATCCTGGGTTCCAGCCTGTTCGGCGCCCAGCTGGCGGCCCGCATGGGACTGCCCTACGCATTCGCCTCGCACTTCGCTCCCGGGCAACTGATGGACGCACTGGCGCTGTACCGGAATCAGTTCCGACCGTCCGCATGGCTGGACCGCCCCTACGCGATGCTCGGCTACAACGTGTACGCCGCCGACACCGACGACGCGGCCCGCACCCTGGCCAGCTCCATGGAACAGGCGTTCATCAGCCTGCGTCGCGGGCGCCCGGAACCGATCCAGCCCCCCGTCGAGGGCTACCGCGAGCGGCTCGACCGCGCCGAACGCGCGATCGTCGAGCAGACCATGGCCTGCTCCGCGATCGGCGCACCGGACACGGTGGAGACCGAGATCCGCCGGTTTCTCGAGCAGACCGGCGCTGACGAATTGATCGTCACCACCTCCACCTTCGATCACGCGGCGCGACGGCGCTCGCTGGAACTGACCGCGGCGGTACGCGACCGGCTCGCCGGGGACGCTCGCTGAGACGCGGTTCACCCGATTGGGACGAGTGCCCTATGCTTGGATCAGGGGCCGGCCAGGCCACGGGCATTCCGGACAAGGGGAACACATGCGGGTCAAGGTTCACGGCGTCACCATCGAATGCACCACCGGCGACATCGCCGCGCAACGCGACATGGATGCGGTGGTCAACGCCGCCAATGCCTGGCTGCGACCGGGCGGTGGTGTGGCCGGAGCCATCCACCGTGCCGCGGGCCCGGGGCTGGAGCGTGAATGCCAGCCGCTGGCGCCGATCGAACCGGGTCAGGCCGTTCTGACCGACGCCCACAACCTGCCCAACCGCTTCGTGATCCACTGCCTCGGGCCGGTCTACGGGCATGACGAGCCGGCCAGCCGACTGCTGGCCGACTGCTACCGCAATGCCCTGCTCCGGGCGGAAGAGGCCGGGGTCTACGGCATCGCCTTTCCGGCCTTGTCCACCGGGGCGTTCGGCTATCCCGTCGAGGAGGCCGCCCGGATCGCTCTGCAGACGGTCATTGGCGCCACCCCGCGTCTGGACGCCGTCGGCCACATCCGCTTCGTCCTGCACACCGAGGCCGATCGCGAGATCCACGCGCAGATCCTGGAAGAGCTGACGGCATGACCGGCGCCGGGCACGCAACCGCCCCGTACACCCCTGGCCTGGCGCTGTTCACGGACCTCTACGAACTCACCATGCTTCAGGCCTACTACGAGGAGAACCTGCACGAACCCGCAGTCTTCAGCCTGTTCGTGCGCCGCCTGCCGCAGCGCCGCAACTATCTGCTGGCCTGCGGGCTGGACACCGTCCTGCAACAGCTCGAAGACCTGCGCTTCGAATTGTCGGATCTCGACTATCTGGCCGGCCTCGACCGCTTCTCCGACCGGTTCCTGCGCTGGCTGGAGGCCTTCCGTTTCACCGGGACGGTCCGCGCCGTGCCCGAGGGCACCCCGGTGTTCGCCAACGAACCGATCCTGGAGGTCACCGCGCCGCTCCCCGAGGCCCAGCTGATCGAGACCCTGGTGATGAACCAGATCCACCTGCAGACGGTACAGGCGAGCAAGGCCGCGCGCCTGGTGACCGCGGCCGGGGAGCGGCAGGTCGTCGACTTCGGCGCCCGCCGCATGCACGGGCTGGACGCCGCCCTGAAGGGCGCGCGCGCCTTCCATATCGCCGGCGTCGCCAGTACCTCCAATGTGCTGGCGGGCAAGCGCTACGGCGTCCCGGTGAGCGGCACCATGGCCCACAGCTACATCCAGGCGCACGAGGATGAAGCCGAGGCCTTCGCCGCCTTTGCCCGCCTCTACCCGGACACGGTGCTGCTGGTGGACACCTACGACACCCTCGAAGGCGTGCGCCGGGTCATCCAGCTCGGCCACGAACGGGGCGAGGCCTTCCGCGTTCGCGCCATCCGCCTGGACTCCGGTGATCTCGGAACACTGGCCCGCCAAGCCCGGGCGATGCTGGACGACGCCGGACTGCAGCAGGTCGGGATCTTCGCCAGCGGCGGCCTCGACGAACACGCGATCGCGGAGTTGCTGGCACGGGACGCACCCATCGACGCCTTCGGCGTCGGCACCAGCATGGGCATCTCCACCGACGTGCCGGACCTGGATATCGCCTACAAGCTGGCCGAGTACGCCGGAGAAGGCCGCCTCAAGCTCTCCAGTGGCAAGCCCATCCTGCCGGGCGCCAAGCAGATCTTCCGGCGCCGGGAAGGCGACCGGTTCGCGGGCGACATCATTGCCCGTCAGGACGAAAACCAGCCCGGGGAACCGTTACTGCGGCCGGTGATGCACGAGGGCCAGCGCCTGCCCGCGCATCCTCGCGACCTGGACACGCTGCGTGACCACGCGCGGGAACAGCGGGCGCAACTGCCCCCCGCGATCCGCGCCATCGAGCCCGCGGAGACACCCTACCCCGTGTCCGTCAGCCCGGCGCTACAGGCACACCAGGATGCGGTCACCCGCGCCATACGCGCCCGGCACGCCACATCCGGCCAGCGGCAACACCAAGGGGGAGTCTCATGACGGACGATCCACGCCACCAGCTTCAGACGGGGGACGCCCTGCTGGTCGTCGACGTACAGAACGACTTCTGCCCCGGCGGGGCCCTGGCCATTGATCACGGCGACACCGTCATCCCGGTGCTCAACCGCTGGCTTGAGGCCGCGGACGCGCTGGGACTGCCGGTCTATGCCTCCCGCGACTGGCACCCGGCCGGACACCCGAGCTTCCGGGAACAGGGCGGCCCCTGGCCTCCACACTGTCTGCAGGACTCGCCCGGGGCCCGGTTCCATGCCGACCTCGCGCTGCCTGCCGGCGTTATCAAGGTCACGAAGGGAACGCGCTTCGACCATGACCAGTACTCCGCGTTCGACCAGACCGGCCTGGCCGAAGAACTGCGGAAACGGGGCGTGACGCGGATCTGGCTGGGCGGGCTGGCCCTCGACGTCTGCGTGGCGGCAACAGCCGTGGACGCGCGCAACAACGGCTTTGACGTCCACCTGATCCCGCATGCCGCGCTGCCCGTTACGCCGGAGGGCGGCGCGGAGGCCCGAAAAAAGATGAAAGCCGCCGGCGTGGAGATCGCGGCGTATGCCTGAACCGAACAAGATGCCGGTCCAGCTGATCACCGTGGACGAGGTGGTCCGGGCGGCCGACGACCTGGCACGCCAGGTCCTGGACAGCGGCTTCCAGCCGGACTGCATCGTGGCGATTGCCCGCGGCGGCTTCATGCCGGCGCGTTTTCTCTGCGACTTTCTCCGCGTGCACAAGCTGCTGAGCCTGAAGGTCGAACACTACACCTCGGGTGCCCGCGCGAAACAGCCGGCCGCGGTCACCGTCCCGCTCGCCGGCGACGTCCGCGGCGAACGGGTCCTGCTGGTGGACGATGTCAACGACTCCGGGGACACCCTGGCGGCCGCCCGCCCGCACCTGGAGGGCTTCCAGCCCGCCGCGGTACGTACCGCGGTGCTGCACGAAAAGGCCGGAACGTCCTGTCGCGCCGATTTCCACAGCCAGGCGGTACAGGAGTGGCGCTGGATCCTCTATCCCTGGGCGGTCATCGAGGATGTCGGCCAGTTCGCCCGCGAGATGGACCCGGCCCCGAGCAGCCCCGCCGACCTGCACGCCCGCCTGCAGCAGGACTACGGCCTCGCGCTGAGCACCGCCGAGCTGGATCGCGTGATCCGCTACAACCGGCTCGACTACTGAGTGCGCGCGCGAACGGGGCCGCAGCTCCGCCCATCCCCTCGTCATTGCGAGGCCCCGCAGGGGCCACGGCAATCGTTTGGAGAGTCCCCCGGACCCATCCGGCCACCGGGGCCAGCACGGAGATCGCCACGGCGCCGCGCGCCTCGCGATGACAGTGGGGTTCCTGCGCCGTGGCGCGCCCCGCAGCACAAGCCGCCGCCACCGAGTGCCCTTTCAGCACCTCGGGCTTGGCATCCCACGCCGCGCGAAGGATCATACGCCCTGGCGTCCGCGCGGACGGACCCCCTGATCGCAACCCATCCAGCATCGAGACCGCCCATGTCGTATCTCAAGGATTTCCCCAGCCCGGAAGGCTACTTCGGCGAATTCGGCGGCGCGTTCCTGCCACCGGAACTGGAACCGCATTTCGCCGAGATCAATCACGCCTACCGCACCCTGGCGCGCTCGGGCGACTTCCTGAACGAGCTGCGCTACATCCGCAAGCACTATCAGGGTCGCCCGACGCCGGTGTACTACGCCCACAACCTGAGCCGCTCGGTAGGTGCGCATATCTACCTCAAGCGTGAGGATCTGAATCACTCCGGCGCGCACAAGCTGAACCACTGCATGGGCGAGGCGCTGCTCGCCAAGCACATGGGCAAGAAGAAGCTGATCGCCGAGACCGGCGCCGGACAGCACGGCGTGGCCCTGGCCACCGCGGCGGCCTACTTCGGCATGGAGTGCGAGATTCACATGGGCGAGATCGACATCGCCAAGGAGGCCCCCAACGTCACCCGCATGAAGCTGATGGGGGCCCAGGTGGTGCCCGTCTCCTTCGGCGGCCGCTCGCTGAAGGAGGCCGTGGATTCGGCCTTCCAGTCCTACCTGTCGCAGGCGGACGAGGCCCTGTTCGCGATCGGTTCCGTGGTCGGGCCGCACCCGTTCCCGCTGATGGTGCGCAATTTCCAGTCGGTGGTGGGCATCGAGGCGCGCGAACAGTACCTGGAGATGAGCGGTGGCGAGCTTCCGGACCACGTGGTCGCCTGCGTCGGCGGCGGTTCCAACGCCATGGGCATGTTCGCCGGCTTCATCGAGGACGAACAGGTGCAGCTGAACGGCGTGGAACCGCTGGGGCGCGGCACCAAGCTCGGCGAGCACTCCGCCACCATGACCTATGGCAAGCCGGGCATGATCCACGGCTTCAAGTGCATGCTGCTGGCCGACGAGGAAGGCAACCCGGCGCCGGTGCACTCGATCGCCTCCGGGCTGGACTATCCCGGCGTCGGCCCGGAACACTCCTACCTGAAGACCACCGAACGCGTCGCCTACCACGCAATCAACGACGACGAGACCCTGGACGCCTTCTACCAGCTATCGCGGACCGAAGGGATCATCCCGGCGCTGGAAAGCGCGCATGCCGTCGCCTGGGCCATGAAACACGGACGCGAGAACCCGGGCACGACCATCCTGGCCAACCTCTCCGGACGCGGCGACAAGGACATCGACTACGTCGCCCGCGAATTCGGCCACGGATAGCCCCTGCCACGCGGGGAACAGACTACCCGGGCGGGCACGCCCCGCCCCGGCCCGCCGGAACTTCACACCCGGTCCGGGCGGTCTCAGCCTTGCAGGCATGCGCAAAAGGGAGGGCACGCGAATGGCGGGCGGATGGGCAAAGGACGGAGCGGAGCAGGAGCAGATCGACCACACGGTGGAGGATGCCCTGCAGCGCGTGCGCAGCGAACTCCCGGCCGGTGAAAGCCTGCTCGAATGTGAGGAATGCGGCGCGCGGATTCCCGAGGGACGGCGCCAGGCCCTGCCGGGTGTGCGCCTGTGCATCACCTGCCAGGAGGCGCAGGACGCCGAGCACCACGCGACCAGCCCCTACAACCGCCGCGCCTCCAAGGACAGCCAGCTGCGCTGAGCCCCCTAGCGAGACGCTGATTGAATCGCGCGTCCGCGTTGGTGCCCCCAGTTGTTCGAGACAAAACGTTCCGAGACAAGGCGCGTCGTGCAGCGGGTAGTGGTTCTACCCGCCCGTTTTCGATGGATTCGGGGCGCAACGCAGGATCGGGCCATATTCATTCAGAATCGGGGGGCACCAACCCCACAAGCTATTGAAAGCGGGGGCTCGGCCGCCCGTTGTTAATCGAAAACGGGCGCGCGCACGGCGTTGCGGTTCCCTTGTGCAGAATAACTGCACGGCAGTCACCGCGCCTTGTTCGCACGCAAAAGCGACTCGAGCGCGGACGCGCGATTCAATCAGCGTCTCCCTAGAGGTATTTCATCCGCGCCCGCAGGGCATCCGGGTCGGATACGACGTCCTGCAGGCTGGCGCCGTCGTCGCGGCTCCCCACCACCAGGCCCTTGCCCGACACCGGGATCACGTTGTCGATCTGGAAACGCCCGGTCGTCCCCCGCAGGAAGCACTCCTCGTCGAAGAACAGGCGGTCACCATCGGGACCAATCTCGTCGGACTCGAGCGTATCGAAACCGATCAGCCGCGCGATATCCTCGCGCCCTTCCACCTCCACCACCTCGATCGTCTGCTTCTCCGGGTCGATCAGCAAGGCCTTCATGCACATCTCCTCTTTACCATGGATTGAGTTCTACCGTACCGGCTGGGGCCGCACGGGGCCACCGCATCGGGCCGCTGTCTGCCCCTATACTCGCAGGAGGTGCCCCGACGGAGGCTGACCATGACCCATACGGCCTATATCTCGCACCCCGACTGCCTGCTGCACGATCCGGGCCCGACCCACCCGGAACGACCCGGGCGGCTGCACGCGATCCGCAATGCCCTGCTCGACGAGGGCCTGCTGGAAGGCCTGATCCTGCTGGACGCGCCCCCGGCCACCGACGCGCAACTCGAGCGGGTCCACAGCCCGGCGCATGTCGCCCGTATACGGGCCAGCGCCCCGGCTCCCGGGCAGCAGACGATGCTCGACGCGGATACCGTCATGAGCAAAGGCTCGCTGACGGCCGCGCTGCACGCGGCCGGAGCCGGGGTGGCGGGCGTGCGAGCCGTCATGGAAGGGGAAGCCGACCATGTCTTCTGCGCCGTCCGCCCGCCCGGCCATCACGCCGAACGCGAGCGGGCCATGGGCTTTTGTCTGTTCAACAACATCGCGGTGGCGGCCGCCCACGCGCTGGCGCACTATGGCCTCGCGCGCGTGGCGATCGCGGACTTCGACGTCCACCACGGGAACGGGACCGAAGACATCTTCCGGGAGGACCCCCGGGTGCTCTACTGCTCTTCCTTCCAGCACCCGTTCTACCCGGGCACACCGCTGGCCGAACGCGATCACCTGATCCACACGCCCCTGGCCGCCGGCACCGACGGCGCAACCTTTCGCGCCGCGATCGAACGCGACTGGCTGCCCGCCCTGGATCGCTTTCAGCCGGAGCTGGTGCTGGTCTCGGCCGGGTTCGACGGCCACCGGGACGACCACCTGGCCAGCCTGCACCTGGCGGAAGACGACTTCGCCTGGGTTTCGCGCGCCCTGGTCGATGTCGCCGCGCGCCACGCTGGCGGGCGCCTGGTCTCCATGCTGGAGGGTGGATACGACTTCCCGTCGCTCGGGCGCAGCGCGGCGGCCCATGTTCGAGCCCTCTGCGAGCTGTCGCGCCGCTGAGGCGCCGGGCTCCTCCCTCACGCCGGTAAAACGCATTCTGGACCGGTCCTTTGCATTTTTTCGATGCACTGTCTTTACTCGACAGGGTTGCAACGGGCCGACATTCGGCCGCGGCAACATGCCGGAAAAAAGCCAAGGAGGAGACGGTGAGCGAGAATCCGCAGGACCTCGAAAAACAGAAAGAGGCACTGGAAGCCGAATACGACACCGACCACGAGATTGGTGAGCAGAACATCAACCCGCTGGGGCTGGACCTGCACAACCCGGTCTTCGTGGTCAGCGCATTCCTGATCGTCGTATTCGTCATCCTGTCCCTGATCTTTCCGGAACAGGCCAACGAACACCTCGACGCCACGCGCCAGTGGATCGGCCGCACCTTCGACTGGCTGTTCCTGTCGGCCGGCAACATCTTCGTTCTGTTCTGTCTGGCCCTGATCCTGCTGCCGATCGGGCGCATCCGCATTGGCGGCCAGGACGCCAAGCCGGAGTTCTCCGTGATCTCCTGGTTCTCCATGCTGTTTGCCGCCGGCATGGGTATCGGCCTGATGTTCTGGAGCGTGGCCGAACC
>NZ_AUDT01000017.1:0-44119 GCF_000425605.1 Thioalkalivibrio sp. ALE17
ACGATCCGGGCCTGGTTCGTCGTTCGCTGGTAACGGTGGCTTCGTTCGGCCGCCTGCCTTGTTGTGGCTGGCCCTGGTTCGTCGCTCGGTGTTTACGGTGGCTCCGGTCCGCATACTGCCCGGCGCTGACTCGCCAGCGCGCCGCGAGGTCCTTTCTTGCTTGCCCAAGAAAGGACCCAAAGAAGGGCACCCGGATTTCGCCCGGGAACCTCGCTCCGGACGTGCTGGGCCGGCGGCGCTGAACTCGCTGCGCCTTCGGCTCCGCTCAGACATCCAGCGCCCCGAATTTATGGAAAACGGGCCGGCCCATCACGCCCTCCGCGAGGGGCTCCATACGGGAGGCGAAGGTCAAAACCGAACGCATCACCATGTTTGCGCCTAACCATAGGCAATGCCGCTCGAAAGCCCCTGGCGCCCGCTACGCGGGCGCGGCACGCAACGGCCGCAGGCCGAGCGTGCCCAGGTGTCGGCAGACCCAGCCCCCATCCATTGGCACAAAGGTCAGAACCGCCGTTGTCTTGACCTTGACCCCCCGTTGTCGTCGCGCCGAGTGGAGAGGGTTTTCGCGGGAGAAAAGGCGCTGGATGTCTGAGCGAAGCGCAGCGTAGCGAGTTCAGCGCCGCCCGCGAAAACCCTCGGAGCGAGGGAAGCCCCGGCCCGCACAGCGGGCCGGGGTCGCGGCAGTCGGGCGTGTTTCTTGGGTACTTCTTTGCACGAGCAAAGAAGTACCTCGCGGCGCGCTGGCGAGTCAGCGCCGGGCAGGCGGCGGACCGAAGCCACCGTAAACACCCGATGCCGAACCAGGCCCAGCCACTACAAGGCAGGCGGCCGAACGAAGCCCCCGCAAACTTCGCAGATCAGTGCTGCGAGGCCGGCGGCAGCTGGATAAAGCGCTCGCGATACAGGCGCAGCTCGTCGATCGAGTCGCGGATATCCTGCAGCGCCTGATGCGAAGCATTCTTGCGCAACTGCGCGATCACATCCGGCGCCCAGCGCCGCGCGAGCTCCTTCAGCGTCGAGACATCCAGGTTGCGGTAGTGGAAGTACTGCTCCAGCTCCGGCATCAACCGCGCCATGAAGCGCCGATCCTGGCAAATCGAATTGCCACACATCGGCGAGGCCCCCTTCGGCACGTACTGCGCCAGAAACTCCAGGGTCGCCTGTTCCGCATCCCGGGTCTCCGACGAACTGTTGCGCACACGCTCGATCAGCCCCGAGGTCCCGTGGGTGCGCTGGTTCCACTCGTCCATCGCCTCCAGGACCGCCGCCGGCTGGTAGATCGCGATGACCGGCCCCTCGGCAAGGATGTTCAGTTCCTTGTCGGTGACAATGGTGGCCACCTCCAGGATGCGGTCGGTCTGCGGCTCCAGCCCCGTCATTTCGAGGTCGATCCAGACCAGGTTCTCGGCATTCACGGCCATCTTGTGCCTCCTTGGCGGACAGCCCACGCCTGCATGCTGGCTGCCCTTTCATCTGTCGCAGGAGTCTATCATCATGGTTGCAAGGCTCGTGACCACGGGCCCAAACCCCCGCCACAAGGAGGGAAGCATGCGACATACCCATACCAGCATTGCCACCGCCGCGACCGTGCTCGCGCTGAGCCTGGGCGGCGCGAGCACGGCCCTGGCCGACGACATCCGCGTGGGACAGGACCTGCACAGCGACAACTGCATCAGTTGCCATGCCGACATGGTCGGGGGCGACGGCTCCGGGCTGTACACCCGCGACAACCGCATGGTCGGCTCGCACGACGAACTGGTCGCCCAGGTCAACAACTGCAACGTCAACCTTGGCACCAACTGGTTCGACGACGAAGTCAACGCCGTGGTCGCCTATCTCAACGCGGAGTACTACCAGTTCGATGAGTGATCTCAAGAGCAAGCACTGCCAGTCCTGCGAGGGCTTCACTGACCCGATGCCGCGGGAGGACGCGGAGCGCGCCCTTAAGCAACTGCATGACGGCTGGGGCATCGACGAGGCCGGCAAGAGCATCCAGCGCAGTTTCAAGTTCAAGAACTTCCACGAGACCATGGCCTTCGTGAACGCCGTGGCCTGGATTGCCCATGTCGAGGATCACCATCCCGACATGGCCGTCGGCTTCAACCGCTGCGCGGTGGAATTCTCGACCCATGCCATCGGCGGCCTGAGCGAGAACGACTTCATCTGTGCCGCGCGTATCGATGCCCTGTTCGAGTAACCCCCGCCCGGGAGTCCCGGCTTGAGCCGGGTCGCCCGGGTCTTCGCCCGCCACAACCAGATGGCCGACATCGCGGTGGACCACGAGCCGCCGCGACGCCTGCGGCTGCACCGGCGCTTCCGCGACCTCGCCTGTGGCGACCGCGTGGAGCTGGACGCCGCGGGAGAACAGGTTGCGCGCCAGCTCGATCGCGACAACGTCCTGGTCCGGCGGGACGGGTTCGGGCGACGCAAGGTGATTGCCGCCAACATCGACTGCGTATGGATCGTGATCGCGCCGGAACCCGCCCCGTCGCGTAACTTGATCGACCGCTTTCTGGTCGCGATCCTGAACCTCCCCGCGCGCCCGCGCCTGCTGGTGAACAAGCAGGACACCGGCCCCGCCGAGCCCCCCGAGTGGCTGGCCGCCTATCGCGAACTGGATCTCGATCCGCTGTACGTCTCCGCCAGGACCGGGTATGGGCTGGACGAACTGGCGGCGGCCGCGGCCGGGCACACCAATATCCTGGTTGGTCAGTCCGGCGTCGGAAAGTCCTCGCTGGTGGCCGCCCTGCTCGATCAATACGGGATCGCCGACGCCATAGCGCCGGCCACCGGCGATCTCGCCGCCTCCGGCGAGGGCCGCCATACCACGGTCACCGCGCAGTGGTACCCGCTGGCCAACGGGGGCGCCTGGATCGACTCGCCCGGCGTGCGCGACTTCACGCCCGAGATCCCGTCACTGGATACCCTGGAGCGCGGCTTCCCGGACATCGCGGAACGGGCGGTGGCCTGCCGCTTTCGCGACTGTCGCCACCAGACCGAACCGGGCTGTGCGGTTCGCGCCGCCATCGACGCCGGCGAACTCCCCGCGGAGCGCCTGCAGGCCTGGCACGAACTCGCCGCCGAAATCCCCGCCCAGACCCGCGCCCGCGGCTAAAGGCCGTTTGTTTTCACCACGAAGCGCACGAAGGCACGAAGAAGGGCAAGGGCAAGGGCAAGGGCAAGGGCAAGGGCGTTCTACCACGGAGAACACAGAGGGCACGGAGTGAGAGGGCACGGAGTGGACCTTGGGGACGGTAACAGCGAAAACCTAATGTCCAGGTTTCTGGGGCGTTTCACCCAGCCTTCGAGGATTCCGGCAATCGTCTTGCCATACTCCGTGTCCTCTGTGATCTCTGTGGTTACACGGTTTTGCCCTTCTTCGTGCCTTCGTGAGCTTCGTGGTGACAATCAGAGGAACGCAGGGAGGCCGCACCGTGGATAGCGTGCAGTGAGAGTCGCGGTGGAACGTGTGGGGGGCAGCGGCGGGGGCCGGGATCAGAAGGTCAGGCCCATCTCGACGCCGATGACGGAGGAGGTCGGCTCGCGGCTTGCACCCTCGAACTCGAGGCGATCGGCCAGCCAGTTGTCCGCCGAGTTCAGCGAATAGTCGTCGTAGTACAGGCTCAGGGAGAGCTCGGACTGGTTCTGCAGGCGCAGGCGGCCGTCCAGGCTCAGGTAGCCGGCAGTACGGCCCGTCTCGCGATAGCGCGTGCCATAGCCAAAGCCCAGGTCACGGGCCTCGCTGGACAGGGGCTGGCGCACCCCCACCCGGAACTGGCTGTCGAAGCGACCGGAGGCAAAGGTCGGACCGAAGCTGAAGTCGGTGAAATACGCGGTGGACTCGCTGGCGGGGCCGAGGTCGTTCCAGTCCGGCCGGGTCTCCATGCCCAGCCCCAGATTCAGGCCGTAGCCAAAACCACCGCCCAGCTCCTGGTGGTAACCGCCCACCGCCTCGAACTGGCGCGTGCTGGCGAAGGCATTGTCGGTATCGTCGAGGATCGAGGCATCCCCGGTACTGCGGACCGACAGCCGGTAGCGCGAATCGCTGTCGCGACCGGTCTCCGGTTCGCCGCGCAGCGTGGTGATCGCCGCATCCGGACCCGCGAACCCCTGCGTCTGAGGCGACGCGAGCAGCGAATAGCGGTCGTCCGCGCTGGCCGGCGCCGCTGCGACCGCGAACCCGCCGACCAGCAGCACTCCAGCGACCAGCGAAGAACGGGGCCCACGCAGACGAACCCGCCCCAGGCCTTGCACCTGAGGCGGGTTCGTCGGGGCTGCACCGTTCAGTCCGTGTCGCGTCACAACAGTGATCCGTATTGTTGTTCTTCTTGCCTAGCCCGGGGGCCAGCTCAGCGCACGCCCGGCCAGGACATGCATGTGTATATGGTAGACCGTCTGGCCCCCGTGTTCGTTGCAATTCATCACGGTTCGATAACCGTTTTCCGCAAATCCGCGATCGCGTGCAATCTGCGCGGCCACCCGGGTCATCTGCCCGATGATCGGGGCGTCGGCCGCGTCCAGATCATTGAGCGTGGCGATGTGCTTTTTCGGGATCACCAGCACATGTTCGGGGGCCTGCGGATTCAGGTCTTCGAAGGCCAGCACCGCGTCGTCCTCGAAGACCACCTTCGCCGGGATCTCCCCCGCCACGATCCTGCAGAACACACAATCGGTCATGCCGCCACTCCCGTATCGGTCAAAATATTACCACGTATCAATATTCACGCCGACCCGACAGCGCATGCGCCAGGGTCCCGGCATCGATGTACTCCAGTTCGCCACCACTGGGAATACCCTGGGCAATCCGGGTGGTGCGCACCCCGTGGCGCGCCGCCATCTCCGCGAGGTAATGGGCGGTCACCTCGCCCTCCACCGACGTGTTTGTCGCCAGGATCAGTTCTTCCACGCCCTCGGCCTGCAGGCGCGCCTCCAGCCGGTTCAGCCCCAGCTCTTCCGGGCCGATGCCGTCCAGCGGGGACAGTCGCCCGAGGAGCACATGAAAGCGCCCGCCGAAATCGGTCGCCGACTCGATCGCCAGCACGTCCCCGGGGCTTTCCACCACGCAGATCACCCGCGAATCGCGTTCCGGATCGGCACACCGACTGCAGGTTTCGGCCGCGGTGAGCGTGCGGCAGACGGAACAGTGCCCGATACGCTGGACCGCGTCGTCGACCGCCCGCGACAGGCGCCGCGCGCCCTCGCGGTCGCGCTCCAGCAGGTGCAGGGCCATGCGCCGTGCCGATTTCGCCCCGACCCCGGGGAGACAGCGCAGCGCCTGGACCAGCTCGTCCAGTTCCGCATCCATCAGACGCGTCCGACCCGGCCGGTCAGAACGGCAGCTTCATGCCCGCCGGCAGGCCCATGCCCTCGGTCAGGCTGCCCATGCGCTCCTGCGTGGTCGACTCGACCTTCTGCACCGCGTCGTTGATGGCCGCGGCCACCAGATCCTCGATCATGTCGCGGTCATCCTCGAACAGGCTGGGGTCGATCTTGACCCGGCGCGCCGCGTACTTGCCGGTCAGGACCACGCTGACCAGCCCGCCACCGGCCTGGCCCTCGATCTCCATCTCGGCCAGCTCGGCCTGCACCTTCTGCATATCTTCCTGCATCTTCTGGGCCTGCTTCATCAGGCCGCCCATGCCACCTTTCATCATCGGTTCGATCTCCTGCCCCGCAACGCGGCGGTTTCTGGTTCAGTTACTTGTCTGGCGTGGCGCCGCCGGTCGAGGGGGCCTCGCCGGGTTCGCGAATCCGCACGGCCCCCAGTTCGGCGCCAAATTCCTCGCCCAGCGCCTGGACCACCGGGTCCTCGCGCATGGCCGTCTCGGCGCTAGCCTGACGCTCCGCCGAGGCCGCCGCAAGCCGGGCCGCGGGGGTCTCCCCGGAAGGCTCGGACTGGTTGACGATCTCCAGGCGCAGGCTGTGGCCCAGGGCGTTCTCCAGCGCATCCTTCAGCCGGCCCTTGGCACGATCGGTACACAGTGTGCCCGGGGCCACCGCGATCACCACGCGTTCCGCGTCATGCTCGCGCAGCTCGGCGTGCCGGGCGAGTTCGCGCACCGTGCCCATGGGCAGCCCCTCGGCGAAGCGGTACCAGTCGAAAGCGCCATCCGCCGCGACGGGCGGCGCAGCCGCCTCCGGCGCGGAAGGGCCGGCCGTGGAAGGCGACGCCTCGCGCGCCTGGCGCGGCGCGGTGTCACCGGCCGGTGCTTCGGCCTGCGATACCGGCGGTGCCGGCTCGTTCACCTGTTCGCGGGGGCGTGACGGCGGCGCGCTGGCGGCGCCGTCACGCCCGGTCGGGCCGGCGGCAGTTGCCGGGGGACTGGCGGAAGCCGCCGATGCCCGGGATGCAGTGCGCGTGGTCGGCGCCGACGCGGTCCCGTCGGTACTGGCCGGCCGACGCGGCGGGGTATCACCGGACTCGCCCGCAGGCCCGGGAACAGGCTCCGGCCGAAAGGCCAGCAGCCGCAACAGGGTCATCTCCACGCCCATGCGCGCGTCCGGGGCATAGGGCAGATCACGCACCCCGTGCACCAGGATCTGATAGGCCATCTGGATCGTCTCCGGGTCGACCCGGTCGGCGGCCTCCCGGGCCCAGACGAGCGCCTCTTCGCCCGCCCCGGGAGCCGTGCCGGCCACCTGCTGGACGGCCACCTGATGCACCAGCGCGGCCAGTTCATCCAGCAGCCGCGACCAGTCGGGGCCCAGGGCATCCAGCTCCGCCAGCCCCGCCAGCAGGCCGGGGCCGTCCCCGGCAAACACGGCATCCAGCAAGCCGGCCAGGCGCGTGCGCGGGAGCAGCCCGAGCATGTCGCAGGCATCGGATTCGCTCAGGCGTTCACCGCCATAGGCAATCGCCTGGTCGGTCAGGCTCAGGGCATCGCGCATCGAGCCCTCGGCCGCCTCGCCCAGGCGCAGCAGCGCGCCCGGCTCCGCCTCCACGCCCTCGGCGGCGAGGATGCGCGTCAGGTGCTCGGCGATCATCGCCGGCGGCATCGGCTTCAGGTTGAACTGCAGGCAGCGCGACAGCACGGTGACCGGCAGTTTTTGCGGGTCAGTCGTCGCCAGCAGGAACTTCACGTGGTCCGGCGGCTCTTCCAGCGTCTTCAACAGGGCGTTGAAGCTCTTCTCGGAGAGCATGTGGACCTCGTCGATCAGGTACACCTTGAAACGCCCGGTGGTCGGCGCGTAGGAGACGTTGTCCAGCAGCTCGCGGGTGTCGTCCACCCGGGTGCGCGACGCGGCATCCACCTCGATCAGATCCAGATGGCGACCCTCGGCAATCTCGACGCAGGAGCGGCACTCGCCGCAGGGCGTGGCGGTCACGCCGGTCTCGCAATTCAGGCAGCGCGCGAGGATGCGGGCGATGGTGGTCTTGCCCACCCCACGGGTCCCGGCAAACAGGTAGGCATGATGCAGCCGATCGCCGCTGAGGGCATTGGCCAGGGCGCGCACCACATGCGGCTGCCCGACCAGGTCCTCGAAGCGCGAGGGACGCCACTTGCGGGCCAGAACCTGGTGACTCATGCCTCCCCCGTCGATCGAGTCATGTGCACGCCCGGGTGCGGGCATCACCGCAGGGGTCCGGGCCGCAGGGAAATAGGGTGGTGGCCCGCACCCGCCACACCCCGGCGCCCGACGCAGCTGCTACCGTTGCTCCCTTCCGGGCCTGGCGGGGTTCACAGCCTGTCGTCGCGAGGGGACTGATACGGACCACCATAACGCGGTCCGCGATTCGGCGTTTCCGAATCGGGGCGGCAAGCTTCCGCATTTCCGGCGAACGCGTCAACCTTAGGACCAGGCAATGGAATCGCTGCAACCACCGCGACCGGCAGAACGATAGTCAGAAGCTAACGATCAAATAGAAAAGAAACACTGGATCAATCATTAGCCAGGCCTTATCTTGAGTCCCGTAGTCGGGCATCGGCCCGGCCGAAAACAAAATCTTTTCTCTGGCAATCAACACTCAACTGAAGGAGTACAACTCATGGAACTCGAAAATCGCGAAGGTCAGCGCGTACCGGAAGTCACCTTCCGCTGCCGCAAGGACAACGACTGGAACGACGTGCGCTCGGAAGACCTGTTCAAGGGTCGCAACGTGATCGTGTTCGCCCTGCCGGGCGCGTTCACCCCGACCTGCTCCTCCGCCCACGTGCCGCGTTACAACGAACTGGCGCCGGTGCTCAAGGAGCACGGCATCGACGAGATCGTCTGCATCTCGGTCAACGATGGCTTCGTGATGGAGGCCTGGCAGGCCGACCAGCAGGCCGACCGCGTGACCTTCATCGCCGACGGCAACGGCGAGTTCACCGAGCAGATGGGCATGCTGGTCGACAAGAGCGACCTCGGCTTCGGCCACCGCTCCTGGCGCTACTCCATGCTGGTGCGCGATGGCGTGATCGAGAAGCAGTTCATCGAGCCGGACGAACCGGGCGACCCCTTCGTCGTCTCCGACGCCGACACTATGCTCGCCCACGTCGCCCCGGATGCGGCCTGCCCCGAAGACGTGGTCGTCTTCACCAAGCCGGGCTGCCCGTACTGCGCCAGCGCCAAGGAGATGCTGGAGAACGCCGGCCTGGATTACGAAGAGATCATCCTGGGCCGCGACGCCAGCCTGCGCAGCCTGCGCGCCGCCACCGGCGCGATGACCGTCCCGCAGGTGTTCGTGGGCGGCCACCGCATCGGCGGCTCGGAAGATCTGCAGGAGTGGATCTCCCGCGAGAAGAAGGCGGCGTAAGTCGTCTCTGCCCCTCGGGGCGGGTGCTGTCCCGCCCCGGGTGGTCACCCGGAACATGGGTGGCCATCCGTGTCCGGATGCCCGCACGGGCGGACGTCCGGACACGGATGGCAGATCCTGGCGCCCGCGCGCAACGCGGTCGTTATGTAACACTTTCACCGAACCCTTCGAGGAATCGACATGGAACACTACGACATCATCGTGATTGGCGGCGGCAGCGGCGGTCTGGCCGTGGCGGAACGCGCCGCCCCGCACGGCGCGCGCGTCGCCGTGTTCGATCCCAAGCCGCTGGGCGGCACCTGCGTGAACGAGGGCTGTGTGCCCAAGAAACTCACCTGGTACGCCGCGGAGCATATGTCGCACGCCCGCGAAGCCGGCGAGTTCGGCGTGGACGTCGAGATCAAGGGCATCCGCTACGCCGACCTGGCCAACAAGCGCCAGGCCATGCTGAAGGACCTGAACCAGTTCTGGTCCGGACACCTGGAAAAGCTGGGTGTGACCCACATCCCGGAACGCGCCCGCCTGACCGGCAAGAACCAGGTGGTCAGCGACAGCGGAACCGAATACACCGCCGAACGCATCGTGCTGGCGATGGGCGGCGCCCCGATCGTGCCGCCGCTGGAGGGGGCCGAGCTGGGCGCGACCTCCGACGACTTCTTCGAATGGACCGAGCTGCCGGAATCCATCGCCGTGATCGGCGCCGGCTACATCGGCCTGGAGATGGCCGGGATGCTGCGCTCCATGGGCGTGAAGACCGACGTGGTCGCCATGGAGGACCGCGTGCTGGAGATGTTCGACCCGATGGTCTCGCAGGCGCTGGACCAGCACATGGAGCATCAGGGCATCGATCGCCATCTGGGCGTGAAGGTCGCCGGCCTGGGCGGCAAACCCGGCGCCGTGACCGTCCAGCTCGAGGGCGGCCAGGAGCTGGGCCCCTATGAGAAGGTCCTGTGGGCCGTCGGCCGCAAGCCGGCCACCAGCGACATGGGCCTGGAAGAGGCCGGAGTCGAGATCGCCCGCGGCGGCATCATCCCGGTGGACGAATGGCAGGCCACCAATGTCGACGGCATCTACGCCCTGGGCGATATCATCGGCAAGGGGCCGCTGACCCCGGTGGCGATCGCCGCCGGCCGGCGCCTGGCCGCCCACTGGTATGCCCCGGAGACAAAGCCGGTACCGGTGGACTACGACCAGATCCCCACAGTCACCTTCACCCACCCGACCGCGGGCATGGTGGGTCTGACCGAGCCGCAGGCGGTGGAGAAGCACGGCGACTCGGTACGCGTCTACGAGACCCAGTTCGGCGGCCTGAACCGCGCGTTCGCCGAGGGCGAGGTGCCGCCGGTGGCCATGAAGCTGGTCTGCGCCGGGGAGGATGAAAAGGTCGTCGGCATCCACATGATCGGCGCGAATGTCGACGAGATGCTTCAGGGCTTCGCCGTGGCGGTGCGCATGGGCGCGACCAAGCGCGACCTGGACCTGACCATCCCGCTGCACCCCACCAGTGCCGAGGAGCTGGTCACCCTGAAGGAAGGCCGCCCCGGGCGCCAGGAAGGCCTGGCCCAGGCCGCCTGACCCCCGCCCCGCCCTCCCTCACGCAAAACGCCGCCCCGGAACACATCCCGGGGCGGCGTCTTTTCTTGCGCGTGCGGTCTGCCGAAGCCCGCGCGGTCGGTTGTCAGAATCGCCAGCCCAACGACGCGGTGAAGGCGTCGATCTTGTAGTCGCTGTCGAAGTCGTAGCGCTCAAACTCGGCGCGAATCAGGAAGCGATCCAGCTTCACCTGCGCACCCACTCCGTAGAGCGGGTCCACGCCATCGTTGTTACGCAGGGTAAGGCTCTCATCCCCCAGGTTCCCGCGCACATCCGCATCCCACTTGGCGAGACCCGCCAAGGGAAACACTGGATAATGTACGCGTTCGCGCTCGAGTCGCTTTCGCGTGCGAACAAGGCGCGGTGACTGCCGTGCAGTCATTCTGCACAAGGGAACCGCAACGCCGTGCGCGCGCCCGTTTTTGATCAACAACGGGCGGCCGGGCCCCGTCTTTCACTAGCTTGTGGGGGTTGGCACCCCAGGTTCCCCGATCCTGCGTTGCACCGCTTGCGGGTAGAACCACTACCCGCTGCACGGCGCGCCTTGCCTCGGAGAACCTGGGGTGTCAACGCGAGCGTGTACATTATCCAGTGTTTCCCTCGGCAAAGAACTCGAAATGCTGCCCGATCGGCAGCTTGCCGAGCACGCTCGCCCCGTAGGCACTCGACTTGATGTCGGTGTGCGCACCCTGCTCGTCACCGCGCAGCTTCACCTTCCCGAGGTCGGAGTAGACCCCCTCGACCCCCACGTAAGGATTGAAATTGTATCCAACGAACCCGCGCCAGACGTTGTCGTCATCATCCAGGCGGTAGTCGGAGGCACCAGAACCAATAAAATCAGCGACCTCGTCCCGATCATTCTTCAGCGAGCTGAAACCCGTTCCCAGGCCCATGTACAGCCCCTCGCTCCGGTCGGATGGATCCGCCATCACTCCCTGCGGTACCAGAAGACCCGAGGCTGCCACTGCAACGGTTGCAAGCAGGAATTTTTTCATTTGCGCGTCTCCTTGAAACATTGTTGATCACCAAAGGCGCGCCGATTCTCCCGAACCGTCATATAACCAAAAAGGCCGAACCTGTGATGTCCTCCGGATAACCGCAAAAACCCCAAAAGCGCCCCACTCACAACGCGAACCCGACCACAATCAGCACCGCAAAAATGCGCGGGGACGACGCTGATCCACCGACACGCGCCCCCGGATCCCGCAGGACCCGTGCCGGGTTAAGGACACCCGGTGTCAGTCCAGTTCGCGCAGCGGGTCCTCGTTCGCGGAAGGCGCCTGCTCGCCACCGGCTTCGTCCTGCTGGCGTTCTTCCTCGCGCAGATCCTCGACCCAGCCACGCAGGTCCTCCTCTACCTCCTCGACCGTTTCGTCCACGGTCTCGCCGGCCTCCTGTGCCGGGCCGGAGTCGGAACACCCCGCCAGCAGGCCGGCAAGGCCCAGGACCAGGCCCACTGCATATACCGGATGCCGGGTCCAATACGCACCGGGGTCCACGCCCGCGTCTTTTACTCGCACGTCATTGTTCATCTCGCACCTGCCCGTGAATTAAATACTCAAGGTGTTGTCCGGCCAACCCGGGTCCTGTCGTTCACCGAACCATTCTCATGGAAACGCAGCGCGCGCCGCGGGAACGGATTCACATTCGAGGACTCGCTCTTATTGCACCGCGTACCAGTTTGCAAAATGCGTCCTCAACATGCGCGCCGCGTCGCGATTCGAAAAACCGAAATGAGAACGGGTGCGCCAAGCCGGATACAAACCCCACACTGAATCAAAATTTCTGCCCTACACTGATATTTTCAGATGACCGAAAAGGAGAAAACCGATGCTGGGATGGGCCCTGTTGTTTCTGATTGTCGCGATCGTGGCGGGCGCGCTCGGCCTCAGCGGCATCGCCGGAGCCGCCACGCAGATCGCCTGGATCCTGTTTGTCGTGGGGCTGATCCTGGCCGTGGTCTTCTTCATCACCGGGCGCCGGCCCCCGCTTTAGCGAAACGCCCGTCTCCATCACCCCGGAGGCGGGTGTAACGGTAAGAAACACCGGTGTTACGCGACGTAACACACTGAAGAACCAGCCGGGCGCAAGTCACTGTTCCGCCCCGGCAGCAAGATTGGCGCGCTATTTGCAGTGAATCCCCGAAACGTGAACACGATCACCTTGGGGATGCCGCCCACGCCATGTCTGACGCGCTCGACAGCACCCGGGAGTTCCTCGGCGCCCACGCCCCGTTCGACCAGCTCGAGGCGGACGCGCTGGAATTCCTGCTTCCACGGCTGGAGAGCCGCTTCTATGCCCGGGGAGCCCGCATCACCGACCCCGAGGCCGGCCCCGCACAGCGTTTCCACATCATTCGCCAGGGCCGCATCCGGGGCGAGACCCCCAGCGAAGACGAACAGCTCTCCGGCAAGGCCTGGGAGCTGATCCCCGGCGAATGCTTCCCGATTGGTGCCCTGCTGGGGCGACGCGCCGTGCACACCGTGCACCGCGCGGCCGAGGACACCGTCTGCCTGGAACTGAACCTGGAGGACTTCGACCGCCTGCGGGCACGCTCGAAGGTCTTCAACGACTTCTGCACCCGCCGCCTGGCCAATCTCCTGGACCGCCTGCAGCAGGGCCTGGACACCCTGTCCGCCCGCGACGGCGGGTCCGCCGGTCAGCTCAACACGCCCCTGGCGCTGCGCATTGCGCGCGAGCCCGTCACCTGCCGCCCGGAATCGCGCCTGCGCGAAGTCCTCGCCTCGATGCGCGACGAACGCGTGGGCTCCATCGTCGCGGTCGACGCGGAACAGCGACCAGTGGGGATCTTCACCCTGCACGACCTGCTGGCGCGCGTGGCGCTCGCGGATGTGGACCTGGATACGCCGATCGCCGCCGTGATGACGCCGGACCCGGTTGCCCTGGCCGAAGACGCCCCCGGGTTCGAGGGCATCGAGGCAATGACGGAGCACGGCATGACCCACCTGTGCGTGGTGCGTGACGGACGCCTGGTCGGGGTGCTGGGCGAGCGCGACCTGCTGACCAGCCAGCCGCTGACCCTGGATGGCCTGGTCCGCGAGATCCGCCGCGCGGACTCGGTGGCGACCATTGCCGAGCGCCTGCGTCAGGTTCCGCGCCTGATCGAGGCGGTAGTCGGCCAGGGCGCGGAGGCGGATCAGGTCCTGCGTCTGATCACCCGCCTCAACGAGCACGCCACCCGCCGCGTGCTGGCGTTGCTGCGCGGCGAACACCCGAGCATCGAGGGCATCGACTTCACCTGGCTGGCGTTTGGCTCCCAGGCCCGCGAGGAACAGGCCCTGGTCACCGACCAGGACAACGGCATCCTGTTCGATGCCGAGGCCGGTGATGCGGACGCCATCCGCGAGCGCCTGCTGCCCTACGCGAAGGCCGTGAACCAGGCCCTGGCGGAATGCGGCTTCACCCTGTGCCCCGGCAACATCATGGCCGGCAATCCGGAGTGCTGCCTGAGCGGCCCGGAGTGGGATCAACGCTTTACCCGCTGGATCGAGCAGGGCACCCCGGAGCACCTGCTCAA
Organism: Thioalkalivibrio sp. ALE17; assembly: GCF_000425605.1. Taxonomy (NCBI): domain Bacteria; kingdom Pseudomonadati; phylum Pseudomonadota; class Gammaproteobacteria; order Chromatiales; family Ectothiorhodospiraceae; genus Thioalkalivibrio; species Thioalkalivibrio sp. ALE17. Next base: position 13,869 of record NZ_AUDT01000017.1, read on the forward strand.
GAGCACGATCTTCTTCGACCTGCGCGCGGTGGACGGCGATGCCGGCCCGGTCGAGGCCCTGCGCACCCGGCTGCTGCAGAAGACCGCGTTCAACAGCCGGTTCCGCCGTCAGATGGCGGCCAACCAGCAGATGTTCCGGCCGCCGCTGGGCCTGTTCGGCGAGATCAAGAGCGGGGCCGAGGGCATCGACATCAAGAAGCAGGGGCTCACACCCTTCGTCGACGCCGCGCGCGTCATCGCGCTGGCCGCCGAGCTGCCGGCGACGCGCACCCACGACCGACTGGACCAGGCGGTCACCGCGGACGTGATGCGCGAAACCGATGCCCGCGACTACCACGCGGCGCTGCGCTACCTGCAGATGCTGCGCCTGCGCGCACAGCAGAAAGCCCTGCGCGAGGGGCGCGAGGACGACAACCGAATCCGGCCGGAAGAACTGGGTGCCCTGGAGGGACGGGTGCTCAAGGAGAGTTTCCGGCAGGCCCGCAAGCTGCAGGGACAGCTTGAGGTGCAGTACCAGCTGTGAAGGACCACGGCAAACAACAAAACCTTACGAGAGGAGCATCGTCATGTCACAAGAAGACCTGAGCCGGCAGGCGTACTGGCGGGCGCACCTGCGCCTGCTGGGCATCTGCCTGGCCATCTGGTTCCTGGTGTCGTTCGTGCTGGGCATCCTGGTGGCCCAGCCCCTGAACGCGTTCCAGCTGGGGGGCTATCCGCTGGGCTTCTGGTTCGCACAACAGGGGTCGATCTACACCTTCATCATCCTGATCTTCGTTTATGCCTGGCGCATGAACGTCCTGGATCGCAAGTTCAACGTCCACGAGGAGTAAGCCTGTCATGGATCAACAGACTCTAAGCCTGCTCGTGGTCGGGGCGACCTTCGCCCTGTACATCGGCATCGCCATCTGGGCGCGTGCCGGTTCGACCAGCGAGTTCTACGTCGCCGGGCGCGGCATCAACCCGATCGCCAACGGCATGGCCACGGCCGCGGACTGGATGTCCGCCGCATCGTTCATCTCCATGGCCGGCCTGATCGCCTTCCTCGGCTTCACCGGGGGCGCCTACCTGATGGGCTGGACCGGCGGCTACGTGCTGATGGCCCTGCTGCTGGCCCCGTACCTGCGCAAGTTCGGGAAGTTCACGGTGCCGGAATTCATCGGTGACCGCTTCTACTCGAAGGCCGCGCGCATCATCGCGGTGATCTCCCTGATCGTGATGTCCGTCACCTACGTGATCGGGCAGATGCGCGGGGTCGGGATCGCCTTCTCCAACATCCTGGAGGTGCCGCTGGCCACCGGGCTGTTCGCCGGGATGGCGGTGGTGTTCATCTACGCCGTGCTCGGCGGGATGAAGGGCATCACCTACACCCAGATCGCGCAGTACGTGATCATGATCTTTGCCTACACGGTGCCGGCGATCTTCATCGCCATCACCCTGACCGGCAACCCGCTGCCGCAGCTGGGTCTCGGTTCCACCCTGCAGGGTTCCGATACCTACCTGCTGGATGCGCTGGACCAGACGATGGTGGATCTGGGCTTCCACGCCTACACCGAAGTGGGCGGCATGAGCCTGATGAACATGTTCCTGCTGACCCTGGCGCTGATGATCGGTACCGCGGGTCTGCCGCACGTGATCATCCGCTTCTTCACCGTTCCGCGCGTGCGGGATGCCCGCAAGTCCGCCGGCTGGGCGCTGGTGTTCATCGGCATCCTCTACACCACCGCCCCGGCGGTCGGTGCGATGGCCATCTGGAACCTGGTCAACACCGTGCATCCGGGCGAGATCGGCACCGAGGAAGGCCACCTGGCCCACGCGGACCGGCCGGCCTGGATGGAGCGCTGGGAGCAGACCGGTCTGCTGGCGTTCGAGGACAAGAACGACGACGGCGTGATCCAGTACTACAACGACGCCAACGAAGAGTTCGCCGCGATGGCGGAAGAGGAATACGGCTGGGAAGGCTCCGAGATCGTGACCCTCGACCGCGACATCATGGTGCTGGCCAACCCCGAGATCGCCGGGCTTCCGGGCTGGGTGATCGCACTGGTGGCAGCGGGCGGTATCGCCGCCGCACTGTCGACCGCGGCGGGGCTCCTGCTCGCCATATCGTCGGCCATCTCGCACGACTTGCTGAAGGGCGTATTCATGCCCAGGATCAGCGAGAAGAACGAGCTGATGGCAGGACGTATCGCCATGGCGGTCGCCATCCTGTTCGCGGGGTACCTGGGGCTTAATCCACCCGGCTTCGCGGCCGAGGTGGTGGCACTGGCCTTCGGTCTGGCCGCGGCCTCGCTGTTCCCGACCCTGATGATGGGCATCTTCATGAAGAAGATGAACAAGGAAGGCGCGATCGCCGGCATGCTGGTCGGTCTCGGGACCACCCTGCTGTACATCTTCACGTACAAGGGCTGGTTCTTCTTCTCCGGCACCGCCATGCTCCCGGACAATCCGGACGGCTGGCTGCTGGGTGTGAACCCGACCGGCTTCGGCGCCATCGGCGCGGCCTTCAACTTCATCACCGCCTACATTGTGATGAAGATGACCAAGGAACCGCCGAAGGACATCCAGGACCTGGTCGAAAGCGTGCGCGTACCGCGTACCGAAAGCTGATGGTCGGCCCCGTCATGCCTGGCAGCATCGGCATGGCGGGGCTCCCGTCACCATGACTGGATGGAGTTTCAGAAGTAACGACGGGGTCGGCTCGGGTGCACCGGGTCGGCCCCTTTTATCTGGCACATGTCCCGCGGGACAAGCGGCAATCGACCCGAACCCGGTCGATTGCCGGTTGCCCCACGCCCTGAACCCCGACGTATCCACGACCCGGTGTCTCCCCGGGTATATCGCCACACGGACCCGCGCATGAACGGCGAACTCGAAGAGATCCGCGAGTTTCTCGATCGCTGCCCGGACCTGGCCCCCCTGCCGGCGGCCAGCCGGGACACGATCGTGCGTCAGCTCACCCTGCGCTACCTGCGCGAGGGCAGCCGCTTCCCGCCGGACGCCGAGCCCGGCCTGTGGATCGTGCGCACCGGCACCCTGGAGATCCGCGATGCCCGCGACACCCTGCTGGACCGCCTGGGCGAAGGCGATCTGGTGCATATCGCCGCGTCACCGCAGACCCCGCTCGGCCCCGTGATCGAGGATGCCCTGGTCTACCACCTGCCCCTGGAACGCGCCCGGCAACTGGCCGCCCGCGACGGCGCCATCGCCCAGTTCCTCGCCGACGACGCGCCGCGTCCCCTGGCCGCCGGGGGGGCGCCCCACGGCCACGGGGACGACAACCGGCTGCTGACCACGCCAGTCCGCGCGCTGATGACGCCGAACCCGGTGCTGGCACCGAGCACCCTGAGCCTGCGCGAGGCCGCGCGCCTGATGGACCACGCCGACGTCTCCGCCCTGCTGCTGCACGCCCCGGACCGGCCGGGCGCCCCCGAAGGCATCCTGACCGACACCGACCTGCGTCGCGCCATCGCCAAGGGCATCGACCCCGGGCAACCCGTGGCCGAGTCGATGGTCGGCCCGCTGACCACCGTCCAGCGCGACACGCCCGCCTTCGAGGCCCTGCTGCGCATGGCCCGCCACGACATCCACCACCTCCCCGTCGTCCACGAGGCGGACGGGACCCTGGCCGGCATGCTCTCCAGCACCGACCTGATCCGCCATCAGGGCACCAGCGCCGTCTACCTGGTACGCGACCTGCGCCGCGCCGACGATCTCGACGGCCTGAAGGCCGTGATGCAGGCCCTGCCCCGGCTGCAGGCCCAGCTGGTGGACTCCGGCGCGGATGCCGTGCAGCTCACGCAGACCATCACCACCGTGATCGACACCCTGACCCAGCGCCTGATCGAGCTCTGCGAGCGTGACCAGGGATCGGCCCCCTGCGCGTATGCCTGGCTGGCCAGCGGCAGCCAGGGCCGCCACGAACAGACCGTATTCACCGACCAGGACACCGCGCTCATCCTGGCCGACGACGCACCGGAGGGGGCTGGCGCCTGGTTCGAGGCACTGGCCCGCCAGGTCACCGCCGGCCTTGATGCCTGCGGCATCCGCGCCTGCCCCGGCGATGTCGACCCCACCCACCCGGACTGGCGCCGCCCCGCCGCCGACTGGTCCCGCGAGATGGAACGCGTGCTGCATCACCCCGCCGCGCGCGATGCGATGCTGGCCACCCACTATCTCGACATGCGCGTGATCCACGGGGACGCCACGCTGTTCGAGCCCCTGCGCCAGCGGGCCCTGGAAACCGGGGCGCGCCACGAGGCCCTGCTGAGCGCCCTGGCCGACCAGGCCCGCGACCTGCCCCCACCGCTGGGCTTCTTCCGGCAGTTCGTGCTGGAGGACAGCGGCGAGCACGCGGACACCCTGGACCTGAAGAATCGCGGCCTGCTCCCGATCGTGGCCATGGCACGGGTCTTCGCCCTGCATGCCGGCAGCGCGGCGCGCAGCACCGTGGAACGCCTGCGCGCCGCCGCCCGCGCCGGTGTGATCAGCGACACTACGGCCGACAACCTGATCGATGCCTGGCGCTACATCGCCGAGCTGCGCGCCCGCCACCAGGCGAACCAGATCCGCAACGGCCAGCCCCCGGACAACGCGCTGGACCCGGCCGAGCTGTCCACGCTGGAGCGCAGCCACCTGAAGACGGCCTTCCGCCTGGTCAGCGACGCCCGCAAGACGGCGCTCGCGAACGCCGAGCGCGTCCACGGATGAACCGCTCGACTATGCCCGGCCCGGCCCCCGTCAGCTGATGGTCTGCCCGCTCAACCATCCCGACTGGCGCCGACCACCCGGGCACTGGCGTTTCTGCCGGGCCCGCCGGCGCGCCGCGCGCCGGGCCCCGCCGGGCCCGCTGCGTACGTCCCTGGAGACCCCCCTGCCGCGCGCCGGCCAGGCCGTCGCGGCCAGCCGCTTCCTCGCGGTCGACCTGGAGACCACCGGGCTGGATCCGGAGCGCGACCGCATCCTCAGCATCGGCTGGGTGGCGATGGACGGCGCCCGCATCGACCTGGCGACCGCGGACCAGCGCCTGGTGCGCGCCGAGGGCCCGGTGCCGGAGGCCAGCGCGGTAATCCACCGCATCACCGATCAGCGCGCCGCCGGCGGGGTCCCGCTGGATGCGGCGCTGGACGCCCTGTTCGAGGCCCTCGCCGGACGCGTCATGGTGGCGCACCATGCGGCGCTGGAGATCGGCTTCCTGGAACAGGCCTGCCAGCGGCTGTACTGCGTGCGCCCGCCACTGGCGATCGTGGACACCCTGCGCCTGGCGGAGACGGCCCTGCGCCGCGCGGGCCAGCCGATCCCTGCCCACGGGCTGCGCCTGCACACCCTGCGCGCGCGCTACAACCTGCCGGCCTACCGCGCGCACGACGCGCTGTTCGACGCCATCGCCGCGGGCGAGCTGTTCGCCGCCCTGCTGAGCCGGCAATCGCCGGACGGCAAGCTGCCGCTCGGGCGCGTGCTGTTCCGCCCCGCATGGCTCTGGTAGGCGCGGCCAGCACCCGGTTCGCATGCTATCCTCGCACCCACCATGGAAACCCTGACGGGGCTGGCCCCAGGCCACTCCCGCCCCCAAACAAGAAATCGATCTGGAGGCCCTGATGAGTGACAACATCGAGTCCACCCTCACCGAGACGCGCCACTTTGCGCCGCCGGCGGAATTCACCGAAAACGCGCGCCTGAAGCCGGCCGACCTGGAGGCCCTGCACCAGAAGGCCGAGGCCGACTACGAGGGCTTCTGGTGCGATCTCGCGCGCGAGCAGATCGACTGGCAGACCGAGTTCACCCAGGGCCTGGATGACTCCAACGCGCCGCACTACCAGTGGTTCGCCGACGGGCGTATGAACGTCTCCTACAACTGCATCGACCGGCATCTCGAGGTGCGCGGCAACAAGACCGCCCTGATCTTCGAGGCAGAGAACGGCGACACCCGCCACCTCACCTACCGCGATCTCTACAACGAGGTCGGCAAGCTGGCCAACGCCCTCAAGGGCATGGGCGTGGAGAAGGGCGACCGCGTCATCATCTACATGCCGATGAACGCCGAGGCCGTGATCGCCATGCAGGCCTGCGCGCGCATCGGCGCGATCCACTCGGTGGTGTTCGGCGGCTTCTCCGCGGACGCGCTGCGTGACCGCGTGGTGGATTCCGGCGCCAAGGTGGTCATCACCGCCGATGGCGGCGAGCGCGGCGGCAAGGTCGTCGGGCTCAAGGCCAATGTCGACAAGGCGCTCGATTCCAACGGCGGCGACGTCGAGAAGGTCGTGGTGTGCAAGCGCGCCGGCAACGACGTGACCATGCACGAAGGCCGCGACATCTGGTGGGAGGACGCGGTGGACGGCGAATCCGTCGACTGCGAGCCCGAGTGGGTGGAATCCGAGCATCCGCTGTTCCTGCTCTACACCTCCGGCTCCACCGGCAAGCCCAAGGGCATCCAGCACTCCAGCGCCGGCTACCTGCTGGGCGCCATCGTCACCAACCAGTGGGTGTTCGACCTGCAGGGCGACGACGTCTACTGGTGCACCGCGGATGTCGGCTGGATCACCGGCCACACCTATGTCGCCTACGGCCCGCTGGCCGTGGGCGCCACCCAGGTCGTCTACGAAGGCACGCCGACCGTCCCCGACGCCGGGCGCTGGTGGAAAATGTGCCAGGACCACGGCGTGACCGTGTTCTACACCGCCCCCACCGCGATCCGCGCGCTGATGAAGGCCGGCCCGGACCTCCCCAAACAGTACGACCTGTCCAAGCTGCGCCTGCTGGGCACGGTCGGCGAGCCGATCAACCCCGAGGCCTGGATGTGGTATTACACCACCGTCGGCCAGGAGCGCTGCCCCATCGTCGACACCTGGTGGCAGACCGAGACCGGCGCCAACATGATCGCCCCGATCCCCGGCGCGACCACGCTGGTCCCCGGCTCCTGCACGCGCCCCCTCCCCGGCGTGGCCGCCGACGTGGTGGACGAGGACGGCAACAGCCTGGGCGCCGACCAGGGCGGCTATCTGGTCATCAAGAAGCCGTGGCCGCACATGCTGCGCACCGTCTGGGGTGATGACCAGCGCTACAAGGACACCTACTGGCCCAAGTTCGGTGGCAAGTATTACCTGGCGGGCGACTCCGCCCGGCGCGACGCCGAAGGCAACTTCTGGATCATGGGCCGCATCGACGACGTGCTGAACGTCTCCGGCCACCGCATGGGCACCATGGAGGTCGAATCCGCCCTGGTCGCCCACAAGGCGGTGGCCGAGGCCGCCGTGGTCGGCCGCCCGCACGACGTGAAGGGCGAGGCCATCGTCGCCTTCGTGATCCTGCAGGGCGATCGCCTGACCGGTAACGAGGCCGAGGAGATGATCAAGGAGCTGCGCAACTGGGTCGCCGACCAGATCGGCCCGATCGCCAAGCCGGACGACATCCGCTTTGCCGACGGTCTGCCCAAGACCCGCTCGGGCAAGATCATGCGCCGCCTGCTGCGCTCCATCGCCAAGGGCGAGGAGATCACCTCCGACACCTCCACCCTGGAAAACGAGGCCGTCATCCCGCAGCTCCAGGGCAAGGCCTGAACCGGAGGCCGGGGTATCGCACCCCGGCCCTCAATATCCCCGTAGGAGGCCAGCCCCCTGGCCGATAGGACGCCGGATCGGCCCCCATCGGCCAGAGGGCTGGCCTCCTACCATTCCGGGTATCATTCGTCATCACACGCCCTTCCCGTAGCCGCATCGGTAAACCCCAGGCCAGACCCCGCATGAGCACCCAGCATTCCGACGAGCACAAGGACCCAACACAGGCCCCGCGCCTGCGCGTACTGCTGGGCGAGGTCACCGCGATGGGCCCGGGCAAGGCCATGCTGCTGGACGCCATTCGCGACAAGGGCTCGATCTCCGCGGCCGCGCGCAGTGTCGGCATGTCCTACCGCCGCGCCTGGGACCTGGTCGAGACCATGAACCAGAGCTTCCGCGAACCCGTGATCACCACCGCCAAGGGCGGCTCCGGCGGGGGCGGGGCGCAGATCACCGAATTCGGCGAGACCGTATTGGCGCGCTACCGCGACATGGAACGCAAGGCCTGCGAGGCCCTGCGCGACGAACTGCACGCCTTCGCCGACTTCCTCGCCGAAGACCACAAGCCGTAACCACCACCCAAGCCTTGACGGCCCTCCCCCGGCCCCGCATCATTGCGCCAGTCGATATGCAAGCTGAAATATAACGAACCGCATATCCTCAGCCTCACCGTCACTGCGAGGAGCACCGCGACGAAGCAGTCGCCGGACAAACCACCCGAGCCAACCGCAACCCGCACCCACAGGGAACTCTCCCCACCATGCACCTGCGCGCCCTCCTCCTGACCCTGCTCCTCCTGCTGCCCGGCCTGGCCGCCGCCAACGGCCCGCTGACCATCGCCGCCGCCTCGGACCTGCGCTTTGCCCTGGACGAGATCCTGGACGCCTACCGCGAGGCGCACCCGGACGACGCGGTACGCGTCACCTACGGCTCCTCCGGGCGCATGACCACGCAGATCATGAACGGTGCGCCGTACGACGTGTTCTTCTCCGCCGACATCGCCTACCCGCAGAAGCTGCGCGCCGAGGGTCACGCGGCCACCGAACCGGAGGTCTACGCCATCGGCCGCATCGTGCTGTGGAGCAACCGCATGGATGCCTCCACGATGACGCTGGAAGACCTGCTGCGCGACGACATCCGCCGCGTCGCCATCGCCTCGCCCACCCACGCGCCCTACGGCGTGCGCGCGATGGAGGCGCTCCAGTCCGTGGGCGTCTGGGACGACCTGCAGCCGAAGATCGTCAACGGCGACAACATCGCCCAGACCGCGCGCATGATCCAGGCCGGCGGTGCGGAGATCGGCATCATCGCCCTGTCGCTGGCCGAGTTTCCGGACCTCGCCGAACACCCGCACTACCTGATCGACGACGCCCTGCACGAACCGCTCACCCAGGGCTTCGTGATCACCCGGCGCGGCGAACACAACGAGATGGCCCACCGCTTCGCCGACTACATGAACGGCCACACCGCCCGCGACATCATGCGCCGCTACGGCTTCGTGATGCCCGGCGAAGAGCTGCCCGACGCCGCCGCCCAGTAACCCGACATGTTCGAGCTGAGCCCCACGGACTGGATGGCGATCGAGGTTACCCTCAAGCTCGCGATCTACACCACGCTGATCCTGCTGGTGATCGCCACGCCCATCGCCTGGTGGCTGGCCAATGGCCGCGCCCCCGGCGGCCTGCGCACCGCGGTGCAGGCATTGGTTGCCCTGCCGCTGGTGCTACCGCCTACGGTGCTCGGCTTCTACCTGCTGGTCCTGCTGGGCCCGGCCGGCCCGGTCGGCAGCACACTGGAGAGCTGGGGCCTGAACCACCTGGCCTTCACCTTCCAGGGCATCCTGATCGCCTCGGTGATCTACTCCCTGCCATTCGCCGTGCAGCCCCTGCAGCAGGCCTTCGCCAACCTCGGCCGCCGGCCGACCGAGATCGCCGGCTCGTTGGGCGCCGGCCGGCTGGACCGCTTCTTCACCGTGATCCTGCCGATGTCGCGCGGCGGATTCATCGTCGCCGCCACGCTCGCCTTCGCCCACACCCTCGGCGAATTCGGCGTGATCCTGATGCTCGGCGGCGCCATCCCCGGCGAGACCCAGGTGCTGTCCATCCTCATCTACGACCACGCCGAGGCGATGGACTTCGCCTCCGCGCACCGCCTGTCGCTGGGCCTGTTGATCTTCGCCTTCGTCGTGTTGTTCGTGGTCTATGCCATCAACCGCCGCTTCGACACGGTGCGCCTGTGACTCGACCCACAAGCGAAACCCTGCGCATACAGGCGCGTCTGGAACGCTCCAGCTTCGCACTGGACGTAGACACGGCCTTCCCGCTGGAGGGCGTCACCGCCCTGTTCGGCCGCTCCGGCTGCGGCAAGACCACGCTGTTGCGCATCATCGCCGGGCTGGAGCACCCGCCCGGCGGCGAGGTGCACTTTCGCGATACCGCCTGGCAGTCCGGCAAGACCTTCGTCCCGCTGCACCGCCGCCGCGTCGGCCTCGTGTTCCAGGAATCCACCCTGCTCCCGCACCTCTCCGTACGCGGCAACCTGCTCTATGGTTACAAACGCACCCCGGAGCCCCTGCGCCGCCTGCACCTGGACGAGGTCGCCGACCTGCTCGGCATCACCGAACTGCTGGACCGCCGCGCCGACCAGCTCTCCGGCGGCCAACGCCAGCGCGTGGCGCTCGGCCGCGCCCTGCTGATCAGCCCCGACCTGCTGCTGCTCGACGAACCCCTGAACGCCCTGGACACCCAGACCAAGCGCGAGATCATGCCCTTCCTCGCGCGCCTGTCGGACAAAACCGGCATCCCCACGCTGCTGGTCACCCACGCCCCCGACGAGGTCGAACGCCTCGCCCACCGCGTCGCCTTCATGCACGACGGCCAGCTCGAACGCCTGGAACCCCTGCGCGACGCCCTCGCCCGCGCCGACTCCCCCCTGTTCCGCGACGAAGGCGCCGTCTCCGTCCTCCAAGGCACGCTCGGCCCGGCCGACGCTCACGGCCTGCACCCGTTCGGCCCGCCCGAGGCCCGCTACCGCGTACCGTCCACCCCCGGCTCCACCAACGGCGCCGGAACCCAGGCCCGCCTCCGCATCGACGCCCGCGACGTCTCCATCGCCCTGACTCCACCCCAGGACGTCTCCATCCTCAACATCCTCCCCGTCACCATCGAATCCCTGGATGAGGCGCCTGGGCACCACGGACCCGCTCGTGTGCTCGCCGTTTGCCGGCAGGACGATGGGCAGACGTTGATGGCGGAACTGACGCGGCTATCGACCGAGCGCCTCGGTCTCCGCCCCGGCATTCGTGTGCATGCGCTCGTCAAATCTATAGCCCTTCTCGATTAACGCCGCATGACAATGACGCGAGCTACGCTTCGAAACCGTACAGGAATCCCATGCCCTTCCAACCATTCAGCCGGAGCGACCAGTCAGCCCAGCTGAACACCACGCCCTCACTAATCCGCAAGCACCCCTTCCCATTGCAGGGGATCCTGTGCGAAGATGACCACACTTGGTGACACCGCCAAGCTGCTTCGCTCTTTGACAACACTGACACATGCCGTTTCGACCCTCGGGAAAACGACGCCCTAGGCGATCCCCTTGCGGGATCATGACCGGCCAACAGGACCCCCCACCCGCGCCGCACGCCGTGCTACGCAATGAGGGGCGACTCTTGTCTGGCGCACATGCTACGGAGTCTGCCTGATTCCAATACACCAATTCCCGATGCTCTGAATGTTTGGTCTGGCGCTAAACGAAATCCGTCGTTTAGCCAAAAACATAAGGAGTAACAAATGAAACGAGCAATCGTGCATGTGTCAGTGACCGTCCTTTTTCGACAAGAGGACACAGATAGCGCGGAACGTACCGCTCGAGAGAGCCACGATTCCGAAACGCAGGTTGGATCAGGCAAGAAGGGCGGATTGACCGGTATTACGGCTTTCCTACTTCTGATCATAAAACTTACAGTATGGTCTTCGCACCTGCTATTGTAATGATCGACTCCTAGCTTTTTTATTTTTCATGCCTCAGAAATCCGCGAAAAAACCGTATTACCCTTACAAGCCCATCGGCTCGGTACAAACGCTCGCCAGGATGCTCGGCGTTCACCCTAAGATTCTGACCGACATCGCCAACCGGACAGATGATTCTTACACAGACTTCACCATCACCACACCTTCCGGGAAAGAACGAAACGTTTCTGAACCCAAGTTCACACTCAAGAAAATACAAAAACGAATCAATCGTACCATTTTGGAGAAAGTGGAGTACCCACTTTACCTTATGGGCGGCATTCGCGACCTCGAAGAGCCCCGAGACTATGTCTCGAACGCGTCCGCACATGCGGGTGCGTCCACCATCATTAAGCTCGACATAAAGAACTTCTACCCGAACATACGGCGCCAGAACGTATATGATATTTTCCGCTACCTACTGCGGTTTCCCGAACCCGTCTCCGACCTCCTTACCACGCTTTGCGTACGGCATCACCGCCTGCCACAAGGGGCGTGCACCTCATCTTACTTAGCGAATCTCATATTTTTTAACGCCGAATATCAACTCGCGGCCTCATTTGAGCGGCAGGCGATCGCGTACACACGGCTGCTGGACGACATAACTATTTCAAGCCCAAAACAGCTGACGCCCGCCAAGACCACCGAAATCATTCGGTCGGTTGCAGCGATGTGCAAAAAACATGGATTGAAACTCAACAACAAAAAGACACGTGTCGACAGAGTCCACCAGAGAGACTCTGATTACATCGTCACAGGACTGTGGGCTAAACACTCCGTTCCAAAAGTCCCCCGCCACGAACGGAGAGCGATCCGAAAAATGGTGCACGACTGTGAGAATCGATTCACAACTGACCCCGCGTCACCTGAATACCATTCAATGTGGAACCAAGCATCAGGAAAGATCGCCAAGCTTAAACGACTTGGACACAGCCAAGCCCGACCACTTCGCGCCCGAATGCGAAAAATACTCCCCCAGATCGGCGACCAAGAAAAAGATAATCTGATCCTTGAGTGCAAAAAGCTCGCAAACAAGAGCAGAAGAAACACGGACCGCATTGGGCATATCCTGAGGGTAAACAGAGCTATCCACAAGGTGGGCCTTTTATCCAGAACTGACAAGCGGCTTGCGCGCTCACTCCGGCGTCAAGTTGTCGCCGCTTACCCGAATAAACCCACGATAAAAGACTACTGGGAAATAAAATAGATATGGGCGATCAGTCAGAGTTCGGAGAGATCAAAACCTTTGACCCACTTAAGGGGTTTGGCTTTATTAGGCGCGAAAAAGGAAAGGACGTATTTGTGTTTTACGCAGATATCGAAGGAGATGACAAGCTCGTATCACCTGGAGATCAAGTCGAATTTTTAGTAGAACACGCACCAAAGGGCCCCAAGGCCCGACGAGTTAGAAAAGTCGGGGCTCCGCGCTCCTAGGTTCGTCTGGGTCCGCGCCCTAATCATGCTAACGTCGAGTAGAGAAACCGAAAAGGGGGCTGGGTGGCCACGGGTGATTGCTCACCCGCGGCTCCCACAGATCCGGACGTGCGCGATTGACGCATCCGGCTCCTCGGTGTAGCAAATGCTACGTGGCGTACACACGGTGAACCACGCGTGCAGGCTGGAGCGGGTGACGCTGGAGCAGGCGGTTGGGCACAGGGGTCAGACCTTGCCTTTTGCCTCCCTGCCACGACACCTGGGGCACAGTCTGTGGGGCACAGGGGTCAGACCTTGCCTTTTGCCTCCCTGCCACGACAGGGGCAAAAGGCAAGGCCTGACCCCTTAGGTGCGTGAGGGGACACCCATCTTGACCCTATCCAGTCTTCAGCTCGCGGCCTTGTCCGGATGGGCCTGCCGGGCATCCAGGTCCGTGCCGGCAAAGAAGAGCCTGCGATAACGCCCCGGGGTGGTGCCCGTCAGCCGCCGGAACAGCTCCCGACAAAAAGATACGTCCTCGTATCCGACAGCAAAGCTGATCTCCTCGATGGACATCGTCGTAGTCTCGAGCAGGTGTTTGGCCCTTTCGATACGCAGGTTCTGCAGGTAATGCACCAGGGATACGCCGGTGGCCTGCTTGAAACGCCGCTTCAGGGTGCGTTCGGCCAGGCCGGATTCCTCGGTGAGCAAGCGGATCGCGGAGTGTTCGGCAAAATGCTGGCCCAGCCAGTCCTCGCACTGCCGCATTCGGGCGTCGGTATGGTCGGATTTCAGCACCAGCGGGGTATAAGGCCCCTGGCCTTCATCGTGCCACTTGAGTAGATACACCTTGGCGATGCGGATGGCCTCCACCGGGCCCAGATGGCGCGCGATGATATGCAAGGCCAGATCGTGCCAGGACGTGGTACCCCCGGCACTGACCATCCGCCCCGATGGGTCCGCCAGGACCAGATTGGGTTCGGGCAGGAATCGTACTTCCGGATAGTCGCGCCGGAACAGGTCCTGATACCCCCAGTGCGAGGTGGCGGCACACCCGGCCAAGAGGCCCGTTTCCGCCAGCATGATGGTTCCGGAGCAGGCCGAGTAGATGGATTTCCCGCCCTCGTAACAATCCCGAACCCAGCGCATCAGTTCCGGGTACCGACCATGGAAGGATTCATCCGGGCCCAGCCACAGCTCGGGCAGGATCACGATGGACGCCTCCGGCTGGTCGCGAATCGCGCAATGCGGCTGCACCGGAATGTCGTTTCCGCACAGAAAAGGCTTGCGTTCGCGGGCGACGATGCGCACCCGAAACCCGGCCTGGCTGACGGGCTCATGGCGAAGGCGTTGCCAGAGATTCCCGGCGGCCGACAGCACGTCCACCATGCCGTACAGCGCGGAACCTGCGGTTTCGGGGACGGCAACGATCAGCACCTCGACAGGCATGTCCGAGCGGCTCATCTGCGTCCTCCGGTGGCACGAACGCCACGCTTCTGGCTCGTCTGCCGCTTATGCGGTCGATTCCCCGGTTATAGCCTAAAGCTGCGTCACCATCCGATGGCGCGCAATGGTCCCTTCTCAAACGGAGAACAGCCATGAACACGCAGAACACGATGAACGGCCTGAACGTGGATCAGATGACCACGACCGTGCAGGCCCTGCAGGACAACCGCGAACTCGCGCAGTTCGAGTTCCGCGCCCGCAACACCTGGATCAGCGGAGGCGAGAATCGATCGACCATCAAGGACTTCTATGGTGCGGGTGCCGAAGACGCCTCGCGGGATACCGGGTGGGAATTCACCAACGGGGAACCGCCGGTACTACTCGGCAAAAACGAGGGCGCCAACCCGGTTGAATACCTGCTCCATGCACTGGCGGGATGCGTGACCACGACGACCGTGCTGCACGCCACCGCCCGGGGTATTCGTATCCATTCGCTTTCGACCGAGCTGAAAGGAACGATCAATCTGGAAGGTCTTCTGGCGCTTAATGACGAGGTCCCTGCGGGCTACCAGGACATCGCCATCCAGATGCAGATCGACGCGGACTGCAGCGAGCAAGAACTGGACGACCTGCTCGGGTTTGCGCAGGACCACTCGCCGGTCTGCAACACGGTCTGCCGACCGGTCCCCGTTAGGATCGAACGGGTCTCTCATGCCGGGCGGTCGGCGGCCTGACGTCAGCGCCTGGGTGAACGCGCCCCTTGCAAGCGACCCGGTTTACAGGGTGACGGCGGCGCCAGCAGTACGCGCCGCCGTCTGCTGCGAAGGCCAAGGCTGGACCAGGGACGGTCCAGCGCTATAGCGAAGGCGCGAACGTGAGACCCATCTTCGCTCCCCACCGTTATTCGAGGCTGGCGCGATCCGCAGAATCAACGGGTCCGACCTTGCCTTTCGCTTCATGCCAACCCATTGAGGCTCTGGCCCCTGCTACATCCAGCACGGGCAGGAGCTTCGCCTGCAAGCAGGCTCCCACGGGCAACCGGGGGGGGGCAGACCTTGGCTCTTGTGCCCGCAACACGGGACGGGCAAAAGGCATGGTCTGACCCCTTCGGTACGGCCCCCTCGGTGCGCGCGTACGGAACCACTGCCGCAGTAGCGAAGGTGCGACGTGGTAACCGCAACATCCGCTCCCCCGCCGCAAGATTGTGGAAGCCACCCCGACCGGGCCAAGCCAGAATCCTGGATAAAGGCCGCGCGCACGCATCCCTGTGGCGGGGCCCATGACAGAGAAAAGGCTACGCACGGCCCGCGGCCGGCCAAGCCATGGACCCCAGGAGGTGCCTCATGTACGACCACTCGATCCGCCCCACGGGAGCGCTTCGCCACCTGGCCACGGCTGCCGCCGCGCTCGCCCTGGCCGCCCCCTTGGCGAGCCTGGCGGCCGACGACGGCCAGGCCTTTATCTGGGCGCCGGACGCCCCCGATCTCGAATGGAACCCCTGCCCGGCCTTCATGCCCGACGACTGCCGCCTGGCCGTCCTCCAGGGTGACCCGGCCGAGCCCAACGCCGATGTGTTCTTCCTGCTGCCCGGCAACAGCACCGCGCCCCATCACTGGCACACCAGCGCCGAACGCATGGTGCTGGTTCAGGGCGAGATGCAGGTGGACTATGACGGCCAGGAACCGGTGGTGCTTCAGCCCGGGACCTACGCCTATGGCCCGCCGCGCCTGGCACACACCACCCACTGCATCTCGGACGAGGACTGCATCCTGTTCATCGCGTTCGAAGAACCGGTGGACGCGCACGAGACACACGGTCACTGAGGCCAGCCGATCCCTGCCATCCGGGCTTGACGCCCCGGGCTCGTTCCAACGGGCGGGCAGAACGACAAGCCTTTGCGCAATGCGCCGAGAGCCGGCGCATTGCCAGCAACGAGGCCGGGAGGCGAGTACGCGCCTTATTCGGTAGCGGCGTCGCGGGGCCACTCGCGAAAGCCTTCGCGAACCGAAAGGCAGCGGGTATACCCCAGGTCCCGCAGCAGTTCGGCGGCGCGCAGGCTGCGCCGGCCGCTGTTGCACAGGCACAGCAGGATCTGGTCCTGGGTGACGTGATGCCGGTTAATCAGGGAGATGAAGTGCTGGAAGTCGCGATCATCCGGCTCGTCCGCGTCCAGCAGCTCCTGCTCTTCCTCCGACAGGCCCCGACCCAGTAGCTGCTTCAAGCGGAACAGGGGCACCGGGACCGCCCCTTCCACCTCGCCCTCCAGTTCCAGCTCGAAGGGCTGACGGATATCCAGCAGCACCGCCAGACCAATATCCACCAGCTCGCGGGCCGCGTTGACGCTGATCTCCAGCTTTGGATCGTCCGTCTCGTTCACCATGCAGGCTCCTTTTGCGTCGGGGTTGTGAGGGCGCACGGGGTTCGCTTCAGCAGGCGCCCCTGGTTCCGATAGATTTCGCGAAACACCGCATGATTGCAAAAGGCCCGAAGCCCGACGCGCACGCGCGCTGGCCCTGCAGCGCCTCCACACACCAGTCCATGCCGCATGCATTGGGCCCCGTGGTTGTACGCGCCGGCCGAATCACCGGTCTCTCGCCTGCTCGAAGCGATTTTCGGGCACTATCGCAAGGGCAATCGTCCCCCATGGAGGCCCCCTTGACCGACGAGACGACCGGTGGAACCGAAGGCACGCTTCCCCTGCAGCGGCTGGCCGGCTGGGCGCTTCGCGGCATCGCCGCCCTGACGGGCCTCGGCGGACTGCTGGCCTCGCTGGCCTTCTGGATGCTGGCGCAGGAGACACCGGAGCTCCCGTGGCCGCTCGTCTCCCTGATCCTGCTGCAGATCCTGTTCGGGATGGCCGTAGTCGCCTGGGTCGCGTTGTTGTGGCGCCGCGCCCGGGCACTGGGAGCATTGGATACCCGGGACTATCCCGCCATCACCTGCGTTGTCGTCTGCATGCGGCTGGCGGGCGAATTGCTGGCAACCGGCGTGGTCCTGTTGGCGGTGGCCCTGTCGGTGATCTCCCTGACGGCCGCAGAACCCTTCGCGGGCGCAGCCGTAGCCGCATTCGGGCTGGAAGCGGAACAGATGGAAGCAATCGGCTGGGCACTGGCCGTGCTTGCAGCCCTCCTGTGGCCGCTGGCCGGGCTCTTTGCGGCCGGGATGATCCTGTTCGGGGCCTACCTGTTCGCCGACGCCATGATGGCCATGCTGGAGTACGTGCGCGATCTACGGCGGATCCGCGAGACACTGGCGTCGAGCCGCGACCGCGAGCGCGACCGCGACCGCGACCCGGAATGAGACGGCGCCCGGGCCAGGACCACGGGCACCGATCCGACCAGCGTCCCGCCACCTTGAGGGACACTCGGCGCGGTTGATGTGGCTCAAGGTTTGGCGCGCGGGGCCGTTTCATCTGTCATCAGGGTAATGCCGCCGCCGGTGGCGTCCGCTGCCATGCGCGCGAACAAGGCGCGGCACCTGCCGGTAACACCGCAGCCGTCCGCGCACGACGCCCGCCCCCGGAATACCCGGGGCACGGACGCCTGCATGGATCGGCATTCCCCCGGCCCGGTACCTCGGGCTTACCCCTTCCAGGCCATACAAGGACCCGCCCATGAACCTCCGCTCGCTCTCCGTTCGATCCAAGCTGGTCATCACCATCGTGGTGCCCGTGGCCGCACTCCTGCTGCTGGCGGCCCTGGCCGCCCGCGGCACGGCCAATATCGAAGAAGGCGTGCAGAACATCTACCACGACCGGGTCGTGCCCCTGCAGCAACTGAAGACCATCGCGGACAACTACGCGGTGCTGGTTATCGATGCCGTGAACAAGGCCGATGCCGGGCGCATGACCGCGGAAGAGGCCCTGGCCGACGTGCGCGAGGCGCGCACGGAGATCGCCACAATCTGGGAGGCCTACCTGGCCACGACGCTGACGCCCCGGGAACAGGAACTCGCCGATGGCGCCCGCTCCCTGTTCCGCGCGGCGAACGCGGACCTGGATCGTCTGGAGGCGGCGCTGGGCGGGATGTCGGGCGATGTGCAGGGCGAGCTCGATGCCTTCAACGGCCCGCTGTACGACAGCATCGACCCGATCAGCGACCAGATCACCGAGCTGGTCGACCTGCAGATCGACGTGGCCGGCGCGGAGGCCGAACGGGTATCGGAGTTCTACACCCAGGTGCTGGTGCGCAGCGGCGCCCTGATGCTGCTGGTCCTGATCGGGGTCGTGATTACCGGGGTGTGGACCTATCGCTCGGTAGCGCTCCCGATCGCGCACATGCGCCAGACGCTGGAGGGGATTGCTGGCGACCATGACCTGTCGCGCCGGGTGAATGTCGGTGCGGACGACGAGATCGGCGCGACTGCGACTGCCCTGAACAGCATGCTCGACCAGTTCCAGGACTCCATCCGCGAGCTGCGCACCCTGACCGACCAGATGGCCTCGGCCGCCGAGCAGTTGTCCGCGGTCAGCGCGCAGACCGACGGCAACATTGACCAGCAGCGTTCGCAGACCGAGCAGGTCTCGACCGCGATGAACGAGATGGCGGCGACGGTTCAGGAGGTCGCGCGCAACGCCTCCGATGCCGCCTCCTCCAGCCAGGAAGCCGACCAGGAGTCGCGCGCGGGCGGCGAGGTCGTGCGTACCGTCGTCAGCGACATCGGCCGCCTGTCCGGCGAGGTCGCCACCATCGAAGAAACCGTGCGCAACCTGGACGAGAAAGGTCAGCAGATCGGCTCGGTGCTGGACGTGATCCGCGGGATCGCGGAGCAGACCAACCTGCTGGCCCTGAACGCGGCGATCGAGGCCGCCCGCGCGGGCGAACAGGGCCGCGGCTTTGCGGTGGTCGCCGACGAGGTCCGCACCCTCGCCTCGCGCACCCAGGACTCCACCGCCGACATCCAGGCGATGATCGAGGCCCTGCAGGCGGGCACCCGCAATGCGGTCACCGCCATGGGTCGCGGACGCGAGATGGCGGAGGCCACCAGCAACGATGCCGAGCGCGCCGGCCAGGCACTGGAATCCATCGTCCAGGCCATCGGCCGGATCAGCGACATGACCACGCAGATCGCGAGCGCCGCGGAAGAACAGAACGCCGTGGCCGAGGAGATCAACCGCAACATCTACGCGATCAACGACATCACCGGTGACACCGCCAATGGCTCGCGCCAGACCGCGACCGCCAGCCAGGAAGTCGCGGACATCGCCTCGCGCGTGCGCGACCTGGCCTCCGCCTACCGCATCGCGTAACCCTCGCATTCTGGTCACCCGCGAGGCCCGCTCCAGGGCCCGCGGGCCTGCCCCTGCAGGCGTTCAGATATCGTCCGGACTATCTGGTCCCGCGACGAGACCAGGCCTTCGCCGACAACAGAATTTGTGTTCGGCGCACGGGGAACTCCCACGTTCCTCGAGGATCGCATTCTCCAGCCGCCCGGGTCACGTCGTCATTCGATGACGTTTTCATGACCGCTCTCACTGTAATCGCATTCTAGACGCATTCTTGTTGCAATATGTTTTAGAATCTGCTTATTTTCTACTCTTCCACTTTCGAAACGATCAGGAGACTCCATGCGAGCCATCAAGACACTAGCCGCTTCCGCCCTTATCGCCCTTGCCGGTGCAGGCGCGACCGCACAGGCGGACGAGCCCTCCAAGCTGTTCGTCAGTGTCACCTCGGCCGATGATCACACCCAGTTCATGTCCATGGTTCTGGCCAACCAAAGCATGCGTCAGGGTCAGGAAATCCGTGTGCTGCTGTGCGGTCCTGCCGCGAAGATGGCGACCGAAGACTTCGACGGCGCCACCATGCAGCCGGCAGACCGGAATGCGCAGCAACTGATGATGAACCTGCTCAACAACGGCGCGACCGTCGAGACCTGCGCCATCTTCCTGCCGAACACGGACTACACCGAGGCCGACCTGCTTGACGGCATTACGCCGGCCGATCCGGAAGAAGTCGGTGCCTACATGGCTGATCCGAACGTGCGTTTCTTCTCGAACTGATCACTCGCTGGTAGTGATGACGAGGCCCTCTTCGGAGGGCCTTTTTTGTTGGTAGACCAGAATCCCAACAGGCCGCTTGGCCCGGTAAGATGTCGATTGTCCGGACCTCTTCGGTCCTCGGGTATACCCCGGATGCACGCCGACGACTACTGGGAGGAGCGTCGCTGTGAGACTCTGGTCGAAGTGGAAAAAAGGCGGGGCGCTGCTGGCCAACGTCGTGCAGCGCCAGGGAATCGACCCGAAGGCAGCCGCGGCACGGGATAGCTTCAAGCAGATCCTGGATGACGCCGAGGCCGAGGCCGACACGCGCCTGGCTCGCGAGCAACAGGACACAGGACCTCTGTCACGGGACGAGCGCAACACCCGCTGGGAGGCGCTGTTCTTCGAGGAGATCCGCGCCCGGGCCAGGGACTACGCACAATCCGCGCGCAACCAGCGCAAGAATTAACCCGACCACACTGCCGGGTCCATTTCGTGGCGCCCGTCGCGCTTCGTGCTACCCTCCACCGCGTTTCCCGACCCACCGGTCCCGCCCATGAAATTCTTCCGCCTGATCAGCGTCCTCGAGGGTTTGTCGCTCATTACCCTGCTGTTTATCGCGATGCCGCTGCGCACCTACGCGGACATGCCCCTGGCCGTCACCTATGTCGGCTGGGTCCACGGCATTCTGTTCATGGTCTACGGCGCGGCGTCGGTGATGGCCAGCCACCTGAGCGGCTGGCCGGTTTGGAAATGGCTGCTGGTGCTGTTCCTCGGCGTGGTGCCCTTCGGCTTCCTCTACGTGGACTACCTGATCCGCCGCGAAACCACCCCCACCGGCAACGCCGAGACGGCCTGACACGCACCTGCCGCCGCTCAAGCGCGACCGACCGGCACAGAGCCCCACACGACGTCATCCCGGCCTCAGCGGAGCGCAGAGCCGGGAGCGCCCACGCCGGCCTTGCCACCGACCGCGCCCGCCCCACCGGCGGAGATCCCGGATCACCGCTGCGCGGCGTCCGGGACGACGGAGCGCAGGAGACCCGACGTCAGGCTTTGTGCCTTGCCCTGCACGTCTGGTGGCGCAAGGGCGTCGGGTGCACCCCTTCCACGGCCGAGAGTGTCGACACCAGACGAGTCCGGGTCTGAGCGCGCGTGGTGCCGATCCGCGCCGGCTCAGTCTGCGTCGCGCAGGAGCTGCTGCTCCATATCGACGATGAAGCCCGGCAGGGTGTCGAGATCGTGCTGATCACGCACGCCCTGCTCGCCCTCGCGCACCAGCGTGCCGCCCGGGTGGTCGTCGCTGTGCAGGAACTGATAGGTGATCTGACCCGGGTAGAACACCTCCACCTCGGTCCATTCCAGGTCGGCTTCGTCCAGATCCCCATCGACGCGGCGGGCGACGATGTCGGCCTCCCCGTCTTCCAGCCCCAGGGTCATCGGCAGCGAGACCAGGTGCCAGCGCGCGCCCGCGGCACTGTGAACCGCGAAGGCGACGTTGTAGGACGCGCCATGTTCCAGGGTCTTGCTGTCCCGGGCGTTGGGGGCCTCCAGCGTGCGGGTGAGTGCAATCCGCCAGGCGCCGTCTTCGTAGCCACCATCGGCACGGATCGCACCGCGGCTGCCGCTCGGCTCTTGCAGGAACCGCTGCGGGATCACGTCGCCTTCCTGCCAGTCGTGGTCCGGATCGAAGGCGATTGCGTTGCCCTCGTGGATGTAATAGGCGTCGTCCTGGCCGTACTCGCGGGCGATCAGGGCCTCCCACTCCAGGGCGGGGGCTCCGAGCTGCTCCGGATCGAACATCCAGGCAGGCTGATCGGCGTCGTCATCCCAGTTGGTCGTGAACATGCTGGTGCCCTCGGACGACAGGCGGTAGTGCAGCACGTAGTTGTTGTCCGCGTAGCCCATCGGGTGGCTGCGGTGGGAGCGCCACTGCCACAGGTCGAGGAACACACCGTCGGACTGCAACTGTTCCAGGGCCTCGTCATCGATGACCTGATCCCAGGAGACCTCTTCCGGATCCTCCGTGACGCGGGTCTGCGGGAGGTACTTGCGCACGTCGCTGCGCCCGAGGTCGCCGCCCAGCTTGGGATGCTCGCGAACGGCATCCGCGTCCACCTCGGAGGTCAGGCTGCGCATACCGTCGTGCGCGGTCATCCATCCGCCCATGCGGTCGAAACCCTCCACCTTGCCGTCGTCCAGCATCATGGAGATTCGGTCCTCGTACAGGCCGTGCTCGTCCGGCCCCGGGCCGCCGGATCCGTAGCGCACCCACTCGCCATCCTCGTAGCGCCAGACCTGGTGATACCAGCTGGGCGTATCGGTCTCGTACTCGTAATGGATGCGGAAGTCTTCGTCGTTATAGACCGCGGCGACCCGCAGAACCGCGCGGGCATCCTCTTCGGCGGGAATAAAGACATTACGATCGGTGTCCACGACACGGGGTTCGGCCAGCGCCAGAGCCGGGCAGGCGGCGGCGACCGCAAGGGCCATCAGCGTTTTCTTCATGTGGCTCTCCCTATATATGGCTTTGAAGATATTTTTAACTCCCTATGACCAGAAGGGGATTAGCAGGTTCCTGCCGGGTGTCCCGACAGAGATCACGGCCAGAGGCCGTGCAACGCTGGCACCCACACCCGGCAGGAGCCGCACACCCTCAACAAACCCTCAACGAAGGAGACCTAGGGAGACTGAAGCGGCGGAACCCGGGCGCCCCGCCCGCGTCCGAGCGTGGAAGATCGATCGGGAGACAGGTTTGGAGAACGCCATCGAGGTACAGGGACTGGTACGGGACTTCGCCGCCACACGGGCCGTGGACGGCGTCGATCTGCGGGTACCAACCGGGCAGGTCCTGGGCCTGCTGGGGCCGAACGGCGCCGGCAAGACCACCGTGGTCCGCATGCTGGCCACCCTGCTCGCGCCCACCGCCGGCACGGCCCGCGTGGGCGGGTTCGATGTGGCCCGCGAGGCCGCGCGGGTTCGCGAGATTATCGGCCTGACCGGCCAGTACGCCTCGGTCGACGAAAAGCTCACCGGACGCGAGAACCTGATCCTGATCGCCCGCCTGCTGGGGCTCAAGCGGGCCGATGCCCGGGCCCGTGCGGACGCGCTGCTCGCGGACTTCTCGCTGCAGGAGGCCGGGCGACGCCCCGCGCAGACCTACTCCGGGGGTATGCGCCGACGCCTGGACCTGGCCGCCAGTCTGGTTGGACGCCCGCGTATCCTGTTCCTGGACGAGCCGTCCACCGGCCTCGACCCGCGCGCCCGCCGCGACCTGTGGGAACGGGTGCGCCAGTTGCAGGCGGCGGGTACCACCGTCCTGCTGACCACCCAGTACCTGGAAGAGGCCGACGCCCTGGCCGACTCCATCGTGGTGCTGGACCAGGGCCGCGTGATCGCCGAGGGCACGGCCGCCGAACTGAAGGCCCGGGTCGGGGCGCGCAGCCTCTACGTGACAGTGGCGGACCCGGCGACCAGCGACCGCGCAGCCGGGATCGTCACCGGGCTCGCGGGACGCCCGGCCCAGGTCGAGGGGGCGCAAATCAGCGCGCCGGTGCAGGATGCCGGGCTGCTTCCCGCCGTGTTGCGGCGCCTGGACGACGCCGGGATCGAGGTGGTCGATCTGGGGCTGCGCGGCGCCAGCCTGGATGATGTGTTCCTGTCCCTGACCGGGCGCAGTGGCGCCGGCCACGCGGAACCGGACGCCGGGGAGGACGCGGCATGAACGCCATTGACCAGACCCTGGCGCTGGCCTGGCGCAGCCTGGTGCAGGTACGCCGCAATCCCTGGGAACTGGGCGACTACTCGATCCAGCCGATCCTGTTCCTGGTGCTGTTCCTGTTCGTGTTCGGCGGGGCCATTGCCGGTTCGCCCGAGAACTATCTGGCGTTCGTGCTGCCCGGCGTGATCGTGATGAACATGCTGTTTGTGACCGTGTACGTCGGCCACGGCCTGAACACCGACCTGACCCGCGGCGTATTCGATCGCTTTCGTGCCCTGCCCATCCCGCGCTGGGCGCCGCTGGCCGGACGCATCCTGGCGGACGTGGTCAAGCAACTGCTGTGTATCGCCCTGTTGCTGATCGTCGGGTTCCTGCTCGGCTTCCGCCTGGAGACCTCGTGGGCGCACCTGCTGGCGATGGTCGCGCTGGTGCTGAGCTTCGCGGTGGCCTTTTCCTGGGTGATGGTGCTGGTGGGCGTGATCGCGCGCGACCCGGAGCATGTGCAGCTGTTTGGCTTTACCGCGCTGTTCCCGGTCACCTTCGTCAGCTCCGCGTTCGTACCCGTGGACACGATGCCGACCTGGCTGCAGGGCTTCGTGCAGGCCAACCCCGTCTCGCTGCTGGCGGAGGCCGCCCGCGCCCTGATGAACGCCGACGGCCCGGCCCTGCAACCGGCCCTGTGGTCGCTGGCCTGGGCCCTGGGCATTGCCGGGGTGTTCGCGCCGCTGTCGGTCTATGCGCTCAACCGCCGGCTGGCCCGCGGGTAGCGACGCGCAGGGAGCCCAGCCGACAACCACCAGCAGGAGTCAGAACAATTCAATCTCACCCGCCTCGATCACGTTGGGCTTAATCACACCCGAATCAACCAACTGGTCGTACAGACAAACTTGGTTTTTCCCATTCGCCTTGGCGTAGTACAGCGCCTGATCGGCCTCGTCCAGCACGGCGCTTGCGGTCATGTACGGACGCAAGCGGGTGACCCCGATGCTGGTGGTAACACGTCCGACCCGTGGCAGCGCATAGTCCGCCACCGCCCGCTGCAAGCGCCCGAAGGTTGCCGCCGCCATCTCGGGACTGGCGATTTCGGCGAGGACCACGAACTCCTCGCCACCGAAACGGTAGACCAAGTCATTCTGGCGAAAGCTCTGCTGCAGCAGCCGTGCCAGTAGGATCAACACCTCGTCGCCATACACATGGCCGAAGCTGTCATTGATCCTCTTGAAGTCATCGACATCGATCACGGCCAGCCAGACGTCAGTTTCTTCAGGGTCGGGCTCCTCGCGGCGGCCCCCCGCAGGCTCCGGTGAATGGGTGCTGCGCCCGATTGTCGCGAGTTCACGAAAGTTGTCTTCGAATGTCTTGCGGTTGAGCAGCCCTGTCAGCTCGTCCGTCTGCGCGTCATCAATCAGCTTGACGAAGTTGCGATACACCGACAGGAAGCTACGCACCAAGAGCGCGTCCAGCGACTCGCTGTCGCTGGCATTATCGAACGAGAATGCGAGGCAGATACTGAATTCCTTGAGGCCGGACATTGGAAAGACCGACACCCGGCGCCCCGATTCGTCCGTTCCCTCGGACGGCTCCCCGGTCGCAAGTGCCTGATCCAGCAGCCAGACAGGTATGGGCTGTTGCTCCTGATCGAACGGCACCGTGGTCACGGTGTCATGCTTGCGGTCGAAGGAATGGAGGCTTTCGGGGTGGCCCTCGGCAGTGAGCTGGATCGCCCAGATCTGCGCCGACTGGTAAATGCTGTCCAGTGTCTTGAGAAGACTGTATTCCAGACGCTGAGCATTGCGAATGCCCGTGAGGTGGGCCAGCCCGTCAAGCAAATCTCGACCGCTGGTCATTGCATCAGTCCCGAGGCTTGGGAGGGAGGCGCCGAGCGCCAGGACTCTCGTCCGGGTGCTGCGGTTCCAATTTATCTCTGCGCATGATGGCCTGCGCGTCTCGCCTTGAGATGACCGCAACACGCCTGCAAGGTTCTAGAACAGAGAAAAACTCGCGAATTTGCCTCTCATGTTACGGGAAACGCAACCTGGACACCCTCGGGGCAGGAAGAAGGTACGACTCCGGACAGAACACGGACGGACGAAGAACGGCAATAACCGACTCGGGACCGAACCGGCTTTTCGACCAGAGACATTGCCTGATCCGGGAAAAGACCGCCGGCGCATCTCCGCGACAACAAGCTTTCTCCAACAGGGACAGCAAGTGCTCAGTAAACCGGCACCAGCGCGTAGCCCTGGTTCTGGTAGCCCATGACCGCGATGAAGCCGCTGCGCACCGGCTGGATCGGATCCAGGATGGTGTCGTTGTCCACACCATAGGCCCGCGTCGCGGCGGCGCAGACCTCCATCTTCACGCCCAGTTCGTCGAGGCGGTCCACCGCCTTCGCGATCTCCTCCAGGGTGTCGGCGTGATCGATCGCAACCTCGGGCTCCGGGTCGGTGTTGATGAACTTGACCGCCTCGGCGATAAAGACCATGCGCAGATCGGGCTCCACGCCCTCCTTGAGCAGGTTCTCGTGGTTGGTGGCGATGCCGCGCAGGTAGGCCAGCATCACGTTGGGGTCGGACTTGCGCATGTCGTAGACCGCGCGCATGGTCTCGATGCCCTGGGTGGCCTCGCGATTGTCCAGGCCCTCGGCGCTCGCCGTGGAGGCCAGGCCAAACGGCAACAGCAGGGCCAGCAACAGGATCAGCATTCGATTTCGCATGGTGGTTCTCCTCCTTTTTTGGTGAAGGCCCGGGTGTTTCGTCCCCGGGCTCGAAACCCGAACCCTTCAGGCTCAATAGATCGGGATGACCGCGTAGCCCTGGGCCTGGTAACCGGTCAGGGACACGAAGGTATTGCGCACCGGCTCGATGCCGGGCAGCAGCTCGCCGTGCTCGACGCCGAACAGGCGGGTGGCCACGGCGCAGGATTCCATGCGCACGCCCTTCTCCTTCAGTGCCGCCACGTGCTCCTCGATCGCGTCCAGGTGGTCGAAGTCGGTCAGCTCGAAGCGCTCGCGATCCTCGGAGACCATGGTCACGGCCCGCCCGCGAAAGGCGAGGATCATGTCCGGGTCCACGCCCTGATCGGTCAGGTCTTCAAAGGTCTCGCGGATCACCATCAAATACAGCGCGAGCATCTCCGGGTCGTTGTTGTTCAGGTCGAACACGACGCGGCCCTGCTCGACGCCGTCCAGGGCGCGGGCGTCGGTGGGGGCTTCGGCCTGGACGGTCAGGGTGGTCAGCGACAGGGCCAGCAGCAGGAACAGGGATGCAACGATCTTCATCGGGAGTTCTCCTTCGGTACAAAAACGGGTTACGGGCAGTTAGCCGAGGGCATCGCGATGGCGCGCCAGGCGGCCTCCTGGGTCTCGGGCAGGTAGTGCGCCAGGGGTTTCTCGAGCACGCCGTCGAGGTACAGGTGCAACAGGCGGATGGCGCCACCGAACGCGGCGGTGGCCGCCACCGGGATCTCCATGGGCCGGACCTCGCCGGCGGCCATGCCCTGTTCGATGCACTCGCGCATGCGCTGGAACGGCTGCGAGGAGCACACCGGCGGCTCGTCCGGAAGAAACTCGCGGTGCCGCGCCTCGAGCACGAAACGCATCGTCTGCGGGGCCTCGGTGGCGGCCCGGAACAGGAACGCGATGATCCCGTCGCAGCGCGCACGGCAACCGCTCTCGCGCTCCATCACCTCGGCCAGGCCCGCGTCCATGCGTTGCAGCAGCGCGTCGTACAGCGCCTTGGCCAGCGTCTCCTTGTTGCCGAAGTGGTGATAGATCGAGCCGATGGAGACGCCGGCCTGACGCCGAATGTCATGGATGGAGGTATTGAAATAGCCATCCTGACTGAACCGCTCGAGCGCGGTATCCAGTACCAGTTTGCGCAGCGCGGCGCCGCGCACGGATTGCTTCGGGTTCTCTGTCATCGCCCATACCAAACCGAACGTTCGTTCTAATTTAGCGCGAAGATATGGGAAATGCCACATGCGACCCGGCACTGCCTTCTCGCCAGGACCCATTCTCCGCACAACCGACCTTCACGTACGCGGTGTACTTCCCGCGCTGTACTTCCCGCGCTGTACTTTCCCAGGGAAATGCTGATCCACGTACGCCCTCGCCCGTGCAAGAGCCCGGGCTTCCGGCCGATTGCGGTTGTGCAAGCGCCGCATCGGCCAGGGGGCTGGCCTCCTGCAAACGCTGGCTCCAGACCAGTAGGAGCCGAGCCCTCTCGGCGATTGAGGCCTTGCCACGCCCTGCCGGCAGGGGCTGGCTTCCCACAGGCGAGGGACCCGGACGCTCCGCATTGGGATTCAGAAGTCCTCGAACTCCATGGCGCGGAACACGCGGCCGGCGTTCTGGCGATGCAGCTCGCCGTAGGTGTCCAGGTGGCGGTAGGCGGTCTGGTCGATGTTGTAGGCATCGTTCAGCGTGCCGCCCTCGTCGAGGATGCGCTGGACCTCCTCGCGCAGGTACACGAGATATTCGTGGGTGTAGCGGCGGAGCACCTCGAAATCGTTCACCGGGTCGCCGTGGCCGGGGATGATGTACTCGGCCTCCAGGGCCTCCAGTTCGTGCCAGGTCTCGATCCAGCCGGCGGTATCGGTGTATTCGAAGATCGGTAGCATGCGCTGATGGAACGCCAGGTCCCCGGTAATAAGC
Source organism: Thioalkalivibrio sp. ALE17 (assembly GCF_000425605.1). Classification (NCBI taxonomy): domain Bacteria; kingdom Pseudomonadati; phylum Pseudomonadota; class Gammaproteobacteria; order Chromatiales; family Ectothiorhodospiraceae; genus Thioalkalivibrio; species Thioalkalivibrio sp. ALE17. The sequence goes on from NZ_AUDT01000017.1 coordinate 42,643, forward strand.
GCCTTGCGCTCCGGCGCCCAGAGGGCGATATCGCCCGGCGCGTGGCCCGGCCCGAGGTAGCGGATCTGAATGGTTTCACCACCCATCTCCAGGTCCAGGCGGGTGGCGAAGGTGACGTCCGGCGTGCCCAGCTCGGTCATGAACGCCTTGTCGCGGGTGCGGGTGGCGGCCGCTTCCAGGCTCGCCTGACCATTGGCCTCGATCTCGCGCCAGGCATCGTTGTGCGCGATGACCGTGGCGCCCTGCTCCTGCCAGTAGGTCATGCCGAGCATCGCGTGGCCCTGGGCATTCTCCAGCACCACGTATTTCACCGGTTGATCGGTAAGCTTCTTGATCTCCTGATGCAGCGACTTGGCCAGCAGGTAGTTGTCGCCGGCGTTCATCACCACCACGCCGTCGTCGGTGATGATGAACGACAGGTTGTTGTTGTGGCCGGAGTTCTCGTAGGTGGAGGGCTGGGTCGCGCCGATCGCGGACCAGACGCCGTCGGTCACCTCCTGCGGGCGGTCGTAGAGGAACGAGTCGCGGGCCTTGTCCAGCACATACAGCGGCAGCCCGGCGTCTTTCCACTCGAAGAAACCGCCGGGGTAGTTGTACACATTGGTGTAGCCCATCTGCTGCAGGGTCTGCGCGGCGGCCACACTGCGCAGGTTCTGGCCGCAGTAGACGACGATCGGCGTGTCCTTGTCCGGGATCTCGCCCGGCACCTCGAACTCGATCCAGCCGCGCGGGATATTCAGCGTCTCGCTGGAGCGGATCTGCCCGCCGGTGTGATCAATCTCGGTACGCGTGCGCACATCAATCACCACGTGGTCGGGCTCGCTGGCGATCAGGTCCTGCAGGCCCTCCTGGTCGATGTTGGTGATCTCCGCGTTCGCCGCCTCCAGCAGCGTGTCGCCCGTTAGCACATCGGCCTGCGCGGCACTGCTGCCCACCGCGGCAAGGGCCAGCCCCAGCCAGATCGCTCGCATGGTGATTCTCCGGTTCGTATCCATCCCTTCACCATAGCCCTCCGCGGCGGCGGCAGCCAGGCGCGGTGCTTGAGCCGCCTCCGGCAGCGTCTATATTCATGTTGTAGGCACACGGCCCCGCGGCCGAAGGAGCCCGCAATGAGCACCCATATGGCGGATATCACCATCCACATCGACGAAGACACCGACCACGCGGCCCGCGAACGCATCCAGGATGCCCTGCGCGAACTCCCGGGCGTGATGGCCGCGTCCAGCCACGACGAACGCCCGCACCTGATGGTGGTGGAGTACGACCCGCAACGCATCAACAGCCGCAAGCTGCTGGACACGGTCACCGCCTCCGGTGTGCACGCCGAACTGATCGGCCTTTAAGGAGACGCTGATTGAATCGCACGTCCGCGTTGGCGCCCCCTGTTTTCCGAGACAAGGCGCGTCGTGCAGCGGGTAGTGGTTCTACCCGCAAGCGGCGCAACGCAGGATCGGGGAACAGGGGGCACCAACCCCAC
>NZ_AUDT01000018.1:0-38741 GCF_000425605.1 Thioalkalivibrio sp. ALE17
GAGGGTGTACAAGGAACTGTGTAAGTGGTCATTTAGCAGACCTGAGCAAGGAGTATGCGATGACCGATTCGAAGACGATTCCCGATGCTTTGCTGGATGAGCTGCTGAAGGACTATCAGCACCCGAAGGATCTGCTGGGTCAGGGTGGACTGCTCCAGCAGCTGACGCAGCGCCTGGCGGAGCGGGCGCTCGAGGCGGAGATGACCACCCACCTGGGCTATCCGCCGCATGCCCTGGAGGGCCGCGGCAGTGGCAACAGTCGCAACGGCAAGACGCGCAAGCGCGTGCAGGGCGAAGCCGGCGCGTTCGAGATCGAAGTTCCGCGGGATCGCGACAGCAGCTTCGAGCCGCAGCTGATTGCCAAGCGGCAGCGCCGCCTGGAAGGCTTTGACGACAAGGTCATCGCGCTCTATGCGCGGGGCCAGTCCACCCGCGAGATCCAGGCGCAACTGGAAGAACTCTACGGCGTGGAGGTCTCGCCGACCCTGATCTCCAACGTCACCGAGGCGGTGCGTGAAGAGCTGCAAGCCTGGCAGGAGCGGCCCCTGGCGGCGGTCTACCCCATCCTCTACTTCGACGCCCTGCACGTGAAGTCGCGCGAGCACGGGCCGGTCAAGAACCAGGCCGTCTATCTGGCCCTGGGCATCAACCTGGAAGGCGAGAAGGAGCTGCTGGGACTCTGGGTCGGTCAGGCCGAGGGTGCCTCGTTCTGGCACGCGGTGTTCACCGAGCTCAACAGTCGCGGCGTCCAGGACTGTTTCATCGCCTGCGTGGACGGCCTCAAGGGCCTGCCCGAGGCGATCGAGAGCGTGTTCCCGAACACCCAGGTGCAACTGTGCATCGTTCACAAGGTCCGCGGCAGCCTCAAGTACGTGCCCTGGAAGGAGCGCAAGGCCGTGGCCCGGGATCTGCGCGCCATCTACGGCGCCGCCACCCGCGCCGAGGCCGAGGCCGCGCTCACCCGCTTTGCGGACACCTGGGACGCCAAATACCCCGCCATCAGCCCCAGCTGGCGCGCCGACTGGCCCCGCCTGTCGGGGTTCTTCGACTATCCGCCGCCGATCCGCCGGGTGGTCTACACCACCAACGCCATCGAGTCGCTCAACTACTCGCTGCGCCGGGTTCTCAAAAACCGCGGGGCGTTCCCCAACAACAGCGCCGTGACCAAGATCCTCTACCTCGCCTTGCGGAACGTCGCCAAGAAATGGACCCGCCCCCTCCACAACTGGCGCCAGGCCCTCAACCAGTTCATCATCCTGTTCCCCGAACGGATGCCGACCTAACCCCACTTACACAGAAAAATTGACACCCTCGCGGATGGTCATGGTCTGCCCATGCGATGCGGTTGCGCACCCCGTTTCAAACCCAGTCATCCTTCCACTCTTTCCGTCTTCCTGTAGACCGCCCTTGACCTTTCCCTTCTTCGTGCCTTCGTGTGCTTCGTGGTGAAATCGGCCTTCAGGAACGCGGGTGGGCGCGCAGGCGCAGGGTTTCGCCGACCCAGCGGGAATCGACGATCTCGAGTTCGGCGCGCTCGGACATCCGGGCCAGCGGCCAATCCACCAGGGGGCGGGCATTGGAGCCCATCAGCAGGGGGGCCTGGTAGATCAGCCATTCATCGACCCAGCCACCACGCGCAAGCGCGCCGGCCAGACCCGGTCCGGACTCCACATGCAGCTCGTTGACCTCGGCGCGGCCCAGCTCCGCCAGCACCGCGCCCAGATCCAGCCCGCCTTCGGCGGATTCCTCCGCCAACGGCACGGGCCGGACCTCCGCCCCTCGGCCGCGCAGGGTGTCCGCGGCCGGCGAGTCCGCGGCATCGGGCCCCGTGAGGATCCAGACCGGTCCCTCGCGCAGGATCTGCGTGCCCGGCGGCGTCCGCAGGCGGGCGTCCAGGATCACCCGCAGGGGCTGGCGTCCCGGCAGGTCGTAATAGCGGGGGTCATCCGGAAACCCGGCATGAGCGGCCAGATCGAACGGCTTCATGCGCACGTTCAGGCGCGGGTCGTCGGCGACCACGGTGCCGCTGCCGGTCAGGATCGCGCCCGCGCGGGCCCGCCACTGCTGGACGTCGCGGCGCGCCGCCTCGCCGGTGATCCACTGCGACTCGCCGGAGGCCATAGCGGTACGCCCGTCGAGGCTCGCGGCAAGCTTGACGCGCACCCAGGGGCGTCCCTGCTCCATGCGCCGCACGAATCCGGGGTTCAGGGCACGCGCCTCGGCCTCCAGCACGCCGCTGTCGACCGGGATACCTGCTGCCCGCAGGGCCTCGATCCCGCCGCCACAGACCTGCGGGTTGGGGTCCTGCATGGCGATCACGACCCGGGCTACCCCGGCGCCGATCAGGGCATCGGTGCAGGGCGGAGTCCGGCCGTGATGGCTGCAGGGTTCCAGGGTGACGTAGGCGGTTGCGCCACGCGCGGCCTCGCCGGCCGCCCGCAGTGCGTTCACCTCGGCATGGGCCTCGCCGGCCTTCCAGTGCAGTCCCGCGCCGACTTCGCGTCCGTCGCGCACGATCACGCACCCGACCCGCGGGTTCGGGTCCGCGGTGAAGCGGCCGTAGTCGGCCAGCTCCAGGGCCCGCGCCATGTAACGGCGGTCCGTGATCGCCTGCTCGGTCGTGGGTGCTTCCATCACTCCCCCCTGGACGAGTCACCACTCCCCGGTGGCACCTGCGGGCCGCCCGCCGCCGATTCCGGGGCAGGACCGGGCGCCTCCTCGTCGATCAGGCGCAGCTGCGAGCGGCGCATCTCCGGGCTGAGGTCTTCCTCCAGCCGTTCGATGGCCTCGCGGAAGGACTGCACGCTGGCGAAGCTGAGATAAATGGAGGCAAACCGGATATAGGCCACATGGTCGAGGCCGTGCAAGGCGGCCAGGACCATTTCGCCGATCCGGTCGGATTTCACTTCGGGGGCGGTGAGCGCGGACAGCTGGCGCTTGATGTCGTCGATGACCCGCTCGACATCGTCGGTCTTCACCGGGCGCTTGTGCAGGGCCCGACGCAGACCGCTGCGCAGCTTCTCCTCGTCGAAGGCGACGCGCTCGCCGGAGCGCTTGACCACCCGCGGCAGGCTGAACTCCGCCCGCTCGAAGGTGGTAAAGCGCGCCCCGCAGGCGCGGCACTGACGCCGGCGCCGGATCTGTTCCTGCTCCGGGCCGGCCACCCGCGAATCGACCACGCGGGTATCCTGATCATGACAGGACGGACAGCGCATCCCGCGCCCGCGACCCGTGACTCGCCGAGATTATTCGGGCGCGCCGTAGACCGGGAAGCGGCGGCAGATCTCGACGACCTTGTCGCGGGTCGCGTCGATCACCTGCTCGTTCTCGTGGTCGTCCAGCACGTCGGCGATCCAGCCGGCCAGCTCGCGCGACTCGGCCTCGGTAAAGCCACGCGTGGTCAGCGCGGCGGTGCCGATGCGGATGCCGGAGGTCACGAACGGCGACTGCGGGTCATTCGGCACCGCGTTCTTGTTGACCGTGATGTTGGCGCGACCCAGCGCGGCATCCGCGGCCTTTCCGGTCATGCCCTTGGACACCAGGCTCAGCAGGAACAGGTGGTTGTCGGTGCCGCCGGAGACGATGTCGTAGCCGCGCTCGACCAGGACCTCGGCCATCGCGCGGGCGTTGGCGATCACCTGCTTCTGGTAGGTCTTGAATTCCGGTTCCAGGGCCTCCTTGAACGCCACCGCCTTGCCGGCGATCACGTGCATCAGCGGGCCACCCTGGGTACCCGGGAAGATCAGCGACTGGAACTTCTTGTTCAGCTCCGGCTGACCCTTGGTGATGATGAAGCCGCCACGCGGCCCGCGCAGGGACTTGTGCGTGGTGGAGGTGACCACGTGGGCGTGGTCGATCGGATTCGGGTATTCACCAGCCGCGATCAGGCCGGAGACGTGGGCCATGTCCACCATCAGGTAGGCGCCCACGGAATCGGCGATCTCGCGGAAGCGCTTCCAGTCGACCACACGCGAGTAGGCGGAGAAGCCGGCGACGATCATCTTCGGCTGGTGCTCGGTGGCCAGACGCTGGACCTCGTCGTAGTCGATCAGGCCCTCGTCGGTGATGCCGTACTGCACCGCGTTGTAGATCTTGCCGGAGAAGTTCGGCTTGGCGCCGTGGGTCAGGTGGCCGCCGGCGTCCAGGCTCATGCCGAGCACGGTGTCATGCGGCTGCAGCAGGGCCATGTACACGGCCGCGTTGGCCTGCGAGCCGGAATGCGGCTGCACGTTGGCGTAGTCGGCGCCGTAGAGTTCCTTGAGACGGTCGATCGCGAGCTGTTCGACGATATCCACGTACTCGCAGCCACCGTAGTAGCGCTTGCCCGGGTAGCCCTCGGCGTACTTGTTGGTCAGCACGGAGCCCTGGGCCTCCATCACGCGCGGGCTGGTGTAGTTCTCGGAGGCGATCAGCTCGATGTGCTCTTCCTGACGCTGCGCTTCCTTGCTGATGGCGCCCCAGAGTTCGTCGTCGTAACCGTGGATACTCATGTCGATCGAAAACATTCGGTTCTCCCGTTCAAGGCTTCGGATTCGGTGGATTGCGGCGCGCCCGCCGGAAGGCGGCACTGCCGTCAAAAAGGCCGCTTATCATACGTCATCCGGCCCCTCTTTTCAGACCGGGCGGCTCCCGGGGCGCCCACCACGACGCCTCGCGAACGCCCCGAAATTGCGGGTTTCGCAAGCCCGATCAAGTACTTTGATGCCGGTCCGTTCGGCGCGGACGGGGCCGGCTCAAGCCCCTTCCAGCGACCGTGGAATACCGCGCCCGGCGCGCGTCAGGCGGGTCCGTCGATCCGCTCGACACCCACCTCGTGGCGGATCGGGTAGACCGGGAGCCCGAACTGGTTGTAGATCGCCACGTCCGCCGCGTCGCGGCCGTAGCCCACCACCACGTAGCCGCCCCGCAATTCCGTCTGGGTCGCATCGAAGCTGTACCAGCGACCGCCGACGAAGGCCTCGAACCAGGCGTGCATGTCCATCGGCTGCAGGCCGTGCAGATACCCGACCACCATGCGCGCCGGGATGCTGAGACTGCGGCAAAGTGCGATGCCCAGATGCGCCAGGTCGCGGCACACCCCGCTCCCGCGCTGGTTCACCTCCACCGCGGACACCGGGACGTCGCTGGTGCCCGGCAGGTACTCGATGCGCTCGCGCAGCCACTGCTCGATCGCGGCCACCTGGTCGTAGCCCAGCCACTGCCCGGCGGTGATCTCGGTCGCCATTCGGTTGAAGCGGTCCGATTCGCAGAAGCGGCTGGGCAGCAGGTAGCCAAGGGTCGCGTCCGGCAGGGCCTGTACCTCGACAAACGGGGCGCCAGGCGCGCGATCCAGGGCATCGGCCGTCTGCACCTCGGCCGCTGTGTGGATCGAGAACGGCCCCGGCGGCGCGACCAGACGCTGGCAGAGATTGCCGTATATATCCACGAACTCGGTCACCGGGGCGTTCGGCACCAGGCGATACTCCTCGCGCGCGATCCACTGCAGCGGGCCGCTGCGCGGGCGCAGCATCAGCACGAACGGGGTCGGGACGGGGATCTCGAATTCGAAGTCACAGCGGGTTTCAAGCCACATGGGGCAATGCCTGCGTCGGATGGAGGCCTCACCCTACGCGCCGCTTGACCGCAGAGCCAGAAAAACCTTGCCGCGTTACCCGGACCGGCGGGCGTGTACATTACGGCCCGATTCCCTACACTCGCGATACCGCCTGTTCCCGGGAGAACACATGCGAGGATCCGCCGTGCACCGCATCCCTACACGTCGCCTGACCCGCGGGCTGCCGGCCCTGGGCCTGAGCCTGGCTTTGTTGCTGCTCGCGCCCCTGGCGGCGGCCGAGCAGCGCTTCATCAACATCGGTACCGGCGGCGTCACCGGGGTCTACTACCCGGCCGGCCAGCACCTGTGCCGCCTGTTCAACACTCGCCGCGACGAACACGGGATGCGCTGCACCGCGGAAAGCACCGGGGGCTCGGTGTTCAATCTGAACATGGTGCGCTCCGGCGACATGGATTTCGGCGTGGCCCAGTCGGATCTGCAGTACCACGCCTACCACGGCAGCGGCCGCTTCGAGGCCTTCGGGCCAGCCACGCACCTGCGGGCCATGTTCAGCCTGCACCCGGAGCCCCTGACCCTGGTGGTGCGTCCCGACGCGGAGATTGCCGGACTGGATGATCTGCCGGACAAGCGCGTGAACATCGGCAACCCCGGATCCGGCCAGCGCACCCTGATGGAAGAGCTGATGGAGAAGCTCGGCTGGGATCACGATACCTTCCGCCGAGTCAGCGAGCTGCCCTCGCGCGAGCAGGCCCAGGCCCTGTGCGACAATCGCATCGACGCCTTCGTGTTCTCCGTCGGCCACCCTTCGGCGGCGATCCAGGAGCCCATCGCCACCTGTGATGCACGCCTGGTCTCCATCGAGGGGCCGGCCATCGAGGAACTGATCCGCTCGACCCCCTACTACCTCACCGCCGTGATTCCCGCCGATACCTACCCAGGGCAGGACCAGGACATCCGCACCTACGGCGTGGGCGCCACCCTGGTCACCTCGGACCGCACGTCGAACACCGCCGCCTTTGAACTGACCCGCGCCGTGTTCGAGAACTTCGAGACCTTCCGTGGCCTGCACCCGGCCTTCAGCGGTCTCGAACGCGAGGGCATGGTGGACGAGGGCCTGTCCGCGCCCATGCACCCCGGCGCCCGACGCTACTTTCGCGAGGCAGGACTGATCGATGACTGATACCCGAGCCCAGGATGTCGCCAGCCCGGAAGACCGCCAGGTCGCCGAGCTGGAGACCGGCGGCCGCCACCCCGGCCGCGCGACCCGCAGTCTCATCTGGATCACGGCCGTCGCGTGGTCGCTGTTCCAGATCTGGATCGCCGCGCCGATGGCCGACTGGGTGGATGTCTTCGTGGTCTCCGAGACCCAGGCCCGCTCCATCCATCTGGCCTTCGCGATCTTCCTCGGCTACCTGCTCTTCCCCGCGGTACGTCCCACCGCCCGCGGCAAGGGCTGGCAGCACGCGATCGGCATCCTCTATGCCCTCGGCGGCCTGGCCCTGATCGCACTAGGGCTATGGCAGCTGCTGGGCCTTGAACGCCTCGGCGAGGTCTATCTGGCCCTGGGCATTGCTTTGGTAGTAGTGGCCTGGCCCCTGCTGCGCGGGAACGACCCCGTGCATCGTGTGCCCCTGGGCGACTGGGTATTCGCCGCGGTCGCGGCCTTCAGTGCGCTCTACCTCTACCTGTTCCACGAGGCGCTGGCGGCGCGCCCAGGCGCCCCCACCGAGCTGGACCTGGTCATGGCCGGGATCGGTCTGATCCTGCTGCTGGAGGCGACACGCCGCGTGCTCGGCCCGGCGCTGACCATCATCGCGGCGATCTTCCTGTTCTACACCTTCGCCGGGCCGCTGATGCCCGACCTGATCGCCCATCGCGGCGCCAGCTACCCGCGCGCGATGGCGCAGCAGTGGCTGTCCAACGAGGGGGTGTTCGGGATCGCGCTGGGGGTCTCCACCAGCTTCGTGTTCCTGTTCGTGCTGTTCGGCGCGCTGCTGGAACGCGCCGGCGCCGGCGACTACTTCATCCGCGTGGCCTTCTCCCTGCTCGGGCACCTGCGCGGGGGCCCGGCCAAGGCCGCGGTGATGGCCTCGGGGATGACCGGCGTGGTCTCCGGTTCATCCATCGCCAATGTGGTCACCACCGGCACCTTCACCGTGCCGCTGATGCGCCGGGTCGGTTTCGCCCCGCACAAGGCCGGCGCGGTGGAGGTGGCCAGCTCGGTCAACGGCCAGTTGATGCCGCCGGTGATGGGGGCCGCCGCCTTCCTGATGGTCGAGTACGTCGGCATCCCCTACGTGGAGGTGCTCAAGCACGCGATCCTGCCGGCGCTGATCGCCTATATCGCGCTGATCTATATCGTCCACCTGGAGGCCTGCAAGAACGGCATGGAGGGGCTCCAGCGCGCCACCGTGACCACCTGGCGCGGGCGCCTGATCAGCTTCGGGATCACCGTCTCCAGCCTGATCATCCTGGCCGCCGCGGTGTACTGGGGGCTGGGCTGGATCAAGGACGTGGCCGGCGACGCCGCCGCCTGGATCATCGCCGGCCTGCTGCTCGCGGCCTACCTGATCCTGCTGTGGATCGTCGCTCGCGAACCCGAGCCGGAACCCCTGGACACCGAGCAACCCCTGCCGCGCGTGCTACCCACGGTACTGGGCGGTCTGCACTATGTGCTGCCGCTGGTGGTGCTGGTCTGGGCCCTGGTGGTGGAACGCCTGTCGCCGGGGCTGGCGGCGTTCTGGGCGGTGGCCTTCATGATCTTCATCGTCCTGACCCAGCGCCCGCTGGTCGCGCTGTTCCGGCGCCAGAGCCGGCTGCTGCAGGCGACCTGGGTCGGGGTATGGGAGCTGTTCCAGGGCTTCGAGACCGGCGCGCGCAACATGATCGGTATCGGCCTGACCACCGCCGCGGCCGGGATCATCGTCGGCACCGTGGCAATGACCGGCGTCGGGCTGGTGCTGACCGACCTGGTGGATACCCTGTCCGGCGGCAACCTGCTGCTGGTGCTGGTGCTGACGGCCCTGATCAGCCTGATCCTGGGGCTGGGCCTGCCGACCACCGCGAACTACATCATCGTGGCGACCCTGATGGCCCCGATCATCGTCGACCTGGGCGCCCAGCACGACATCCTGATCCCGCTGATCGCGGCCCACCTGTTCGTGTTCTATTTCGGCATCATGGCCGACGTGACGCCGCCGGTGGGTCTGGCCTCGTTCGCTGGCGCGGCGATCGCGAAGGCCGACCCGATCCGTACCGGGATCCAGGCCTTTGCCTACAGTCTGCGCACCATCGCACTGCCGTTCTTCTTCATCTTTAACAGCCAGTTGCTGCTGATCGGCGTGGACAACGTGTTCCAGCTGACGCTGGTATTCCTCGGCTCGCTGGCGGGCATCCTCGCGTTTACCGCGGCCACTCAGGGCTGGTTCCTGACCCGCAGCCGCTACTGGGAATCCGGCGCCCTGCTGGTGGTGGCCTTCGTGCTGCTGGTGCCCACGGTACTGATGGACCGCATCGCGCCGCCCTTTGCGCACCAGCCGCCGGAGACCCTGCTGGAGGTCGTCGAGACGATCCCGGATCGTGACTCGCTGCGCGTGGAGGCCACCGGCATCGACCTGGAGGGCCGCGAGATCACCCGCACGGTGATGTTCCCACTGGGCAGCCCGGATCTGGCCCCGCGCGAACGCCTGGCCGATGCCGGCCTGGACGTGCGCTTCGATCCCGACGCGCAGAAGGCGCAGATACAAACGGTTGCTTTCGGCAGCCCGGCCGGCCGGGTAGGCTTGGAGGGTGGCTGGGCCATCACCGGCGTGCTGGTGCCCACCGACCGTCCGAGTCCCTACTGGTTCTACCTCCCCGCACTGGCCCTGGGGCTCCTGGTCGCCTGGAACCAGCGCCGGCGCACGACACCACCGGGAGGCGGGCCATCCGCCGACGCCCCGGCGCTGTCGGCGTAACCCGACCTCACCACGAACGGAGGACCCGCGATGGAACAACCTCAATACGGCTTCAACGTGATCGTGCCGGGCGCGATCGATCAGGTGATCGAGCGCACCACGGCCGCCCTGGGCGAGGAAGGCTTCGGCATTCTCAGCGAGATCGACGTGGCCGCGGCCTTCAAGAAGAAACTGGACCTGGATCATCGGGCCTACCGCATCCTCGGCGCCTGCAACCCGAACCTGGCCCGCCAGGCGATCGAGGCGGATCCGAACATCGGGCTGCTGCTGCCCTGCAACGTCCTGGTACAGGACAACGAGAACGGGACCTGCACGGTCGGCTTCATGGACCCGGTCGCGGTGATGTGTCTGGTCGACAAGCCTGGCGTCGAGGACCTTGCTCAAGATGTGCGGCATCGCCTGGAACGGGTACGCCTGACGCTGGAGACGGGCTAGCCGCGCCTGATGGAACCCGGAACCGACCAGTCAGCGCTACTGGCCGAGCGCATCCGTTCGGCCAGCGCAGCCGGCCACCGCCTGGCCATCAACGGCAGTGGCAGTCAGCGTTCCCTCGCGTTCCCCGAAGGATATCCGGCGGACGTGCAGCCGCTGGAGGCAGGCCGCCACCACGGCATCGTCAATCTGGCCCCCAGCGAGCTGGTGGTGACGGTGCGCGCCGGCACGCCGGTAATGGAACTGCAGGCCGCGCTGGAAGAGGTCGGCATGATGCTGCCCTTCGAGCCGGCCATGCCCACCCCGTCCAGCACCGTGGGTGGCATGGTCGCCCTGGGGCTGTCCGGCGCGCGCCGCCCCTGGACCGCCAGTCTGCGCGACGCGCTGCTGGGTACACGCATCGTGAACGGCCGCGGCGAGATCCTGCGCTTCGGTGGCGAGGTCATGAAGAACGTCGCCGGCTTCGACGTCTCGCGCCTGATGGCGGGCAGCATGGGCAGTCTGGGCCTGCTGCTGGAAGCCAGCTTCAAGCTGCTCCCCGCCCCCGCCTACCAGGCCTGGCTGCGCCGCGAGGCCTCCGCGGCCGAATTCATCCAGCAGGCCCGGGACTGGGGGCGCACCGCCCTGCCCTTCTCCGGCCTGGCCTGGGCCGACGGGATCACCCGGATCCGCCTGGGCGGTGGGCAGGAGGCCGTGCAGGAGGCCGCCGAGCGCTTGGGCGCGGATGCCGATCTGGAGGGTCCGCCCTTCTGGACCCGGCTGCGCGATCGTCACCTGCCGTTCCTGACCGGTTCGGTGACCGGCGACGAACGCCTGTGGCGTCTGAGCCTGCCGCCGGCGACCCCGCCCCTCGACCTGCCGGGCGAGTGGCTGATGAACTGGGGCGGCGGCGAGCGCTGGCTGCGCTCCAGCGCGGCCCCGGAAACGGTCCGCACGACGGTCGCAGACGCGGGCGGGCATGCCCGGCTGTGGCTGGGCAATCCCGCCGGCGGCACTTGGCTGCACCCGCGCCCCGCGCCGCACGCGCGCCTGGAAGGGGAAGTCCGCGCGGCGATGGACCCGGACGGGGTATTTTTCGCCCCACTGATTGCCCCCCATCCACGCCCCGCCCGGGCGAGCTGAGACTATGGAAACCCGCCTGCACCCCCGCTTCGAGAACGACCCGGCGGCGCGCATCGCCGAGGACGCGCTGCGCGCCTGTGTGCACTGCGGCTTCTGCAACGCGACCTGCCCGACCTATCAGGAACAGGGCGACGAGCTGGACGGCCCGCGCGGCCGGATCTACCAGATCAAGGAGGTCCTGGAGAGCGGCGAGGCCAATGCCACCACGCGCACCCATCTGGACCGCTGCCTGACCTGCCTCAACTGCATGACCACCTGCCCCTCCGGCGTGGACTACAACCACCTGGTGGCGGTGGGCCGCGAGGTGGTCGAGCGCGACCTCGACCGCCCCTGGCGCGAGCGGCTGCTGCGCGGCCTGCTGGCGCGCGCCCTGCCGGCGCGCTGGCCGTTCCGTCTGGCCCTCGGGCTGGGGCGTCTCGCCCGCCCGGCTCTGCCCGCGCGACTGAAGCGGCGCGTGCCGCCGCGCCAGGCCACCGGGGCCGTACCCCGGCCCGCCAACGGTGCTGCGGGGCCCGACTTCCAGCATGGGCGCGTGCTGCTGCTGGGCGGCTGCGTGCATGACGCCATCGACGCCCGCATCAACGCGGCCCTGCGCCACCTGCTGGCCCGCCGCGGCGTCGAGGTAGTGGAGACCGGGGCGGCCCGCTGCTGTGGAGCGGTGGAACACCACCTGGCCTTCGAGGAACGAACCCGCGCCCGGGTCCGCGCCAACCTCGACGCCTGGGAACCGGTCCTGGAGCGCGGCGTCGACGCGGTCGTCAGCACCGCCAGTGGCTGCGGCGTGCTGCTACGCGACTACGGGCACATCCTGGACGACGACCCGACGTACGCCGAGCGCGCGGCCCGGCTGGCGGCACGGGTTCGCGACCCGGTGGAACTGTTCGACGCCGAAAGCATCCGCGAGCTCGGGATCCGCGCACCGGCCGATCACCCACCAGTGGCCTGGCACGCCCCCTGTACCCTGCAACACGGCCAGGCCCTGCCCGGGCGCGTGGAACCGCTCCTGCAGGCCGCCGGTTTCAATCTGGTTCCGGTCATCGAGCCGCACCTGTGCTGCGGCTCGGCCGGCACCTACTCGATCCTGCAGCCGGAGATGGCAGGTCGGCTTCGCCAGCGCAAGCTGGACAACCTCGAGGCCGCGGGCCCCGCGCGCATCGTCACCGCCAACATCGGCTGCCAGACCCATCTGCAAAGTGGCACGGACACCCCGGTCGAGCACTGGCTCACACTGCTCGAGCGCCACTGTCCGGCAACTCCCGCCGGTGCGTAGGGGCGCTTGCCCGCGCCCGGACGGCGATCTAGATTCCCCCTTTTCCAATCCGGTAGACGCATCCATGCAGGCAAAATCCTTTCTCCCCCCGCAGCGCACCCTGATGGGCCCCGGCCCCTCCGATGTGAACCCGCGTGTTCTGAGCGCGATGAGCCGCCCGATCATCGGCCACCTGGACCCGGTCTTCGTCGGCATGATGGAGGAGATGAAAGGCCTGCTGCAGTACGCCTTTCAGACCAACAACGCGCTGACCCTGCCGGTCTCCGCCCCCGGCTCCGCCGGCATGGAGACCTGCTTCGTGAACCTGGTCGAGCCGGGCGACAAGGTGATCGTCTGCATCAACGGCGTGTTCGGCACGCGCATGAAGGAAAACGTCGAGCGCTGTGGCGCCACTGCCGTGGTGGTGGAGGACGACTGGGGCGCCCCGGTCTCCCCGCAGAAGGTCGAGGACGCGCTGAAGGGCAACCCGGATGCGAAGATCCTGGCCTTCGTGCACGCCGAGACCTCCACCGGCGCGCGCTCGGATGTCGAGACCCTCTGCCGGCTGGCGCGCGAACACGACTGCCTGACCATCGTCGACTCGGTCACCGGCCTCGCCGGCAGCCCGCTGTACGTGGATGACTGGGGCGTGGACGCGATCTACTCCGGCTCGCAGAAGTGCCTGTCCTGCACCCCGGGCCTGTCGCCGGTCAGCTTCAGCGAGCGCGCGGTGGAACGCATCCAGGCGCGCAGCCACAAGGTCCAGAGCTGGTTCCTCGACCTGAACCTGGTCATGGGGTACTGGGGCGGCGGCGGCAAGCGCGCCTACCACCACACCGCCCCGATCAACGCCCTGTACGCCCTGCACGAATCGCTGGTAATCCTTGCCGAGGAAGGCCTGGAGAACAGCTGGTCGCGTCACTGCCGCCACCACGACGCCCTGCGCGCGGGGCTCGAGGCCATGGGCCTGAGCTTCCTGGTGGATGCCGAGCACCGCCTGCCGCAGCTCAATGCGGTGCACGTGCCCGAGGGCGTGGACGAGGCCGCGGTGCGCAGCGAACTGCTGAACCGCTACGGCCTGGAGATCGGCGCCGGGCTGGGACCGTATGCCGGCAAGGTCTGGCGCATCGGCCTGATGGGCTACGGCGCGAACGAGAAGAACGTCCTGCTGTGCCTGTCCGCGCTCGAGGCCGTGCTGGCCGACATGGGGGCCGTCACCCCCGGCCGCGCGATGCCCGCTGCCCGGGCCGCCTACGCGCAGCAGGGCTGAAGAACCCACCGATCACCGGCCGCCGCCGCGCCCGTGCGCGCTGGCGGCCCCGCGAGACCCAACGGGAGGCGCACCATGACGCTAAGCGAACTGCTGCAGTACCTGGATGAACACATGGACGGCGTGTTCCTGGACGGCGACCCTGCCGCGTCGCTGGAAAAGGCGCGCAGCGGCGAACACCGCAACCCCATCGCGGCCGAGGTCCTGGTCGCGCTGATGGACGGGGCCGGCGCCGACAGCCCGGACACCACCCTGGAACGCGCCGAGGCGGTCAAGGCCATTGGCCCGACCCGCCTGAAGTACATGGGCGATGACGCCCCCGTGGAGGGCTTCCGCCTGGTGGAGAAAACCATCGTCACCATCGACGCCGCCTACAACGAAGAGGCGCTCGCCTCCCGCGGCTGATCCCGCCCGCTAAGGCGTCATCCCGGAAACCGCGCAGCGGTTGTCCGGGATCTCCAACGCCGGGGCCGATCAGGGCGATGGGGCATCCGCGCCGCGGGGATCCCGGCGCTTCGCTGCGCTTCGGCCGGGATGACGAGAGGTGTTCCCCTAGAACAGCCCGGCGAGCCAGAGCACCGCGCCGGCCATGGACGCCCCGATCAGCGCGCCCATGGCGACGTCGCTGGGATAGTGCAGCGCCAGTACCAGCCGCGAGGCGGCCACCAGCGCCGCGAACGGCACCACCAGCCAGGCCCAGACCGGGAACCACGCCACCAGGACCACGGTGAATCCCACCGCGTGCATGGTATGGCCGGAGGGGAAGCTGAATTCGTCCAGCGGGTCCACCGTCCGCGTGAACGGGCGATCACGGTGGCAGGGCCGCCGCCGGCTGGTGAGTCGCTTCAGCCACTTGTACACCGGCAGCGACGCCAGCCCCACCACCGCCATCTGCAGGCTGACCCAAGCCGCCTGCGGCCCGTGCAGCAACGGCAGCACCAGCATCAGCGCATACCAGGCCACCCCGTCGCCCAGCCGGCTCACCCCGCCAAAGAACCCGCTGACGACGCGGCGCCGATTGTAGTGGTTGAACTGCCGGCAGACCGCCAGCTCCAGCTCATCCATCCATTGCAGGACGCGCATCGCGACCCTCCTTGAGGATTCCCAGACACTGGGACTCGAACTCGGCCACCACCTCGACCCAGTCGAGCCCGCGGGCATGCGCTCGCGCCTGACGGCCCATCTCGCGCCAGGCCTCCGGATCCTGCGCGAGAGCGCCCGCCGCGCCGACGAAGGCGGCGGCATCCTCGGACGCCGTTCCCGTCAGCGGCACCCGGGCGCCACTCACGCCGCTGGTCACATGCTCGTGAGCCGCGGCCGAATCGAAGGCCAGCACCGGGAGCCCGCTCGCCATGGCCTCGATCACCACATTGCCGAAGGTCTCGGAAGTCGACGGAAACAGGAACAGATCGGCGCTGGCGTAGTGCTGTGCCAGGGCCTGGCCCACCTGCTGGCCGGTGAAGATCGCGTCCGGATTGGCCCGCTCCAGCTCCGTTCGCGAGGGGCCATCGCCGACCACCACCAGGCGCGCGTCGGGGCGCGCCGCCTGGATGGCGCGAAAGGCATCCACCACCAGGGCCAGATTCTTCTCCGGTGCCAGGCGCCCGACGTACAGCACGACCGGTGTGGCGGTCGCCGCACCCCATTGCTGGCGCAGGCGCGATGACCGCCGCGCCGGGGTGAAACGCCGGGTATCCACGCCCCGCGCCATCACCCGCACGCGCTGGAATCCCTGCGCCGCCAGCGTGTGCGCCAGTGCCCCGGTCGGGGCCAGAGTCACGTCACAGCGGTTGTGGAAACGGCGCAGGACAGCGCGCACCAGCGGGGTCAGCCAGCCGACACCGTAGTAGCGGGCATAGCCGTCGAAATGGGTATGAAAACCCGAGGCGACCGGAATCCCGAGGCGCCGCGCCGCGCGCAGGGCCGCATGCCCCAGCGGACCCTCGGTGGCGATATACACGGCATCCGGGCGGTCCTCCGACCACAGGGCCTGCAGCCGGCGGCGCGCCGGGAGACCCATGCGCAGGCCGCTGTAGCCAGGCAGCGGCAGGCCCGCGAGCAGGTGGTCACACGCCCCTGATTCGTCGCCCGCCCCGCAGGGGCGCGCCACCTCGCCCGGCTGGCGCGGGCGGGCGACCTGCACCCGGTGGCCACGCTCGCGCATCCCCTCGACCAGCCGCGCGAGGGTATGCGCCACGCCGTTAACCTCCGGCGGCCAGGTCTCGGTGACCAGCGCCAGATGCAGGCGTGTGCGGCCGGGGCCCGGGGACTCGATGTGCGGTTGCGACCACATGATGAATCCCCGTGCCGCGGCCGGCGCTATGCAGGCGAGCGATCGCTTTCGCGACCAGCTGGCGGTTCCAGTGGCAGGTCCAGCACGCGGACGATGGCCTCACGGGCACCGTCCGCCAGGCTGCGCCGGTCCTGATCCGCGACTTCCAGCGGCGCCAGAAAATGCAGGTCCACACGCGTCTCGCGGCGGCACAGCAAGCGCCATACGTTGGGGATCAGGCGATCCCCGCCGGAATACGACACCGGAACCGCGCCATCGGGCGTCCGCTCGTAGGCCAGCGCCACCGGCTGCACCGGATGCCGAGTGCCGGTGACGGCCGCGAACAGGCGCGGGTGGAAACGGCGCACGAACTCGCCCCGGCTGGTCGTCCCCTCCGGAAACACCACGAAGTGGCGGCCCTCGTCCAGGCCAGCCCGCATGGCCTCGACATGGGCGGAGGCCTGGTGCGCACCGCGCTCGATGAAGCGGGTGTCGTGCTGCCGGGCCAGCCAGCCGATGACCGGCCAGCGCGCGATCTCCGCCTTGGACAGGAAGCACGGGTCCAGCGCTGCCCCGATCAACGGGATATCCAGCCAGGAGACATGGTTGGAGACCACCAGCGACGGCCGCCGGGGCGGCTCGCCATGGATCCGGAAACGCACCCCCGCGATCCACAGGGCACGGTCGTACCAGGCCCGGCGGATGCGACTGCGCTCCTCGAAGTCGGCCTCGCGGCGGGCCATCCGCCAGGTCAGCCAGACCCCCGCCAGCATGTGCAGCACGATACGCATCAGCCTAGCCAGTGCCCGCAGTGTTCCGGTCATGTTCCGTTCCTCGGCTTGCAGGCGCCGCGGCGCCCAGGAAGTGCCGATGGTAACGGTCCGGCATGGCGCGCACATCCAGCAAGACGAGCACGTCGGCCACATTGAAATCGGGATCGAAACAGGCCTCGCCGCAGACCCGCGCGCCCAGGCGCAGGTAGGCCTTCAATAGCGGCGGCATACCGCTGCGGCTGGGCGTGCCGTGGCAGATGGTCAGGGCGTTGGGAAGCGGTCGGCGCGGGGTGACCCGCAGGCGCGACGGGGCCCGATGGAACATGCGCAGCCAGGCCAGCTGGGCCGGTGTCTGCTCGGTCAGGGGCAGGCTGGCGCAGCCCATCAGGTAGTCGTAGCGATGGGCATTCATGAAACGGGCCAGCCCGGTCCACAGTGCGTTGATGGCGCCGCCCTGGCGATGGTCCGCGCGCACGCAGGTACGACCGACCTCCAGAGTGCGCCCGGGCAGATTCATCAGCGGGCCCAGTTCGAATTCGGACAGCGAATAGAAACCGCCGGCCGTGCTCGCACTCTCTTCGGTGAGGATGCGCGTGCAGGCCACCACACCGCCCGAACGTCGATCACGCACCAGCAGGTGATGACAGAAGGCGTCCAGCGGGTCTCGATCCAGCCCCGAGGCGGTGTCCGGCAGCGCTGCGCCCATCTCGCCGGCGAAAACCTCGTGGCGCAGGCGCTGGGCGGCTTCCAGATCCGCGGGGCTGGAAGCCAGATGGACGCGATAGGCAGTTTCGGCATCCGTGGAGGACACGGACAGGGAGCGAGGCGGTGCGGTCATGGTGGCGACCTCCGGTTGAACTGCCCCGGAGACTACGCCGCGCGCTTGACCATCCCGTGTAGAAACGATGACGGTCGGGTGAACCCGCCGTCGGATGCCCACCCGCAGAGGGTGGCATTGGGGGCGGAGGCACCAGCCCCCGCCCCGCGAGGCCGTGCTACGGCAGCTTGCCGGTGTAGGCGCCGGATTCGACCGGCAGGTCCTCGCCTTCCCAGCCCTTGATGCCACCGGCGATATTCACCACGTTGGTGAAGCCCATCTCCTGCAGCCGCTGCACGGACATGGCAGCCCGGCCGCCGGTCGCGCACATCACGGCCACCGGTTTCTCGCGGGCCTCCACCAGGGCGTCGATGCGGTGCGGGGTGTTGGGGTCGGCCGCGCCCTCCAGCAGGCCGCGCGGGACGAGGATGGAATTCGGCGCGTGCATCTTTTCGAACTCATAGGGTTCGCGCACGTCGACCACCAGCCAGTCCTCGCCCGCTTCCATCTTCTCGGCGAGATCCGCCGGGGCAATCTCCTTCACGTTCTTGCGCGCCTCGGCGACGAAATCCATCAGCTTCTTCTCGCTCATTCGAATCTTCCCTTTTGCAATGATCTGGATGTCTTTGTAGGAGCCTGCTTGCAGGCGAAGCCCCTGCCCATGTCGGAGTTTGGCAGGGGCTTCGCCTGCAAGCAGGCTCCTACCACCGGACGCATTCTACCGTGGGTACGTGACCCGGCGTTTCAACCCTGTGAGAACGCGCTGTCCAGCGCCGCAGGGTCAGTCACGGGCGCCTCGCATTGCAGCCCGCGGCAGAGATAGGCACGCACACCCGTCTCCGGCGCGGCCTTCTCCGCCAGCGCAGCGGGCAGGTCGCCGGCATCGGCCGGGATCGCGAGGGCCCATACCGGAGCAGCCTGCGCCCGCAGGCGCTGCTGCCACGCGGGAAGTTCGTCCGCCGCCCCGCGCAGCACGACCAGGGCCGGCGGCTGGTAGTGGATGTCCAGCGCCATCAGCAGGCTCATGTGTCCCACCGGGGCCTGCTCGATCATCGGTCCGGCGTTGGCGAGGGTGCGCTCGGCCGCCTCGATATACCGTGGCTCGGCCAGCATGAACCCGAGCTTCTGCAAGGCCTGCGCCGCGACACCGTTGCCATTGGCCATGGCATCGTCGGAATACACTTTCGGGCGCTGGATCAGCGCCTCGTGATCGCCGGCGGTAAAGAAGAAACCGCCGTGCTCGCGGTCCTCGAATTCCGCCAGCAGGGTATCGGCCAGAGTCACGGCCCAGCCCAGCAGCTCGCTGTCCCATTCAGTCTCCAGCAACGCCAGCGTGGCCTCCAGCAACAGGGCGTGATCGTCGAGATAGGCGCGCGGCATCGCACCGGTGGCCCCCTCGCGCACGCTGGCGTACAGCCGGCCGTCGCGCCACAGGCGCTCGCGCACGGCGGTCATCGCGTCACGTGCCAGGTGCAGCCATTCCGGACGCCCCAGGGCGCGCGCGGCCCGCGCCAGTCCGGAAATCATCAGGGCATTCCAGGCGCCGAGGATCTTCTCGTCCCGGTGCGGTCGCACCCGATCCGCGCGGGCCGTCAGCAGACGTTCCCGGGCCTGATCCAGCCGCCGGTTCACCTCCGCCTCGTCGATCCCCAGCGCCTCCGCGACGGTCGCCGGCGGCACGACCTCGTGCAGATGCCAGCGCCCCTCGAAATTGGCCGGGCCATTGAGCCCCCAGACCCGGCTGGTAACGGCCCATTCGTCCTCCGGCAACAACGCCTCCACGGTGTCCGGATCCCAGACGTAGAAGCGTCCCTCCTCGCCCTCGGAGTCCGCGTCCAGGCTCGAGTAGAAGGCCCCGGAGCCGTCCCGCATCTCGCGTTTCAGCCAGGCGACCGTCTGTTCCACCACCCGCAGCGCGCGAAGATCGCCGCCGGCCGCGCGCTCGGCATAGAGCCCCAGCAGCGGGCCGTTGTCGTAGAGCATCTTCTCGAAGTGCGGAATCATCCAGCGGGCATCCACCGAGTAGCGACAAAAGCCACCCCCCGCCTGATCAAAGATGCCACCCGCGGCCATCGCGTCCAGGGTGCGCCCCAGCATGCGGTCGGCCTCGGCATCGCCATGGCGCGCCGCATGCCAGGCCAGCCACTCGAGCGAGGCCGGGTGCGGAAACTTGGGGGCATCCCCGAAGCCGCCAAACTGCTCGTCGAAGGTCTTCGCCAGTTCCGCGCGCCCCTTGTCGATGACACTGAGCGCCGGGATCGCGCCTCCGGCGGGGCGGTAGATCCGACCCAGCGCCTGCTGCAGCGATTCGTTCTGGCGCTGGATCTCGTCGGGGTGCTCGGCGAGGAAATCGGCAACCCGCGTCATCAGATCCACGAACGACGGCAGGCCGTGGCGCGGGGTGCTCGGGAAGTACGTCCCGGCAAAGAACGGGACCTGGTCGGGCGTCAGGAAGACGGTCAGCGGCCAGCCCCCGGGACGCTGCGACAGCAGCATATGCGCGTTCTGGTAGATGCGGTCGAGATCCGGGCGCTCCTCGCGGTCCACCTTGATATTGACGAACCGCTCGTTCATCACCGCGGCGGTGTCCGGGTCCTCGAAGGACTCGTGCGCCATCACATGGCACCAGTGGCAGGCGGAGTAGCCGATCGACAGCAGGATCGGCTTGCCCTCGCGGCGGGCACGTTCCAGCGCCTCCTCGCCCCAGGGGTACCAGTCCACGGGGTTGTCGGCGTGCTGCAACAGATAAGGGCTGCTGGCCCCGGCCAGTCGATTCATCGCGCGACCTCCTGGAAAGTGGATCCGACGACCCGCATGCAGGTGCATGCCGGCGCCCGGCCGGGTAGCATGTGCAGCCGGTTTTTCATCCGCAAGCGCCCATGCCCACACACCCGTTTATCGACCCGGTCGCGCTGTCCATCGGCCCGCTGACCCTGTACTGGTATGGCCTGATGTACCTGGTCGGCTTCATCGCCTTCTGGGCACTCGGCGTCTGGCGCACGCGCACCCGCGACTGGGACCCCCTGCACCCCTGGCAGGTCGGCGACCTGCTGTTCTGGGGCGTGGTCGGGGTCGTGGTCGGCGGACGGCTCGGCTATGCCCTGTTCTACAACCTGGACGCCACACTGGCCGACCCGGTGAGCCTGTTCCGCATCTGGGAAGGTGGCATGGCCTTCCACGGCGGACTCGCCGGGGTGCTGGTCACCTGCTGGCTGTATGCCCGCAAGATCGGCCAGCCGTTCTTCCGCCTGACCGACTTCATCGCCCCGCTGATCCCGATCGGCCTCGGCGCCGGCCGCATCGGCAACTGGATCAACGGCGAACTGTGGGGCAAGCCCACCGACCTGCCCTGGGCCATGGTCTTCCCGGCCGCGGACTACATCCCGCGCCACCCGTCGCAGCTGTACCAGGCCTTTCTCGAGGGTCTGGTGCTGTTCGTGGTGCTGTGGATCGTCTCGCGCCAGCCGCGCCGCACGGGCCTGATCTCCGGGCTGTTCCTGACGCTCTACGGCGGCTTCCGCTTCGCGGTCGAGTTCGTCCGCGTGCCCGACGCCCACATCGGTTACCTTGCCTTCGACTGGCTGACCATGGGCCAGGTCCTGAGCCTGCCGGTTATCCTGTTCGGCGTGGCCCTGATCGTCTGGTCGCGGCGCAACCCGCTGCCCGCAGCCCGCCCGGCCCCGGAGGCCTCCTGAGATGCAGCAATACCTCGATCTGGTGCGGCACATCCGCGACCATGGCACGGATCGTCCGGACCGCACCGGTACCGGCACGCGCTCGGTATTCGGCTACCAGATGCGGTTCGATCTGGCTGACGGCTTCCCGCTGGTAACCACCAAGCGCACTCACCTGCGCTCGGTGATCCACGAGTTGCTGTGGTTCATCGCCGGCGACACCAATATCCGCTACCTGCGCGACAACAAGGTCCGCATCTGGGACGAATGGGCAACCGAGGACGGCGACCTGGGCCCGATCTACGGCGCCCAGTGGCGCAACTGGGCCGGCCACGACCAGTTGGCCGAACTGGTCGACAACTTGAAGAACCGACCGCACTCCCGGCGCCACATCATCAGCGCCTGGAACGTGGCCGATCTGCCCGACGAGTCCGTCTCGCCGCAGGCCAACGCGGCGGCCGGGCGCATGGCGCTGGCGCCCTGCCACACCCTGTTCCAGTTCTACGTGGCCGACGACCGCCTGTCCTGCCAGCTCTATCAGCGCAGCGCCGATGTCTTCCTCGGGGTGCCGTTCAACATCGCCAGTTACGCGCTGCTGACCCACATGCTCGCGCAGGTGGTCGGCCTGAAGCCGGGCGAATTCGTGCACACCTTCGGCGACGCCCATCTCTACCGCAACCACCAGGACCAGGTCGAAGAACTGCTCGGACGCGAGCCGCTGCCGCTGCCGACCCTGCACCTGAACTCCGACGTCACCGACCTGTTCGCCTTCACCTTCGACGACATCGAGGTCCGCGACTACCAGTCTCACCCCCCGATCAAGGCCCCCATCGCCATCTGACTCCGCTACCCTCGCAAATGGATACCGGCAAGGAAGCCGAATGAAGATCAAGGAACTGATCAGATGCCTGGAACGCGATGGATGGGTTCAGGTTCGACAAAGAGGCAGCCACCGCCAATTCAAGCATCCAACGAAGCCGGGACTTGTAACCGTGGCGGGAAAACCTGATCTGGATATTCCCCCCGGAACACTGAACAATGCGCTGAAACAGGCGGGTCTCAAGGACAAAAACCCGAGGAGGCGATGATGAACTACACCGTGATCATCGAGGAAAGCGAGGATGGTTGGGGTGCATATGCGCCCGATCTGCCCGGCTGTATGGCCTCGGCGGCCAGCCGCGAAGAGGTCGTAACCCTAATCCGGGAGGCCATCAAGTTCCATCTCGAAGGCCTCCGGGAGCAAGGGGAGCCCATTCCCGAGCCGCACTGCCAGAGCGAAATCATTCAGGTCGACGCCGCCTGACCCATCCGCGATCGGACTATCTCTACATGCGCCAACCCGAGATCCACCTGATGGTCGCGCTCGATCCGGATCACGTGATCGGGCGCGACAACGACCTTCCCTGGCATTTGCCGAAGGACCTGCAGCACTTCAAGCGCGTGACCAACGGCCACCCAATGATCATGGGGCGGCGCACCTTCGAGTCCATCGGACGACCGCTACCGAAGCGGCGCAATCTGGTCCTGACCCGCCAGGCGGACTGGCGCGCCGACGGCGTCGAGGTCTACCCGGATCTGGACGCGGCCCTGGCCAGCATCGAGGCGGGTCCGGCCTTCGTGATCGGCGGCGCGGGTCTGTTCCAGGAGACCCTGCCACGCGCCGACGTGCTGCACCTGACCCGCGTGCACGAGCGCCACGCCGGGGATACGTACTTCCCCGCGATCGACCCCACGGACTGGGACGTCGTCTGGTCCGAACACCACGAGGCCGACGACCGCCACGCCTGCCCCTTCACCTTCGAACGCCTCGAACGCCGCCGCTGACCGCTCCCTGGCGCCCTTTTTGTTCACCACGAAGCACACGAAGGCACGAAGAAAAGCTAGGTCAAGGGCGTTAACAGGAAGATGAGAAGATTTGAAGGATGATATGAATCAGGGCTAACCAGCGTGCGCAGGCCCGCACCGCAGGGACAGACCCATTTCAGAATCCTTCCTGACTTCCTTTCTTCCTGTTCAAGCTTTTTGCTTTTGACCTGGCCTTTCTTCGTGCCTTCGTGTGCTTCGTGGTGAATACAAAGGGGTTCAGCGGCCGCCGAAATGGGGGATCAGGCGGCCCGGCAGCAGATGCAGCAGGATGAAGCCGAGCATCGCGGCGACCACGATGGTCGGGCCGGTCGGCGTGTCGTACTGGAAGGACCCCCACAGCCCGGCCCCCACTGCCAGCATGCCGATGATGCCGGCAAGGATCGCCATCTGCTCGGGGGTGGTGGCGAAGCGCCTTGCACTGGCGGCCGGGATGATCATCAGCGCGGTGATCAGCAACACCCCGACGACCTGCATCGCCGCGGCGATCACCAGCGCGATCAGCAGCATCAGGCCCAGCCGTACCAGCAGCACCGGTACGCCCTCCACCTGTGCCAGCTCCTCGTGCACCGTGAGCGCCAACAGCGGGCGCCACAGGACGATCAGCAGCAGCAGGGCCACGCCGCCGCCAATGGCGATCGACAGCAGATCCCCGGTCCCGACCGCGAGGATGTCGCCGAACAGGTAGGCCATCAGGTCCACCCGCAGGCCCTCGATGAAGGTAACCGCCACGATCCCCAGTGACAGTGCGCTGTGCGCGAGGATCCCGAGCAGGGTGTCCGAGGCCAACTCCTGGCGCCGCTGCAGCAGTACCAGCAGGATCGCGATGGCCACACACACCAGCGTGACCATCAGGTTCAGATTCAGCCCCAGCAGCACCCCGAGGGCCACGCCGAGCAGGGCCGAGTGCGACACGGTATCGCCGAAATAGGCCATGCGCCGCCAGACCACGAAGGCCCCCAGCGGCCCGGCGACAGCCGCCACCATCAGCCCCGCCAGCAGCGCGCGCACCAGGAAGTCGTCAAGCAGCCCTTCCATCATCGGGACCCGCCTCCGCCGGGGCCGGACTGCCGGCCATGGGCACAGCCAGCGTGGTGTTCGTGCACCTCCCCGGCCACGTCATGCACATGGTCGTGATCGTGCCGGTAGACCCCGATGCCCTGCATGTCCGACTCCGGGAACAGGCGCTGGTATTCCGGGTGCCGCGATACTTCTTCCGGCCGGCCGGTACAGCACACATGCTGGTTCAGGCAGATCACGGCATCGGCCCCCGCCATCACCAGGTGCAGGTCGTGCGAGACCATCAGCACCCCGCAACCCGTCTCGTGGCGGATATCGTCGATCAGTTTGAACACCTCGCCCTGGCCGACGATATCCACCCCCTGAGCCGGTTCGTCCAGCACGAGCAGGTTCGGTCGATTGAGCAGCGCGCGGGCGAGCAGTACCCGCTGCATCTCGCCCCCGGAGAGCGACTGCACCGGTTTGTGCAGCAGATGCGGCACCCCCACCCGCTCCAGGCGCTCGCGCAGCACCGTCTCCGGGGCCCGCTGGCGCAGGGTCAGGAAACGCCGCACCGACAGCGGCAGCACCGGCTCGATCTGCAGGCGCTGCGGCATGTAGCCGATGCGCAGGCCGCGTCGGCGCTGCACCCGCCCGTGCCCCGGCTTCCACAGTCCCAGCAGTACCCGCAGAAGGGAGGTCTTGCCGGCGCCATTGGGGCCGATCACCACCGTCACCTCGGCCGGGCGCACCTGCACCGTCACGTGGTCGAGGATCACCCGTCCGGAACGCTCCAGCGAGACGTCGCGGGCCGCCAGCAACGGGGCGGCATCGTTTTCCGGAGCGGCTGCCCGGGAGGGGATTTTTTCAGGCATATTGGTATACTATAACGTTATTAGACCCGATGGAGAATCCGCCCATGCGTCCCGCCGACCGGCGTCCGAATCGTCTCGCCCTGTTGACTGCCCTGGCACTGTTGCTGGCACTCGCTGCACCGGCCCAGGCCGAAGGCACGCGTATCGTCGCCTCGATTCTACCGGTCCACAGCCTCGTTGCGGCGCTGGCGGGGGACACACACGAGGTCGAGCTGCTGGTGCCGGCCAGTGCCTCGCCGCACGGTTACGCTATGCGGCCCTCCGAGGCCCGGCGCCTGCAACAGGCCGACATCGTGGTCTGGGTCGGTCCGGAACTGGAAGGCTTCCTTGAACGCTCGTTGCAAGGGGTGACCAACCGCGCGACCGTGATCAGCCTGTTGCACGACCTGGACCTGCCCCTTCTGGAGGGGCGCAGCGGTGGCGTCTGGGAGGGCCATCACGACCATGGCGACCATGGCGACCACGCGCACGACGATCAGCCTCACGACCACCACGGGCATGGCGAGCGCGGCGATCACCACGAAGCGCTCGACAGGCATGAACACGACCACGCTGACCACGAACACGGGGACCACGCACACGCCCATGACACGCATGCCCCCGATGCACACGGATCCGGCGACCATGGGCACGGCGGCCATGACCACGATCATGGGCATGCGCATGGCGATGTCGATAGTCATCTGTGGCTGTCGCCGGCTGTGGCGACGGCCGTCGTCGAACAACTGGCCGACCGCCTCGCGGAACACGACCCGGACCAGGCCGCCACCATCCGCGACAACCGGGATCGCCTGCTCCAGCGCATCGAAGACCTGGATGCCGGGATCGCCGAACAACTGGCGCCGGTGCGCGACCAGCGCTTCATGGTGTTCCACGACGCCTACCAGTACTTCGAGCGGCACTACGGCCTGAACGCGGCCGGCTCCATCAGCGTCGACCCGTCGCGCATGCCCGGGGCGCGCCGACTGTCCGAACTGCGCACGCGCCTGGCCGAGGGCGATGTCACCTGCCTGTTCACTGAACCCCAGTTCCGCCCGGCCCTCGCCGAGACCGTGGTCGAAGGTACGGACACCCGCCTCGGCATGCTCGACCCCATCGGGGCGGAGCTGGAGCCGGGCCCGGATGCCTGGTTCGACCTGATGCAGGGCCTGGCCGACGGCTTCACCGACTGCATGGCGGCGGACGCTCGCTGATCGCCACACGCCCCGCGTCCGCCATCCCGGGCACCGCGCAGCGGTGACCCCGGAGCCTCGCGCCTCGTGGTACCTCCTGCGCCAGAGATCCCGGCTCTACACTTCGCTACGGCCGGGATGAGCCAGGCCAGCGGCACGGATGCCCCGACGATCAGAGCAGAACCAGGCCCCAGACCAGTGCCGCCAGCAGGAAGCTGACCAGCACGGCGGCCGAGGCAATATCCTTGGCCCGCGCCGACAACGGGTGATGCCCGTCGCCGAAGCGGTCGATCGCCGCCTCCACCGCCGAGTTCAGCAGTTCCACCACCAGGATCAGCAGCACGCTGCCCGCCAGCAATGCGCGTTCGACGCCATCCTGCCCCAGCACCATCGCCAGGGGCAGGAGTACGACCGCCAGCGCCAGCTCCTGGCGAAATGCGGCCTCGTGACGGAATGCCTCGCGCAGCCCGCGCCAGGAATACCCGAACGCGTGCCACACCCGACTCAGGCCGCGACGCCCGCTATGCGCCATCGGGTTCGTCCCCGGTCCGGACGACCGAACCTGCCGGCCGGTCCGCGATCGCCACCCGGTTGCGACCCTCGCGCTTTGCCCGGTAAAGCGCCTCGTCGACCCGGCGCAACAGGTCACTGCGCGGTTCGCCAAAGGTGAAGGCCGCCACCCCGAGGCTGATGGTCACGCGGCCCACCTCGGGGAAGGCATATTGGGCCACGCGTGCGCGGATCGATTCGGCGACCCGTGCACCCGCCTCCGCGTCGTCCCCCGGCAGCAGGACCATGAATTCCTCGCCGCCCCAGCGCCCCAGCACGTCCGAAGCGCGCAGGCGCTCGCCCGCCACCCGGGTGACGTCCTGCAACACGACATCCCCGGTGGCATGGCCATAGGTATCGTTGACGGCCTTGAAATGATCAAGATCGAACATCACTAGGGAAAAGGCCTGTCCATAGCGTTCGGCACGCCGGAGTTCGCGGTCCAGCAGGCTTTCGAAGTACCGCCGGTTGGCGACACCGGTCAGACGGTCGTAAAACGCCTGACGCTCCAATTCAGCCTGATTGCGCTCCAGCTCCATCTGCGTGGTCTTGAGTTCGGTGATATCGACGGCGGTGCCCGCGACTCGGGTAACGTGACCCTCCGGATCCGTCACCGGATAGCGGTGGACGCGCACCCAGCGTTGCTCCCCATCCGGCCGCCGGATCCGGAAAGTCTCGTCGGTCCGGGCATTCCACAGTGGCTGCGCCAGAAAAACGGATTCCACCCGTGCCCGGTCCTCCGGGTGTACCGCCTCCAGCATCGCCGCCGGATCGCGCAACAGATGTTCACGACTGTAGCCCCAGACCCGCTCGTAGGCCGGGTTCACGTACAGGATGGAGTCCGCGTCCTGGAGCCAGAAGACCTCGTTGACCGAGCCGGCCAGCTGGCGGAATCGCTGCTCACTCTCGCGCAGGGCCTCTTCGACCGCCTTGCGCTGCGAGATGTCGCGCAGGATGGTGGAGATCTGTCGCACATCCCCGTGGCCATCGCGGCGTACGACAATCACCTGCGACACTGGCACCTCCCGACCCTGGGCGTCGAGTATCGCGGTCTCCCCTTCCCAGACCCCGTCCCGCATCGCGACGGGTGCGGCCTCCTGGAGGATCTGGTCGGCCGCCCAGGGCGGGTGGAACCGCCGAATCGCGGTCTCCAGAGAGCCCGTTTCGGCCGGCAGATCGCGGCTGTTCCAGCCGCCTTCGGGATCCCAGGGCTCCCCGGAGGACAGGGGCAGGCCGAACAGACGCCGCCCGGCACCATTCAGGAACAGCATGTTGCCGGCCGGGCCGTGCATCGCGACCACGTCCGGAGTGGACTCCAGGATGCCGACCAGCCGGCGCAGGTTCTCCTCCAACGCGTGGCGTTCCGTCACGTCCTGCACGGTCCCCATCATGCGACAGGGTTTGCCCCCTGCATCGTGTTGCGTCGATCCGCGTGCATGGACTACGCGCTCGCGCCCGTCGGGGCGCACGATCCGGAAATGGATGTCGTACTCACCACTCTCCAGCGAGGCCTCGACCGTCGCGGCCACGCGATCGCGGTCGTCCGGGTGCACGGCCTGCAGGAATCCCGCGTAGTTCGCCTCCTGATCTTCCTTGCGCAGACTGAAGAGACGGTAGACCTCGTCCGACCAGTGTGTGCGATCGGCCGCGATGTCCCAGACCCAGCTCCCCATGTGCGCGATGCGCTGTGCCGCGGCAAGCTCCTCGCCCCGCGCGCGCAGGGCGTCCTCCATAGCTACCTGCTCGGAGATGTCGATCATCACCCCGTGCCAGACGATGCTGCCATCCGGGCGCGGTGCCTCCGGGGTCGCGCGACCCTCGACCCAGAGCGTCCCGCGCAGTGGATGACGTACGCGATAACGGACCTGCCAGGGGCCCATGGTGCGCGCCGACTCCTCGATGCTCGCCTGGATACGCGGAAGGTCGTCTGGATCGACCCGGGCAAAGGCGGCATCCGCGTCCTCCTGGATGAGATCGGGAGAAACCCCGTACACCCGCTGCGCACCCTCGCTGACAAACGGGAATTCATGACGACCGTCCGGATACAGCCGGTACTGGTAGATCGCACCCGGCAGATGACCGGTCGCCTTCAGCAGGTGGGCCTCGCGCTCGCGCCGGGCCGTCTGGTCCTGGAACGAGACCACGGCGCCGTCCACCCGACCGGACACGTCGAATGTGGGTGCGGCAAACACACTGACCGGGAACAGGCTCCCGTCGGTACGCACGAAGTGATCATCCCAGGCCTCCAGTGGCCTGCCCGTCTCGAGGGCGCGGTAGATGGGACAGGCCTCTGGCGGGTAGGGCGTCCCATCTGCCAGCACGTGATGGTTGGTCGAATGCGATTCCTGCCCCAGGGCATCCAGCTCCCGTTCGAAACCCAGCAGACGGCAGGCCGCCGGATTCAGGAAGGTGTAACGGCCATAGCGATCCAGCCCGAATACGCCTTCGGCAAGGCTTGCCAGCAGGCGCGTCTGGAACGCCTCGGCCGCGCGCAGCTCGGTGATGTCCTCGATCACCCCGTCGAACACACACTGACCGTCCGCATCCTCGGTCCGGTAGGCGTTAATTCGGGCGCGGAAGGGGCGCCCCCGCAGCGTCTTCAGATCCACCTCGCGTCCGACCACCCGCCCGTACGCCGCCAGATCGCGACTGAGCGCCGTCCGCTCGGCAGGGTCCCGGTAGAGCTCGCGGACCGGCGTCGATCGCAGCTCGGTCTCGGTCGCGGCCTCGAACAGCTCCACCATCGCCGGGTTGAGCCGCACGAAGCGGCCCTCCGGCCCCGGTGTATTGCGGTAGACGCCCACCGGCAGCCGGCCGAACGCCACCCCGTAGAACTCCAGCTCGCGTTCGTAGCGGCGGGTCTCCGAGACATCGTGGATGATCGAGTAGAGGTAGCGCCGGCCGTCCAGCACCACCGGACCCGAATACACCTCGACATCGCGCACGTCGCCACCGCAGACGCGGTGCCGGAAGCGGAAGAACCGGCGCTCCTCGCGCGCCGCCCTGGCCATCTCGGCGCGTACCTCGGCCGCCGACAGCGTATTGATCTCGTGGATGTGCATCGCCTTGAGCCGCGCGACCGAATAGCCGTAAAAGGCCTCCGCGGCGGGGTTGGCATCCACGATGGCACCGTCCTCGGGATCGATCAGCAGCTTCGGCGCGGTATTGGCGGTAAAGGTCTGCTCGTAGACCTGGGCCGCGGAGTCGCCCGGCTCCCGGCGCTGCACCGTGGCCAGCCGCCCGTCCGGATCGGGCGCCAGCACGACCGTGCAGGCCATCGGCGCTACGCCTCGATCACCCGGGGCCGCAAGCTCCAGGTCCAGGGTGACTTCGCCCACTCCGGCGCGGGCCAGCGCATCGCGCAGGGCCTTGCGCGCGTCCTCGGGGACACACTCGGCCAGCGACTGCCCCTCGAGATCCTCCGCGGCACAGCCCAGCCAGTCCGCCAGGCGCGCGTTGGCGGCCCGCACGCGACCGTTCGCGTCCAGATACAGCAACCCCACGGCCGCGCGATCGAACAGACCGTCACGCCCGGATTCTGCCCGCGCGTCCCCCGCTCCGGCTCGGCGTCCATGGTCGTTCAATCGCGTCGCACCACCTGATTCCGTCCGGAATGCTTGGCCCGGTACATCGCGTCGTCCGCGCGCTTGATCCAGTCCTTGATCGCCTCGCCCGGGCGACATTGGGCCACCCCCAGACTGATGGTCACCGATCCCACATGGGGCAACTCCAGCGCGGCCACCTGGCGCCGCAGGTCCTCCGCCAGGCGACAGGCCGCCTCGGCCTTCGTGCTCGGGAGCAGGACCATGAACTCCTCCCCGCCCCAGCGACCCAGCACATCGGCCTGGCGCAGCCGATCGCTCGTGGTGGCGACCACGCGCCGGAGCACCTCGTCCCCGACATCATGGCCATGGGTGTCGTTGATCCGCTTGAAATGGTCCAGGTCCAGCATCACCAGCGAGCAGGGATCTGCATAGCGATCGGCGCGCCGGGCCTCCTGTTCCAGCAGGGCCTCGAAGTGGCCGCGATTGGCCGCATCGGTCAGCGGATCGTAGAAGGCCTGGTGTTCCAGCGCCGCCTCCAGCTCCTTCTGCCGCGAGATATCGTGAAACATGGCGACGTAGTACTCGATCGCCCCGTTGGCATCCCGGATCGCGGTCACGATCTCGTGCAGCGGGAAGACGCGGCCGTCCTTGCGCCGGTTCCATACCTCGCCCGACCAGTGCCCCTGCTCGCGCACGGCCCGAAACATCTCCTCGTAGAAGCTGCGGTCCTGGCGGCCGGAGTTCATGATCCGGGGGTTCCGGCCCAGCGCATCGGCCTCGGTGAAGCCGGTCAGCTCGGTGAAGGTGGCGTTGACACGCTGGATCGTCCCCTCGACGTCGGTGATGAAGATCGCCTGACTGCTGTCGAAGGTCGCCGCCAGCAGGCGCTGCTCGCGCTCCAGCTGGTGACGCTCGGTGATGTCCTGCACCGTCCCGATCATGCGCAAGGCCCGGCCGTCCTCGGCGAATTCGACGTAGCCGCGCTCGTGCACCACGCGTTCCTCGCCGCCGGGGCGCAACACGCGATGGATGGTATCGAACGTTCCTTCCCCGGCCATCGCCGCATCCACCTCGGCCTGGATACGGTCGCGATCGTCGGGATGGACGGACTGCATGAAGGCCTCGTGCGTCCCGCCCCACTGGCCGCGACGCAGGCCGAAGATCCGGAAGACCTCGTCGGACCAGCGAATCTCGTTGCGCACGAAGTCCGACACCCAGTTGCCGATGTGGGCAATCCGCTGGGCCTCGGCCAGTTCGCGCTCGCGCAGATGGAGCGCCTCCTCGGCGTGCACTCGCTCGGAGATATCCAGGATCACGCCGTGCCACAGCACACTGCCGTCGTCCAGGGCCTCGGGGCTGGAATGCCCTTCCAGCCAGATCTCGCCACGCTCGGGATGACACACCCGGTAGCGCTGGCGCCAGGGCGCCAGGCAGCGCATGGACGCCTCGATGCTCGCCCGCACCCGATCCACGTCCTCGGGATGGATCACCTCGAAGACACAGCGGGCGTCGCGCATCACCGCCTCGGGCGTGACCCCGTAGATATCCACGATCCCCTCGCTGGCATACGGGAACGCCGCATGCCCGTCCGGGAACTGGCGGTACTGATAGATCACCCCCGGCAGGTTCTGCGCGATCTTCTCGAGGTGACGCTCCGTTTCCACCCGGGCGCCCACGTCCTGGAAGGCGCCGATCAGCTCGACCACCGCCCCCTGGTCATCCCGGATCACAGTGATCTGGTCCTCCAGCCACTGCCAGTGTCCGCCGGGCATGCGCTGGCGGTAGTTCAGGCGGCAGAATCCGCGGGCGCCTTCCGCCAACCAGCGTTTGATCTGGCTTGCGCAGCGCCGATAGTCCTCGGGGGCGAGATGGGTGAGGAGCCAGTCCGGCTCGCGCGTGATCTGCTCCGGACTCCAGCCGGTCACCGTCTGCACGTTGCGGCTGAGCCAGGTCATGGTGCCCAGATCCGACGGATCCATGGTATAGATCACCGCCGGGCTGGCCCGCAGGAGGGTCTCGGTGCGCTGCTCGGCCGCCTTGCGCGTGCCGATATCGTTGACCACCACGAGCAGCGCCTCGGGGCTGTCCTCGGTGGTCGGGATGCGGCTGGTCGTCAACTCCACCCACTGGGCCTGGTCGGTGGCATCCAGCAGCCGAGCCTCGACCTTGCCGTTGCCGCACCCGCCATTCAGCAGGGCATGGCGATGAGCCTCCACCCGCTCGCGGTCGTCCGGGCAGACGTGCGCTTCCAGCGTGGCACCGGCCAGATCCGCCGGATCAAAAGCCAGCAGGGCCCCAAGGCGGAGATTGGCGCGCAGGATGCGCCCCTCGGTATCCATCTCGGCCAGCCCCACCGGCGCATGTTCGAACAGCGCCGCATAGCCGTGGATGGCACAAATCTCGCTCATTGGATTGCATTCCTTGCCCGTCTTGGTCTCTCTTGGCGGAGACTTGATCGACACACGCTCGCGGTGCCGGCTGCCCTCGGGCCTGACAGTGCTTGAGTAGACTGAATCCAGAAACTACCAGATGCCGAGTCTGGTTTCTGCTTGCCCCTACAAAATCGCGATTACTGCCGTACAAAACGAGAACACCCCCGACAAGCGGGGGCGTCTCGAGCAGGGCGCCGAAGCGCCCGGGGTGGATCCGACCCTAGCCGTGAGTACCGGTCCGGGGCGCGCTTTCGCCCCCCTCGTCGGTGGGCTGGAACACCACATCCAGCGCCTTGGCCGCGGCCACCTCGTTGAAACGTCGATTGGGCAGCGTGTGCGGGGCGGCCTTGATGGTCTCCATGTCGTTCTCCGACTCGGCCAGGATGCAGGCCATCGCCTCGACGAAGCCGTCCAGCGTCTCCTTCGATTCGGTCTCGGTCGGCTCCACCAGCAGGCACTCCGGCACCAGCAGCGGGAAGTACGTCGTCGGCGCGTGGTAACCGTGGTCCAGCAGGCGCTTGGCGACGTCGCCCGCGGTCAGGCCGCGTTCCTTCGCCTGCTTCTTCAGCGTGACGATGAACTCGTGGGTGGCGCGGCGCTTGGGATAGGCCAGATCGAAACCGGCCGCGGCCAGTTCCCGGGCCAGGTAGTTGGCGTTCAGGGTAGAAAACTCGGAGACCCGCACCATGCCCTCGCGGCCCAGCATGCGCATGTACACATAGGCGCGCAGCAGCACGCCGGCATTACCGGCAAACGCGGACAGGCGGCCGATGCTCTGCGGGCGGTCGGACTCCTCGGCAAAACGGTAACCGCCCTGCTCCGCTTCGATCACGTGCGGGATCGGCATGAACGGCAGCAGGCGCTCGGAGACGCCCACGGCACCGGAACCCG
Source organism: Thioalkalivibrio sp. ALE17 (assembly GCF_000425605.1). Classification (NCBI taxonomy): domain Bacteria; kingdom Pseudomonadati; phylum Pseudomonadota; class Gammaproteobacteria; order Chromatiales; family Ectothiorhodospiraceae; genus Thioalkalivibrio; species Thioalkalivibrio sp. ALE17. Next base: position 33,446 of record NZ_AUDT01000018.1, read on the forward strand.
GACCACCCCCGCCATGCGGCGTGGAGAAGGTCTTGTGCAGGTTCATGTGGATCACGTCGAAGCCCATGTCCCCCGGGCGCACCTTGCCAAGGATCGCGTTCAGGTTCGCGCCGTCGTAGTACAGCAGGCCGCCGGCGTCATGGACGATCTTCGCGATCTCGGAGATCCGCCGCTCGAACACGCCCACGGTGGACGGATTGGTCAGCATGATCCCGGCCGTCTGCGGGCCCACCGCGGCCTTCAGGGCCTCGATATCCACGTCGCCGGTCTCGTCGGTGGGGATCTCGCGCACCTCGTAGCCGCACATGATCGCAGTCGCCGGGTTGGTGCCGTGCGCGGCGTCCGGGACGATGATCTCGCGGCGTTCGGTATCGCCGCGGGCGTCGTGGTAGGCGCGGATCATGGCCACGCCGGTGTACTCGCCCTGGGCACCCGCCATCGGCGCCAGCGACACGTCCTTCATGCCGGTCACTTCCTTCAGCATCTCCTGCAGCTCGAACATGGTCTGCAGGAAGCCCTGGCTGTGGCTGGCCGGGGCGTGCGGATGCCGGTTCAGGAATCCGGGCAGCATCGCCAGGCTGTTACAGGCGCGCGGGTTGTACTTCATCGTGCACGAGCCCAGCGGGTAGAACTCGGTGTCGATGGAGAAGTTCTTCTGCGACAACCGCGTGTAATGCCGCACCACGTCCAGTTCCGAGGCAGCCGGCAGACCCGGCGCGGACTTGCGCTGCAGGTTCGCGGGGATACGGGTCGCGGCATGCTCGCGCGGCGCCTGGGCGACGGCCGAGCGACCGGCGCGGGAACGTTCGAAGATCAGATAGGCGTCTGTGGTGCTCATAGCGGTTTCTCGCTTGCATATTCGGGTGACGGCGACCGGGCACGGGCCCGGCCACCGGCGGCGCGGTGGCTCTCCGCGCCGGTTACTGGGTCGGGCTCAGGTTGGCCCGGTCATCCAGGGCCGCGAACGCGGCGTCGTAGTCCGGCTCGTCGCCGATCTCGGAGACCAGCTCGGCGTGCATCACCAGATTGTCGGTATCCAGCACGACCACGCCGCGGGCGGTGATCCCGGCCAGCGGGCCGTCCTGGATCAGCACGCCGTAGTCCTTGGCGAAGTTGCGATCGCGCATCATCGACAGCACGGTCACCCGCTCGAGGTTCTCGGCGGCGCAGAAGCGGCTCATCGCGAACGGCAGATCGGCGGAGACGATCAGGATCTCGAGATCCGGACGGCTGGCCACCATCTCGTTGAACTTCTTGGTGGAATCGGCGCAGACCGGCGTGTCCAGGCTGGGCACGATGGAGATCAGCTTGCGCTTGTCGCCGAAGTCCGCCAGCGAGACATCCTGCAGATCCTTGTTGGTCAGCTTGAAGTCCGGGGCCGGCGAGCCCACATGCGGCAGGTCGCCGTTGGTGTTGATCGGGTTACCTTGCAGCTTGATTTCGGCCATGGTTGCCTCCCGGCGTTGTGTGTATGGCGCGTGGTGTCGTTACGGGGAATCGAACCGCCTCAGGCGGCCTGCTCCCACGTGGTCACGTACTGCTCGAGGTCGGATTCGGTCTTGGTCTCGGTGGCGCAGGCCAGCACGCAGCCATCCAGCTGCGCGTAGTCGCGGCCCAGCTCGAAGCCCGCGAGCACGCCGGCGTCGGCCATGGTCTGCACGCGGCTGGCGGCATTGCCGCCGAAGTCCAGCGCGACTTCGTGGAAATATTCGCCGGTAAAACGCGGCTTGATGCCCTTGGCCGCCAGCTTTTCCACCAGTGCGTGGGTGTTGGCATAGCAGGCCTCGGCCACGCGGGTCAGACCCTCGTCACCCAGCATGGACATGTGGATGGTCGCGGCCGTCACCACCAGGCCCTGGTTGGTGCAGATGTTCGAGGTCGCCTTGGAGCGGCGGATATGCTGCTCGCGCGCCTGCAGGGTCAGCACGAAGCCGGGCTTGCCGTCGGCATCCTCGGCGCGGCCGACGATCCGCCCCGGCATCTGCCGGATGTGCTTCTTCAGGGTGGTCATGAAGCCGAAGTACGGCCCGCCGGAGGACAGCGGCGCCCCCAGTGGCTGGCCCTCGCCGACCACGATGTCGACGCCGTTGGTGCCCCACTCGCCCGGCGGCTTCAGCAGCGCCAGCGAGACCGGGTTCACCACGGCGATCACAGGGATGCCGCGCTCCTCGGCCCAGCCGGTCAGGGCGTCCACGTCCTCGAGGATGCCGAAGAAATTCGGCTGGCTGATCACCATGGCGGTGACGTCCTCGTCGGCATACGGCGCCAGGGCGTCCACCGGGGTCTGGCCGGTGGTCTCGTCGAACGGCAGCTCCACCAGCTCGATGCCCTGGTTGCCAATCAGCGTCCTGACCACCTTGCGGTAGTCCGGGTGCAGCGCGCCCGGCAGCAGCACGCGCTTGGCCTTGGAGCGGCGGTTCACGCGCACCGCCATCAGCACGGCCTCGGCCAGGGCGGAGGCGCCGTCATAGAGGGAGGCGTTGGAGACCTCCATACCGGTCAGGCGGCTGATCATGGTCTGGTATTCGTAGATCAGCTGCAGCGTGCCCTGGCTGGCCTCCGCCTGGTACGGCGTGTAGGCGCTGTAGAACTCGCCACGGGTGGCGATCTGCCACACGGCGGCCGGGATATGGTGCTCGTAGGCACCGGCCCCGATGAAATTCGATGGCATGCCGTCCTTCGCCGCCCGCTCCTGCATCAGGCGGGTGATCCCCATCTCGTTCTCGCCCTCGGGGATCCCCGTGAGCGGCGGCGAACGCAGATCGGCGGGGATCTCGTCGAACAGGTCCTCGACGGATTCGGCACCGATGCGGTCGAGCATGGCGCGGATGTCTTCTTCGGTATGCGGGATAAACGGCATGTCAGGTCTCGCTTTCGCCGATTGCGGCGAACTTCGGTTGGGTCCCGGCCGGACGCGGCCGGGACCGATGATGCACAGCTACGCTCAGGATTCGGCCTCGACGTGCGCGGCATAGGCATCCGCGTCCATCAGGGCGTCCAGCTCACCGGCATCGGAGGGCTTCACCTTGAACAGCCAGCCGTCCTCGAAGGGGGACTCGTTGACCTTCTCGGGGCTGTCCGCCAGGTCCTCGTTCACCTCGGTCACCTCGCCGGAGATCGGCGCATAGATATCCGAGGCGGCCTTGACCGATTCCACGGTGGCACAGGCCGAACCCGCCTCGATGCTGCTGCCCGCTTCCGGGGCCTCGACGAACACCAGATCGCCCAGCAGTTCCTGCGCGTGATCGGTGATGCCCACGGTCACGCTGCCATCGGCCTCGCTGCGCACCCACTCGTGGCTCTTGGTGTACTTCAGGTCCTTCGGTGCTTCGCTCATGACGTCTTCCTTTTTCGTTTGGATCCCGCCTGCGCAGTGTAGTCCGGCACACGCGGCATGAGGCAATAATTCGTTAGCGATTCAGTTCGATCTGCGGCTCGCCATTGCGGACGAACACCGGCTTCACCACGCGCACCGGCAGCTTGCGGCCGCGGATGTCCGCGTGCAGCTCCTCGGCCTCGACCCCGGCCGGGATCCGCGCGAAGGCGACCGACACCCCGAGGCTGGGCGAAAAGCTGCCGGAGGTGACCACGCCGTCGCCGGCCTCGGTCTCGATGCGGGTGCCGCCACGCAGCACCCCGCGCCCGTCCAGCACCAGCCCGACCATGCGTTCCGGCACGCCCTCGGCCTTCGACCGCTCGATCGGCGCGCGGCCGATGAAATCGCGTTCGGCATCCTTAAGCGCGATGGTCCAGCCAAGGTTCGCGGTCAGCGGATTGGTCTGGTCGTCCATGTCCGTGCCGTAGAGATTCATGCCGGCCTCCAGGCGCAGGGTGTCGCGCGCGCCGAGACCGATGGGGTGCACGCCGGCGGCCTTCAGCTTCTCCCAGAAACCGTCGGCGGCCTCGGCCGGCAGCATCACCTCGAAACCGTCCTCGCCGGTGTAGCCGGTGCGGGCGACGAACCAAGTGTCATTCCAGACCGCGGAGAACGGCTTGAGATCCCCGGCACTACGCAGGTCATCCGGCAGCAGCGGCAGGGTCTTCTCCACCGCCTGCGGGCCCTGGATCGCGATCAGCGCGAACTCCGGGCGCGGCTCGACGTTCACATCGAAATCCTTCGCGACCTTCTGCATGTGGGCGATATCGCCCTCGGCGGTAGCGGCATTGACCACCGCGCGGTAACTGGCGCCCCCGGTCCAGTAGATGATCAGGTCATCGATCACCCCTCCGGCCTCGTTCAGCATGCAGCTGTACAGCGCGCGGCCCTCGGTCTTGAGCTTGGCCACGTCGTTCGCCAGCAGGTAGCGCAGGAAGGCCTGCGCCTGCGGGCCATGGATATCCACGACCTGCATGTGCGAGACGTCGAACATCCCTGCGGATTGGCGCACGTGCTTGTGCTCCTCCATCTGGGAGCCGTAGTGCAGCGGCATCTCCCAGCCGGCGAAATCGACCAGCTTGGCCCCCGCGCGCTGATGCGCGGCATGGAGCGGAGTTGTCTTCAACGTCGTCATCTGATTCTCGCCTTGCGTCCGTTTCGTGGTCGATTCGCCGGCAGCCGCCGGTGGAACCGCGAGGCCCGGTCGCCGTGCGCCGGGCATAAAAAAAGGGGCGGCCAGCAGGGATTATCTGCCAGCCGCCCCTCTGTCCTGAAACCTGAGAGTTTGCGTCGCGTCAATCCGTTTCCGGACTGCGTGACCGCCCCCTTCGGTGGGCCGTTTCCGGCCGCTCTCCAGAGTGTGTCTCCTGCACCGTTCCGGTCCTGTAGCCTGAGCGATTCCGGGCGGATGTTGCGCCTTCGGCGTCTGCCAATCGACTCGCGATCGCAGATCTCTTCCAGAACGGTGTGCGGGCATTGTCGGGCACCCGCAGACGAAACTAATTGTAGACCAAAATATCTCCGGCGCGAAAGCCCGGACGCCCGGCGGCGACTTTCCGGCCCGGAGCAACCGCTCGACCCGCGCCCCCTTCGCGCAACCGGGGCACCGTCATTGCGTACATGGACGCCCCCGGTTTGCCAAGCGTTTGAGTGATGGTTTCGGGGCGACGATTGCTCCCGTACATTCGGACTGCGTGTGCGGCTTTCATTCGCCACGGTCCCGGATGGATTCCGCGGGTGGAGGGTCCCAGCGAGGTCACGCACTCGAGGTGCTTCGCAATGATCGGACTGGCCCCCACCGGGATCGCTCCCGTTGCCATCATGCTCAATCGCTTGCGCAATCGAGGGTTGGGTACGTAATAACGCGTTCGCTTCTCCGTTTTTGTAGGCTTACGCGGCGACGCCGCGCAGGCCGGGGTC
>NZ_AUDT01000019.1:0-34028 GCF_000425605.1 Thioalkalivibrio sp. ALE17
TACTACGCCACCCTGGGGATCACCATCCGACGGGTCCTGACCGACAACGGACCCTGCTACCACGCCCGGGCGTTCAGCCAGGCCTGCCGCCGACTGGGCATCCGCCATCGCCGCACCCGGCCCTACACGCCGCGAACCAATGGCAAGGCCGAGCGCTTTATCCAGACCGCCCTGCGCGAGTGGGCCTACGCCTTCACCTACGCCACGTCAGAGGAGCGCAAACGCCATCTGCCCCGATGGATCCACGACTACAACTGGCACCGCCCACACGGTAGCCTGAACAAGCAGCCACCCATCAGCGTCCTCGGTCTACCTGAGGACAACCTTGTGAGACTCCACATCTAGCCCGGAAATTCACTGCGGGGCAGTGAGCAAAGTAAAAGTGTGTTCGGCTCGCTGATGGGGGGTTTGTAAAAGACCGCCACCAGCGGTCACGGGATTCTTTTGTCTTTTGTGATGCCCCGCGTGCGTTTTTTATTTTTTAAGCACAAGGAGCATTGCAATGAACGACAAGATCCTGGAAATGATTCATGCCGGCGACGTGGGCGCTGCCCGCGACGAGATGATCCATCCGGTGCCGGCTATCACCGCCAATCGCCTGTCCGAGCTGGACCCGCGTTCGCGCTGGGTGATTCTGGAGGGCGTGGATACCAACGAGCGCCGCGCCATCTTCCTGGCGATGGACGATGAAGAGCAGGCGATCCTGTTCGAACACATGCCCGAGCCGGAGGCGCGTGAGCTGGTCCAGGCCCTGCCGGCTTACACGCTGGCGCGGTCTTTGACGCTGGTGGGCAAGGCCCTGGCGGACGATCTCCTGAATGCCCTGCCCGGGGCCAAGCGCGACAAGGTGCGTGCCCTGTGGCGGCAGGACGAGGACACCGTGGCCCGCGTGATGCGGCGCCCGGTGTTCTGGGTGACCCCGGAAGAGACCGTTGCCGAGGTCACTGCCCGCCTGCGTGGGGATCGCAACATGCCGGACGATGTCGGGGCGGCGCTGCTGATTACCGATCGCGACCATCACTACAAGGGACTGGTGCGCCTGGGCCGCATGTTCCGCGCGGAGCCCGACCAGGCGGTCGGCGAGCTGATCGAGCTGGAGGACTTCTGCACCACGCCCGACGGTGACAAGGTGGAGGCCGCTCGCCTGCTGCAGCGCACGGATCTGCCGTACCTGCCGGTGGTGGATGCCGATGGCGTGCTGGTGGGTGTGCTGCGCATTGACGATGCAATGGATGTTCTCGAGGAGGACACCTCGGAGGACTTCTACAAGAAGGCGGGGATCGGTGATCTGCTGCATCACAAGGATGTCGTGCGCTCGGAGAAGCTGACCTCCGGCGGAATTGGCTATGCGGTCAAGGTGCGCATGGCCTTCCTGATGGTGACGCTGGCCGGCGGCTTGGCCGTGGGCGGGGTGATCGACTTCTTCGAGGACACCCTGGCGGCGGTGGTCGCGCTGGCCATCTTCATCCCGCTGGTGATGGACATGGGCGGCAACGTCGGCACGCAGTCGACCACGATCTTCGCCCGCGGGCTTGCCCTGGGGCATATCAACCTGGGTCGCTTCTTCCGCAACCATCTGGTGCGCGAGGGGGGCGTGGGCCTGGCCATGGGGGTAATCATGGCGGTGCTCGCCGGGACGATCGCCTACTTCTGGCAGGGTGCGCCGAATGACATCCCGCAGCTGGGTTTCGTGGTTGGCACGGCGCTGTTCTTCTCGGTGTTCACCGCCTCGATCCTGGGCTTCCTGCTGCCGTGGGTCCTGTTGAAGATCGGGGTGGACCATGCGCCGGGGGCGGACCCGTTCATCACCACCATCAAGGATTTCACCGGCCTGGCTGTGTACTTCGGCATGGCCGCCTGGCTGCTGAGCGCGCACATGCCGGCCTGAATGCCGGGGAACCCGAACCGTGTTGCCGGAGACAGAATCCGGCAATACGGCTGCAAAGAACGTTTGATAGAAGAGGAATCGACATGAACCATCGCAACTTCCAGCGCGGCGTGCTGGCCGCCACCGTGGCCGGGGTCTTCGCCTTCGGCATCCCGGCCATCCAGGGCGCCGAGGCCGAATTCAACATCGGCGTGTTCACCGACTACATCGATGATGGTGCGTCCAAGTCCGACAACGACCCGGTGGTGCAGGGCGGCTTCGAGCTGGGCTTCCCCACCGGCGTGTTTACCGGCGTGCAGGCCTCCACTCTTGGCAGTGGCCGCGGCAGCGAGATCGCCCCGTTCGTCGGCTACGGTTTCGATGCCGGCCCAGTCGGCATCGAGTTTGGCTACGAGTACTTCCACTACTCCAGCCTGGATGACGAAGACGAGGGCGAGCTGTTCCTGGGCGCCGACTGGGGGCCGCTGTTCGCCGAGGTGGCGTATGTCGCGCACGCCGATGATCGCGATGCCGAGGGCAGCCGCGTCTGGTTCGTCGGGGCCGGGCACGAGGTGGCTCCGCGTACCGAGCTCTTCGGCGGACTGGGCTATGACGATCCTGCCGATGACAACGGCGCGAAGTTCTGGGAGCTCGGCGCGGCGCACGCGACCGACTTCGGCACCTTCTCGCTGACCTACGCCTCGCGCGACGAGAGCGGCGCTCAGGACCTGCTGGTCGGCGGCTACACCTACAACTTCTGACCCACCGCCCGCGTCGGTCCGGCGCAGGTTGGTTTTTCACCACGAAGCACACGAAGGCACGAAGGAGATCAAGGTCAAGGGCTTTTGCACCACAGAGTGCACGGAGAAAGGTCGATAGGGGGGTTGAACCGTTTCGCTGTGCTCGGCGGGTTTGAGCCCCATCCAAACCTTCTTTGGATTTCTCTGTGTTCTCCGTGCCCTCTGTGGTGCGATCGCTTTTCTTCGTGCCTTCGTGTGCTTCGTGGTGATTATGGATTTTTCTAGCCGTAGCGGCGTTCGATGTAGGCCTCGACGCGGGCCTGGAATTCTTCGGCGATGCGTTCGCCCTTGAGCGTCACGGTCTTCTCGCCGTCCTCGTACACCGGGGCCACCGGCTGTTCGCCGGTGCCGGGCAGGGAGATGCCGATATTGGCGTGCTTGCTCTCGCCGGGGCCGTTGACGACACAGCCCATCACCGCGACGGTCATCTTCTCCACACCCGGGTACTGCTGCTTCCAGGTGGGCATCTGGTGGCGGATGTAGGACTGGATGTCCTGCGCCAGGTGCTGGAAATACTCGCTGGAGGTGCGGCCGCAGCCGGGGCAGGCGACCACCGACGGCAGGAAGCTGCGCAGCCCCATGCTCTGCAGGATCTCCTGGGCGACCAGGACCTCCTGGGTGCGGTCGCCGCCGGGCTCCGGGGTCAGCGAGATGCGGATGGTGTCGCCGATGCCCTGCTGCAGCAGCACGGCCAGGGCGGCGGTGGAGGCGACGATGCCCTTCGCACCCATGCCGGCCTCGGTCAGCCCGAGGTGCAGCGGGTAGTCGCAGCGCGCGGCCAGGTCCTGGTAGACGCTGATCAGCGGCTGCACACCACTGACCTTGGCCGAGAGGATGATGCGGTCATGCGGCAGGCCGATGCGTTCGGCCTCGGCGGCGCTCTCCAGCGCCGAGGCGATCAGCGCCTCCTGCATCACCGCCTCGGGCGCGGCCGGCTCGGCGCGCTGGCTGTTCTCGTCCATCATCCGCGCGAGCAGGGCCTGGTCCAGGCTGCCCCAGTTCACGCCAATGCGCACCGGCTTCTCAAAGCGGATCGCGGTCTCGATCATCGCGGCGTACTGGGCGTCGCGCTTCGAGCCGCGGCCGACATTCCCGGGATTGATGCGCAGCTTGGCCAGCGCCTCGGCACACTCCGGGTACTTGGTCAGCAGCTTGTGCCCATTGAAGTGGAAGTCCCCGACCAGCGGCACCTCCAGCCCCATGGCCTCCAGGCGTTCGCGGATCTCCGGCACCGCCTTTGCCGCGTCCTCGGAGTTCACCGTAATGCGCACGACCTCGGAGCCGGCGCGCGCCAGCTCCGCCACCTGCACGGCGGTGCGCAGGGCATCGGCGGTGTCGGTGTTGGTCATCGACTGCACCATCACCGGAGAATCGCCACCGACGGTGACGTTGCCGACGCGGACGGGGACGGTCTTGTGGCGGGTGGGGATCGTGTTCATGTTGAGCTACGCGGGCGCGGGAAAACGGTGCGCGGAGTGTAACGCAGGCGTGCGCGACTGCCGAGAAGCTGCAGGCCCCGTAATGTCCCCGCTGGACGGCGCCGGGGTGTCCACGGAGGTCGCCACGCGCCTGCGGCGCTCGCGATGACGGTGCTCCTTGCCCCCGTCATTGCGAGGCCCCGCCAGGGGCCGTGGCAACCTCCGGACGAAACCCCCGACGTCTGCCCAGGCCGACGCCGGGGCCACCCGCGGAGATCGCCACGTCGCTGCGCTCCTCGCGATGACGGTGCTCGTTTTCCCGTCATGGCGAGGCCCCGGAGGGGCCGTGGCCATCTCCGGACGCAACCCCCGACGCTGGTTCTGGTCGGCGCCAGGGGCGGAAGGTGTTCTCGACGGAGGCACGACTGGCCGCGTGGCGGGCCTCCACGCGCTCGGCGATTGCCTGCTGCAGCGCCTGGCGGGTCTCGGTCTCCAGTGCGTCCAGGGCCTCGTGCAGGGCCTGTTCCAGGTCCTCGCGATGGCGGGCCTCGTCGAGTCGCAGCAGCAGCCAGTCGACACCGATGATGGTGGCCCCGGCGGCCGTGATGCCGCAGCCCAGCGAGAACGGTCCGCTCCAGGCGCAGACCCCGGCGCCCAGGGCCCCGGCGCGTCCGGCGCGCCTCAGGCTGCGGGCCAGCCCCGCCTGGGTGGCGCGGGCGGCCAGCCGGGCCTGCACGGCGCGGGCGATCAGCGGCGTGGCCAGGCCGCTGCCGGCGGCGGCCGTGGCGGCCAGGCCGGTGCGCTGATCGAAGCGCTCCAGGTCGATGTCCAGGGCCGTATGCAGGGCGTGGCCGCGTTCGATCTCGACGCTCGAGGGGTTCGCGGCGCGGGGCGGCGGATTCGGGATGCGGGCATCCGCCAGGCGGTCGGCCAGGTCCAGGCGCCAGGCATCGCGTACCTGGCGCTGCTGTTCGTCCAGCCCCCATTCGACGCGGGTCGCGAGTGCCTGCAGGGGCGCGTCCCAGAGGGCTTCCGGCAGCAGGCGTTCGCGCAGCATGCCGGCGCCGGTATCCGGGTCGGCGTCGCCCAGCCACCGGACGCCGCGTTGCCACAGCCGGGTGTATTCCGCGCCGAGGGAGTAGTACCCGTCCACGACCTCGGGGACACGGTCATGGAGGGCGGCGAAGCGGGCCTCGAGTTCCGCGTCCACGCGGGTCTGCCAGTGCTCGCGGGCGGCGGTGTCGCCGGCCTCCAGCCACTCCAGCGTGTAGCGCTCGAGCGCGGTGAGGCGCTGGTGGTCGAGCTGGTAGCGCTGCTCGCCGAGTTGCAGGGTCAGCGCGCCGTCCGCGTCCCAGTCGCGCGGCTCGTGCTGACTGGCGAGCCAGAGCAGGGCGAGACTCGCCAGCAGGGTCATGCAGAGCCACAGGCCGGCGTGGGCTGAGCTGGAGGTGGTGTGCGCTGCCGGCGTGGTCATGGGTCGGTGGCTCCGGACCCGACTACTCGATCACGGGCGCGTTGCGCGGATCGCCCAGGGTGTCGGTGGCCGGTCGCAGCGGCAGCAGGCCGTTGGCCAGCAGCAGGAACCCGGCCGCGAGGAAGGCCTGTTCCGCAAGCACCAGCAGCCACCCGAGCAGGGCCGGCAGGGACTCCACGCCCTGCGGGAACCACTGCTGTCCCAGCCACAGGCGCAGGCCGTCCTGCGCCGCGGCGAGCTGCAGCCCGGCCTCCAGCAGGTGACTGCGCGCGGCCTCGTGATGCACCAGGAACCACACCGCCTGTTCCAGTGTGGCGCCGGTCAGGTCGGGATAGCGCGCCTGCAGGGCCAGGATCAGCAGGGCGACGATCAGCAGGAGTCCGGTGAGGCGCAGGGCCCCGCGGCGGGCCAGCTCCGGGGCGAACCGGGGATGGGCGTGCCCGCGCAGCAGTCGGGCGAACAGGGCCTCGCCGGTCACCAGGACGAAACCGGCGACGAGGAGCGCGGCCCAGACCTCCTGCGTCGGGATGCGCGCGAGGGTGATCAGCAGCAGGCCGCCCAGCAGGGCACCGATGACCAGGTGGCGCAGGGCCATCAGCGGGCCGCCGCGCAACCGCCGGGGCCACTGGCTGGTGGGCTCCAGGTAGCCGCGCAGGAACGCCGCGCGCCGCACCCGATGACGGCGGAAGCCGCCATGGGCGATCAGCAGGGTCACAGCGATCCACAGCGCCACCACGCCGGCCTCCGGCAGAACCCGCAGGTTCATGTGCATCAGCCACAGCCCGATCACCAGCAGCGTCAGGGTGAAGGCATGGCGCAGGGCGATGTGTCGGGCAGGGTTCGGGCTGGGTTCGGTGGGCGTGGAAGATGGCGACACGGTGGCTCCATGGCGATGTGCACGTCCCGATGGTAGCAGGCAGCGAGGCCCGCGCCGCCACGCAACGTATTCCGGTTTCGTTCAGGCGGATGCGCTATAACGGCGGCATGTTTCGATGCTCTCTTCACGAGCGGTGGCCTGGATCCGCCGCGATGCTGCTGCTGGCGTGGCTGCTGCTCGGCTGGCCCTCCCCGCTGCCCGCGGAGGAGTTGCGCCTGCATGCGGTGTTCGGGGACCGCGCGGTGCTGTCGCGGGGCGACGAGCGGGCGGTGGTGGCCGCCGGCGAGACCGGGCTGGGCGGTGTCCGGGTCCTGCGCACTGGCCCCGGGATGGCCCTGGTGGAGTATCGCGGCGAGCAGCGCGAGCTGCGGGTGCAGCCGCGGCCCGCGCCGGCCCGCCCGGATCCCTCGGCGGGGGAGGCTGCAGCGGTTCGGGTGCACCGCGATTCGCGGGGGGATCACGCCGTTACTGCTGGCCTGAACGGCACGGCGGTGACCCTGGTGGTCGACCCGCAGGCCGACTCCGTGCTGCTGCGCGCTTCGGATGCCGGGCGCGTCGGGATTGATCCCGACCAGGGGCGCTCGGTGCGCTTTCGTGACGAGCGCGGCACACGGCATGGCCAGCGGGTGCGCATCGACCAGCTCCAGGTGGGGGGGCTGCGGCGTGCGGGGGTAAGCGCGATCGTGCTGCCGGACGGCGACCTGCCGCGCTCGCGTCTGGGGCGCAGCTTCCTCGAACACTTCGCGGTCGAGCGCGATGGCGACGCGCTGGTGATCCGGGATCGCTGAGGGCAGCATGGATCAGTGTTTCCCCGAGCTGCGTTAGCATGGCGGCCGTCACGCCCACCAGGATGCCTGCATGCCGCTGATTCGGCGCCACCCCGAGGACGCCCCCGCCCCGCGCCGCGAGATCTTCGGCTGGGCGATGTTCGACTTCGCCAACCAGGCCTACACGCTGCTGATCATCACGGTGATCTTCGGCGATCTGTTCACCCGCATCATCGTCGGGGATGCCCCGGACTATCGCCTGGGCAACCTGCTGTGGAGCCTGGCGCTGGCGATCAGCTACGCCATGGTGGTGATCGCGGCCCCGTTCGCCGGGGCGGTGATGGATGCAACGGCCTCGCGCAAGCGCTTCCTGATGGCCTCGTGGATCCTGACGGTGGTGACGACGGGGCTTTTGTATTTCGTCGAGCCGGGGCTGGTGCTGTTCGGCATGGCGCTGATCATCGCCTCCAACTTCGGCTACGCGATCGGCGAATCCTTCATCGCCAGCTTCCTGCCGAGCCTCGGGCCGCCGGAGAAGCTCGGCTGGATCTCGGGGCTGGGCTGGGGCATGGGCTATATCGGCGGGCTGATCGCCACCGCCTTTGCCCTGGGCCTGCTGGGCGAGGTCAGCGCCGAGAACTTCGAGCGTATCCGCTGGGTGGGGCCGTTCGCCGCGGTGTTTTTCCTGATCTCGGCGATTCCGACCTTCCTGTTCCTGAAGGAGCGCGGCACGCGCCGACGCATGCACCGGCGCATGCAGCTGGGGCTCGGCTGGCGGCGGGTGCGCGAGGCGCTGGTCACGCTGGGGCAGCGCCGCGAGCTGCGTGCGCTGTATGTGTCCATCTTCTTCATGATGGCCGGGATCTACATCATCATCTCCTTCACCTTCATCTACGGCTCGCAGGTGATCCAGTGGGACGAGCCGGTGCGCATCGCGATGTTCGTGATCACCCAGGTGACCGCGATCATCGGCGCGATCGGTTTCGGCTTCCTGCAGGACCGTGCCGGGCCGGTGCGGATCTATCGGCTGACCCTGGCGCTATGGGCGCTGGCGGTGCTGGCGATCTTCGGCACCACGACCATCGCGCAGTGGCTGAGCGCACTGCTGGGCCGGCCGGTGGAGGCGCAGATCGTGTTCCTCGGCGTGGGGATTGTCGCCGGGCTGTGCCTGGGCTCGGCGCAGTCGGCCGGGCGCGCGCTGGTCGGGATGATGGTGCCGGTGCGTGAGGCCGGGCGCTGGTTCGGATTCTGGGCCCTGTCGGCGCGTGCCGCCGCGATCTTCGGGTTGGCCGGGATCGGGCTGCTGCAGGTCTGGCTGGGGCTCGCCAATGCCATCCTGTTCTGCCTGTTCCTGTTCCTCGCCGCGCTGCTCGCCTCCATCCCCGTCCACCTCGCCGACCGCCGCCGCGCCAGGCCCGTTTGATTCACCACGAAGCACACGAAGGCACGAAGAAGGGCGATTGGACCACGGAGGACACTGAGAGCACAGAGAAAATCAAAGAAGGCTTCGGCCCGGCAGGAAACCGTTGGCAAGAGAAACGCACGAATGCCCTGCCACTGGCCAGACTGGATCACTCACCGTCCTTCTCGCACCAGCGTTTGGCAACCTCTCTTGATCGCCCTCGCATTTCTCCGTGTCCTCCGTGTCCTCTGTGGTGCAACCCGCCTTTGACCTTGACCTGGCCCTTCTTCGTGCCTTCGTGTGCTTCGTGGTGAAAATATTGGGCCGGAAGCGTGTTAGTCGGTGGCGTGGTGGGTAAGGGTGGCGCCGCGGTCGAAGCGGCCTTCGTAGAGGCGCAGCAGGGCAGGGATTACGAACAGTACCAGCACGGTGGCAACCGCCAGGCCGAACACGATGGAGATGGCCATCGGGATCAGGAACTGGGCCTGGACCGAGCGCTCGAACAGCAGCGGAGTCAGGCCGGCGATGGTGGTGACCGAGGTCAGGATCACCGCGCGCAGGCGCTGGCAGGCGGCCTCGACGATCGCCTCCTGCAGGGCCAGTCCGGCCTCGCGCAGGCCCTGATAGAAGCTGACCAGGATGATGGAGTTGTTGACCACGATCCCGGTCAGGCCGAACAGGCCGAACAGCGACAGGATGGTCAGCTCCACGTTAAGGATCCAGTGGCCCAGCAGGGCGCCGAGGATGCCGAACGGGATGATCGCCATCACGATCAACGGCCAGCCCCAGGACCCGAACACCCAGGCCAGGGTGATGTACATCAGCCCCAGCGCCAGGACCAGGCCCGTGCGCATGTCGGCGAAGGTCTCGGCCTGGTCGGCCGCGCGCCCCTCGAACGAGTATTCGATGCCGTAGCGCGCCGCGAGGTCGTCCAGCGGGCCGTCTTCCAGCGCCGCACGGATGCGCGCGGCGTTGTTCACGCTGCGGTCGACCTCGGTGGAGACCTGGATGGCCAGCCGGGTGTCGGCATGGCGCAGGGTCTCGAAGCCCTGACGCGAGCGCAGGTCCACCACGCTGCCCAGCGGCACGAACTCGCCGCTGGGCAGGCGCAGATTCAGGCGCTCCAGGCTCTCGCTGGAATGGCGCTCGGCATCCGGCAGGCGCACGCGCACCTCCACCTCTTCCAGCCCGTCCTGGTAGAGCTGGGCGAGGTGGCCATCATAGGCATCGCGCAGCTGGGCGCCGACCGATTCGGTGGTCAGGCCCAGGGCGCGACCCTCCGGCTTGACCTGGAACACCAGTTGTTCGCGACCGAACGGGGTGTCGTCCTGGGTCGCGAAGGTGCCCGCAAAGTCGTCGAAGATATCCGCCAGTTCCAGTGCCGCGTTCTTCAATACGTGCGGGTCATCGCCGGTCAGGCGCACCTCCAGGTCGCGTCCGGGCGGCCCGGTCTGGCGTTCGTCGATGCTGAAGTTCTCGATCCCGGGGGCCTGGCGCACGCGGTCCTCCCAGGCCTGGATGAACTCGCGGTTACGCACTTCGCGCTGTTCGGGAGAGACCAGCTCCACCTGGATGTTGCCGAACTGGTCGCCGCGCGGGGCGTTGCCGTCGCCGGGATCGATGCCGCGGCCGAGCCGGGTGACGGAGGCGCGCACCAGGTCGCCGCCCAGGGCCTCCTCGGTCTCGGCCAGGGCCTCCTCGACGTGGATCAGGAAGGCCTCGACCCGCTCCGGCGGTGTGCCGGCGACAAAGTTGACCCCGGCGTTGACGATGGTGCCCTCGGGCGACGGGAAGAAGGTGAAGCCGATGCGTCCGCTGGCCGCCAGGCCGATGGCGAGGATCAGCGCGCCGACCGCCAGCGCCAGGGTGGTGCCCGAGTGGTTGACCGACACGGTCACCGCGCGGCGGAAGGCGCCGTTGCGGAAGGTCTCGAAGCCGTTGTCGAAGCGCTCGCGCAGGCTGCCGGCGCGCGGCGGCTGGAGTCGGTGCATCACGCCTTTCAGGTGCGCGGGCAGGATCAGGAAGGCGATCAGGAGCGTGGCGACGATCACGCAGATCACCACCAGCGGGATGTCGAACAGGATGTTGCCGATGATGCCGCCGATCAGCATCAGCGGCAGGAAGGCCGCCACCGTGGTCAGCGAGGCGGCGATCACCGGCCCGACCATGCGCCGGGCGCCGTCGCGCGCGGCACGGCTGGCCGAGAGCCCGCGCTGGTGCAGGCTGTAGGCGTGCTCGGAGACCACGATCGCGTTGTCGACGATGATCCCCAGCGACATGATGAAGCCGAACAGCGAGATCATGTTGATGGAGCCGCCGACCACCCACAGCACCACGAACGCGGCGGTAAAGGCGATCGGGATGCCCAGCGCCACGCGCAGGGCGATATGCCGATTGAGGAACAGGAAAAGGATCCCCAGCACCAGCAGCAGGCCGCCCAGGCCGTTCTTCAGCAGCAGGGTGATGCGCTCGGACAGCAGCTCCCAGAAGGCGTCGGTCACCTGCAGATCGACACCCGGAGGCAGGGCGGGGCGTGTTTCTTCCAGCCAGTCCTCCAGCACCTGCGCGGCCTCCAGTGAGTCGCCCGTCTCCGAGCGCAGCAGCTGCATCTCGATCGCGCGCTGGCCGTTGGCGCGGGCGCGCACCTGGCCGTCGCGGTGGCGCAGGTCGAGGGTGGCAATGTCGCCCAGGGTCAGGCGTCCCAGTTCGCCGTCGCCGCGCAGGACCAGCCGCTCGAAGCTGACGATGTCGCGGGCCTGTTCCAGGCTGCGGATCTGGCGCGCGGTGTCGTCGCGGCCCACCGAGCCGGCCGGCAGGTCCTGAGCCATCGCGCGGATCTGCTCGGCGATGTCCGCCAGCGTCATGTCCAGGCGATAGAGTGTCGCCGAGGGCACCTGGACGGCCATCTCGTCTTCGGTCAGGCCGGTGAACTCGATGCGCGCGATGCCGGCATCCAGCAGCTCGCGCTCGAACTGACGCGCGAGGATGCGTAGCTGCTGGGGGTCTTCGGGGCCGGTCAGCAGCAGCCGTGCCACCGGCTCGTAGCGGATCACACGGGTGACCACCGGGGTCTCGGCCGCTTCCGGCAGGTTGCGCTGCTGGTTCACGCGGTCGTTGACCTGCTCCAGCGCCAGGGTCATGTCGGTTCCGGCCTCGAACTCCATGGTCACCACGCCGATGCCCAGTGCCGAGGTGGAGGTCATGTTGCGCAGGCCGTCCACCGTGCGCAGGTCCTGCTCCAGCGGGTCGACGATGGCGCGCTCGACATCCTCCGCGCTGGCCCCGGTCCAGGGCACCTCCACGGTGATGAAGTCGAGCTCGAAGTTGGGGAAGAACTGGGTGTTGAGCTTGGTCAGGGCAAAGGCCCCGGCCAGCAGCATCAGCGCGATCAGCAGATTGGCCGCGAGGCGGTGTTCCAGGAACAGCTGGATCGGCCCGCGCGGGGGCCGGTCAGGGTCCTGCGCGCCGCCCCCGGGCATCGGCTGCCCGGATGCCGGCGAGTTGCCGGGTTCCGCTTCGCTCATCGACCGGAATCCTGCTGTTCCACCTCGACCCGCAGGCCATCCACGGCATTCGGCAGGCGTGTGGCGATCAGGGTGTCGCCGGCGGCGATGGCGTCACTGCGGATCAGCGCGAGGGTATTGCCGTCCGCATCGATGAAATCGCCCAGGCGCTCGACCTGCAGCGACTCCAGGCGCCCGTCCACCACTCGGAACACGCGGTCACGCCCGAACAGGGACTCGAATGGCACCGCGAGGCTGTCGGGTTCCTCCGGCAGTTGCAGGCGCAGTTCGACAAAACGATTCAGCGGGAGTTGTTCGCCGCCGGAGCGCACCTCGAACACCCCGCGCATCCCGGCGTCGCCGGCACGGGTCTCGCCCTCCAGGCGAACCAGTTCGGTCTCGACCGTGTGGCCGGCGACCTGTGCGCGGGCGGGCAGGGGCGTGTCTCCCTGCAGCAGGCGTTCGACCCGGGCGATCAGGTGTTCCGGGAGGCTGGCGCGGATCTCCAGGTCATCCACCGCGAACAGTCGCAGTAACGGGTCTCCCGGTCGGGCGCGCTCGCCCGCGGCGGCGTCGACCTCCACGATACGTGCGTCGAAGGGCGCGCGAATGGTCGTGCGTTCCAGGTCGATCTCGGCCTGGGACTCGGCGGCGCGGGCACGTGCCAGGCGGGCCTCGGCCTGGGCCCTGCGCATCGGGGCGTCGGCCACGGCCTGCTCGCGGTTGTCCACGGTGATGCTGGCCTGCTGCAGCCGCTCGCGGGCGGCATCGAGATCCGATTCCGAGCCGAGGTTGCGCTCGCGCAGGTCGCGGGCGCGCTCCAGCCCGCGTTCGGCGATCGCCAGGAGTTCGCGCTCGCGTTGCAGGGCCTCGCGGTCGAAGCGGGCGCGCAGCTCCTCGCTTTCGACCGCGCCCTCCAGCTCGCGCCGCTCGGCCTCGCGCTGGTCCAGCAGCAGCCGGGCCTCGCGCGGGTCGATTTGCACCAGCGTGTCGCCGGCGGCCACGCGCTGGCCGGCGCGCGCCGGCACGGCTTCGATCTCGCCCTCCACCGCGGCGCGCAGCTGGGCATCGCGGGCGGAGCGGCTGCGCCCGTTGAGGATCACCCCCGGCCGGTGCGTCCCGGGCTCGACGGTCACGCCCTGTACCGGCCAGGTGCGCTCGCTGGCCTCCGGCGGCGGCGCCTCGGGCCCGGTCGCGCGCAGGACCATGAAGCCCACCACGGCGACGGCGAGGATCAGGACGGGAAGAAGGGCTCGGCGGAGGGCGCGCGGCATGGGCGTCTCGTTTGTGGCTTGGCAGTTCGGTGGGGCGGGTGCGGCCCGTCGCTTGGAGGCACCTGCGGGCCGGAGGTTCCCTTCGCGGGCGTTATCGTACCACCGCGGTTTGTGGGGGAACCCCCGCGGTTGCGGTCGGTCCCCAGGGAAACACTGATGAATGTACACGCTCGCGCTCGAGTCGCTTTTGCGTGCGAACAAGGCGCGGTGACTGCCGTGCAGTCATTCTGCACAAGGGAGCCGCAACGCCGTTCCCACGCAAAAGAGGCCGAGCCCCTCCGGGGTTGGCGCCCCAGGTTCCCCGATCCTGCGTTGCGCCGCTAGCAGGTAGAACCACTACCCGCTGCACGACGCGCCTGGTCTCGGAAAACCTGGGGTGCCAACGCGAGCGTGCACATTCATCAGTGTTTCCCTTGTGTGTCAATATTACGTTTTGCTTAAATGAGGTGAAAGGTCATGAAAGGATCCAGGCTGTTTCCGGCAGTGTTGCTGACGACCACCCTTCTGGCGGGCGGCGCGGTCGCACCGGCGCTGGCCGACGAGCCCGAGGTCTGCGAGTGCCGGGCGGGCCTCGAGATGGAGGGGACGCCCTGGATTCGGCTGATGCCGGGTGACATGACCGGCGGCTACTTCGTCCTGCGCAACCATGGCGAACAGGACCTCCGGATCGTCGCCGCGCAGGCGCCGATCTCCGAGGTGGTGGAACTGCACGAGCATGCCCACGTGGACGGGGTGATGCGCATGCGCCAGGTCGATGGGCTGGACCTCCCGGCGGGCGAGACCCTGGTGCTGGAGCCCGGTGGCCTGCACCTGATGTTCATCGGGCTGCACGAGCCGCTGACGGCCGGCGACTGGATCCCGGTGATCCTGGAGCTCGCGGATGGCGAGACCATGGAGATCCATGCCCGCGTCCAGCGTGGCGAGGGTGCCAGTGGCGGCCATTCGGGTGGCCACATGATGGAGGGTGACGCCCCCGGCATGGGTGCCGAAGGCGGACACCACGGGCACTGAGGCCCGGGGCTTGCCCGACTACTGATTGGCGGGCCGGTTCGGGATCTGGATGTCGGCATCCGCGCGCAGCGTCTCCAGGAATTCCTGGATGGCGCGGCTCTCGAGGATCTCGACCAGTTCGGCGCGCACATCCTCGAATTCGGGGACCGGTGTGTCGCGGGTCTCCTCCAGACGGATGAGGTGCCAGCCAAAGCGGCTCTCCACCGGCTCCTCGGTGGTGGTGCCGGGTTCCAGGGCCACGGTGGCGTCGCTGAACGCGGGGACCATCTGTTCCGGAGAGAACCAGCCCAGTTCGCCGCCGCGGGCGGCCGAGCCGGGGTCGATGGAATGGGCCTCCGCCAGTTCGCCGAAGTCCGCGCCGTCGTCCAGCTCCGCGAGGAGTTCGCGGGCCTGTTGTTCCTCTTCGACCAGGATATGGCGGGCGCGGTACTCGGTGCCGCGCATCTGCTCAACCTGGCGTTCGTACTCCGCCTCGAGGTCGTCGCGGGTGATCTCCAGCTCCGCGGTGATGCGTTCCATCAAAAGCGAGGCCAGCAGGTTGGTCTCTACCATGCGCAGGATACGCCGGGTCTCGGCATCGGTATCCAGGCCGCGGTTGACCGCCTCCTGGCGCAACAGCTCCAGGCTGATCAGCTCTTCCAGCGTGCCATCCCCCTCGGCCAGGCCCGGGTCCTCGTCCATGCCGGAGTAGGTAAACAGGTCGGCCCGGGTGATGGGCTCGCCGTTGACGAGGGCGACGGTGTCGACGTCGTCGGTATCGGTGGTGATCGCGTCCGTTTCGGCATCCGGTGCGGGCGCCTCCTGTGCGTCGCAGGCGACCAGCACACCGGCGAAGGCCAGGGTGGCGAGCGTGATGGCAAGGGGACGAAGTCGCATCAGAACACCTGCTTGAACGGGCGTACGTCGACCGCGGTATACACGCCGGCAGCCACATAAGGGTCGGCGTCGGCCCACGTACGGGCGGCTTCCAGGGACGGGAATTCCGCGACGATCAGGCTGCCGGTGAAGCCGGCCAGGCCCGGGTCGTTGCTGTCGATGGCGGGGCAGGGGCCGGCCAGGACCAGCCGGCCATCGTCGCGCAGGGCCTGCAGCCGGGCGACGTGTTCGGGCCGCGCGGCGAGACGGGCATCCAGCGAGTCGGGGGCGTCCTGGCCCTGGATCATGTACAGCATGGGGTGTTCTCCTTGATTTTGGGTGCATCGTAACCGATCACTGGCCGCGCCTCGCGCTCCGGGTTCGCAGTTTTCCCCTTTCCGCGCTGGCGGGCCGCGGGTGGCCGGCCCGTGCGCGTTCTTATGGGCGTGGCGGCGGATGCGCTACACTGCGCAGCCGATCCCCGCGTCGAATCGATCCATGATCTCGATCCACCCCGAAAACCCCCAGCCCCGGCTGATCCGGCAGGTCCTGGACCGGCTCCAGGACGGGGCCGTGATTGCCCTGCCGACGGATGCCTGCTATGCCCTGGCCTGCCTGCCGGGGGACAAGACCGGGGCGGACCGGATCCGCCGTATCCGCCAGGTGGACGAGACCCATCATCTGACCCTGCTGTGTCGCGATCTCTCCGAGCTGGGCGTGTACGCGAAGGTGGACAACAGCGCGTTTCGCCTGATGAAGGCACTTACGCCGGGGCCCTACACCTTTATCCTGCCTGCCACCCGCGAGGTGCCGCGGCGCCTGCAACACCCCAAGCGGCGCACCATCGGGCTGCGTGTGCCGGCTAGTCCGATCCTGTCGGCGTTGCTGGCGGCGCTCGGATCACCGCTGATGTCGGCGACCCTGCAGCTCCCCGGGGACGAGAACCCGCTGAGCGAACCCTGGGAGATCGAGGATCGGCTGGGCAAGGTGGTGGACCTGGTGGTCGATGGCGGGGCCGGGACCCTGGAGGCGACCAGTGTGCTGGACCTGACCGGCGATGTGCCCGAGGTGATCCGTCACGGGATGGGCGATGTGGGATTTCTGGATGAATAGCCCCGGCCGCATACCGAGGCTACGGCGCGGCACGGCCGCAGGGAGGCGCAATGCGTAAGTGGGTGGTTCTGGCCGTGGTCGTGCTGGCGGTGGCCGCTGTGTGGCCGGTCGTGGTCGGCAAGCAGGTGGAGGGTACCGTTGCCGGAACGCATGAGGCCCAGCTGGGCGAGGTGCAGCTGCGCCACGAGATGCTTGAATACGAGCGCGACTACCTGGGCGCCAGCGGCCGCAGCCGGCTCATCCTCGAGGACCCCGACGGGCGCTTCGAGATCCCGCTGATGCACGATATCCGTCACGGCCTGCTCGGGGCGCGCGGCGATTCGTTCGTGGATCTCGACACCCTGGCGGCGCCGGACGATTCCCTGCTCGGGCACCTGCTGCGCTCGCTGGATCTGCAGGTGCATTCGCGCTCGGGGATCGGCGGTGGCGTGACGACGCGCGTCGCGTTCGACGACCTGCGCATGGACCTGATGAGCGTGCCCGAGGTGGCCGAGCATGCCGCCACCGTGGGTGGCCCGCTGTGGCTGGACCTGGCGGCCGGCCAGGGCCGGTTCGCCTGGTCGGCCGAGCAGATCCTGGTGAGCCTGGATCTGCCGGAGCTGCGGCTGTCGGACGACGCCTTCACCTGGGAGGCGCAGGACGCCCGCTATGCCACCGTCTTCGAGGCCGACGCCGACGGGGTCTTCGGGCGCCTGCCGGACTACGAGGGCGGCCTGGCCGCGTCCGTGGTGGAGCTGCGCGAGGGTGAGGTGAGTCGGCTGCGGATCGAGCGCCCGCGTCTGGATGCCTTCCAGCAGACCAGCAACGACCGCATGGACTCGCGCCTGCGCCTGCAGGTCGAGCAGGCGCGCATGGACGATGGCGCCGGCGATGCGCTGACGCTGAGCGCCCTGGACTTGCAGGCGGGCATCCTGCGCTGGGATCGTCCCAGTCTGCTGCAGTTGCTTGGCGAACTGGAATCGATCGAGGCGCGTGGCATCGAGGGCGAGCAGCGCAATGCCCTGATCGGCGCGGCGATGATCGACGCCCTCGGCGGGATGATCGAGCACCGCCCGGTGATCGAGCTCAAGGCATCGCTGAACGAGGAGCCGCCGCGCCAGGTCGCGCTGGATACCGAACTGGGGCTGTACGGCACGCAACAGACCTTTGCCACCCGTCCGCTGGAGACGCTGCGGCTGGACAGCGAACTGCGTCTCGGGCTGGAATGGGTGGCCGAATTCGACGCCGCCTATCCCGATATCGACCTGGATGCACAGCTGCATGCGCTGGCGGCCGACGGCTGGCTCCGCCGCGATGCCGAGGCCGGGTACTGGCAGACCCAGCTGGCCATGGCGGACGGCCGGGTGCATATCAACGACGTGGATCGCACGGCCATGCTGCTGGCGATGCTGTTCGCCTTTTCCGGCGGCATGTTCTGAGACGACTGACCGGGCGTGGATGCGCCCGTTTCCTGACAGGAAGGGATTGATTCCGTGAGCAGCAATCAGGGTAGCAACCAGCGTGTGCTCTCCGGCATGCGCCCCACCGGGCGCCTGCATCTGGGCCATTATCACGGTGTGCTGAAGAACTGGATCGAGTTGCAGCACAACTACGAGTGCTTCTTCTTCGTCGCCGACTGGCATGCGCTGACCACCCACTACGAGGACCCCGGTGACCTGCAGCAGCATGTGACCGAGATGGTCATCGACTGGCTGGCGGCAGGGGTCAGCCCCGGGTCCGCGACACTGTTCGTGCAGTCGCGCGTGCCGGAGCACGCCGAGCTGCATCTGCTGCTGTCGATGATCACGCCGCTGGGCTGGCTGGAACGGGTGCCGACCTGGAAAGACCAGCAGGAGCAGCTGCGCGAGAAGGATCTGGCGACCTACGGCTTCCTCGGCTACCCGGTGCTGCAAAGCGCGGACGTGCTGGCCTACCGCGCCGGCATGGTCCCGGTGGGCGAGGACCAGGTGTCGCACCTGGAAGTCACGCGCGAGATCGCGCGCCGCTTCAACCACCTCTACGGCCGCGAGCCGGGCTTCGCCGAGAAGGCGGAGGCCGCTGCCGACAAGATGGGCAAGAAGGCCGCCAAGCGTTACCGCGACCTGCGCAAGCGCTACCAGGAGCAGGGCGAGGACGAGGCCCTGGAGGTGGCGCGGGCGATGCTCGAGTCGCAGCAGAACATCTCGCTGGGCGACCGCGAGCGCCTGTTCGGCTACCTCGAGGGGGGCGGCAAGATCATCCTGCCGGAGCCGCAGGCGCGCCTGACTCCGGCCTCGAAGATGCCGGGGCTGGACGGGCGCAAGATGTCCAAGAGCTACGGCAATACCATCAGCCTGCGCACCGAGCCGGCCGAGGTGGAGAGCCTGATCCGCACCATGCCCACCGACCCCGCGCGGGTACGGCGCACGGACCCCGGCGATCCGGCCAAGTGCCCGGTGTGGGACCTGCACAAGGTCTACACCAGCGAAAGCCAGCGCGAGGAACTCTACGCCGGATGCACCACGGCCGGCATCGGCTGTCTGGACTGCAAACGGCCCCTGATCGAGGCGGTGCAGGCGGAGCTGGAGCCGATCCAGCAGCGCGCGAAGGAATACGCCGAGGACCCGGCGCTGGTCCGGTCCATCATCGTCGAGGGCTCCGAGGCGGCCCGCGAGGAGGCGCGCGAGACCCTGGAAGAGGTGCGCCGGGCCATGGGGCTGGACTACCTGCGATGAGCCCGGGGCATGGATCCGCACGCTGACGCGAACGACGGCCTCGAGCGCCCCGCGACGGTCGAGACCGGCGCGGACGGCGAGGTGCTTTATCGCGTGCATGGCGAGCCGGTGGCCGAGCTGCCGGCCGATCTCTACATCCCGCCCGATGCCCTGGAGGTCTTTCTTGACTCCTTCGAGGGGCCGCTGGATCTGCTGCTTTACCTGATCCGGCGGCAGAACCTCGACATCCTGGCGATCCCCATCGCCGAGATCACCCGCCAGTACATGGCCTACATCGAGGTGATGCGGGCGCTACGCCTGGAGCTGGCCGGCGAATACCTGGTGATGGCCGCGCTGCTGGCCGAGATCAAGTCGCGCATGCTGCTGCCGCGGCCGAAGGAGGCCGAGGCGGACGAGGATGCCGACCCGCGCATGGCCCTGATCCGTCAGTTGCAGGAGTACGAACAGTTCAAGACCGCGGCCGAGCGCCTGGATGCCCTGCCGCGCATGGACCGTGACGTGTTCGCCGCGGGCGCCAGCGTCGAGGCACTGGAGGGCCCGCCGCCCCCGGCCCCGAGCATGGACGAGCTGATGGAGGCCCTGGCCGCGGTGATGCACCGCGCCAGTCTGATGGCGCACCACCATGTCTCCACCGAGCAGTTGTCGGTGCGCGAGCGTATGTCCAGCATCCTCGACAGCTTGCACCCCGAGCGCTTCACCGATTTCGTGGCCCTGCTGCTGGCTGCCGAGGGGCGCCAGGGCGTGGTGGTATCGTTTCTGGCGGTGCTGGAGCTGACCAAGGCGGGCCTGGTCGAATGGGGCCAGAGCGAGCCCTACAGCCCCATCCGGCTGCGTCGGCGCGGGGCGGCCGTAGACGATGAGGGGGGAGTGCCGGCGTGAGCGACACGATGGATTCAACGATCCACGCACCCGTGGCGGCCGCAGATGACGATCAGCTGCGGGCCGTCGAGCTGGCGGTGGAGGCGGTGCTGTTCGCGGCCGCCGAGCCCGTCGCCCCCCGCGACCTGAAGGCGGCCTGCGAGGACCTCGGCGAGATCGATCAGGCGTTACTCGAACAGGCGCTGGGCCGTCTTGAGGAGCGCTACCGGGACCGCGCCATTGAACTGGTTCGGTCCGCCGGGGGCTATCGCTTCCGTGTGCGCTCGCGTTTCTCTGCCACCGTACAGGCGGCCCAGCCCGAACGCCCGGCGCGCCTGTCGCGGGCGCTGCTGGAGACGCTGGCGATTATCGCCTACCGCCAGCCGGTCACGCGCGCGGAGATCGAGGCCGTGCGCGGGGTGGCGGTCAGCTCGGGCATTATGCGCACGCTGCAGGAGCGCGAATGGGTGCGCGTGGTGGGTCACAAGGAGGTCCCCGGACGCCCGGCGCTGTATGCGACCACGCGCGGCTTTCTGGACGACCTGGGGCTCAAGCGCCTGGAGGAGCTGCCGCCGCTGGACCAGATCCGCGATCTGGCCGACGTGGCGTCGGACGCGGGGCTGAGCCTGGCCCCGCCGGAAGCGGAAGAAGACGCTGGCCCGGGCACGAACCAGCGGCTGGATTTCGACGTCGCAGACGCCGAGCCGGAACCGGACTCCCGGTCCGGCTCAGCCCATAGTTAGCACTGGGCCGTTTCGGCCGCCTCGGGGCAGTCGTGCTGCACCAGACGGTCCTCGGCCAACCACTCCATGATGCCGTCGGTCACGTTGTAGAGGTTGTCGTAGCCGAGACCGTCCGCCAGCGCGCGGGCGAGGGCGCTGGTCCGGTTGCCCACGCGGCAGATCAGCACGACCTCTTCGTCCGGGTCCACCAGGTCGGTGAAGCGTTGCCCGAACTCCGGATGCAGGTCGCCGTTCTCGTCGAAAGCGGTAATGCGATGGCTGCCCTCGATCACGCCGGTCTCCGCCCACTCGTCCGGCCGGCGGATGTCGACGATTGTCGCGCCTTCCTCGATCTTCTCCGCCAGTCCCTCGTTGTCCAGGCCACTGAAGGGCGCCCGCTCGACCTCCAGCACCTCGACCTCGAAGCGCAGCGTGGCGTTGGACGGGATGATGTTGCCCGCGCCGCGTTCGCCGTAGCCCAGCTCCGGCGGGATCACGATCTCGCGCTTGCCGCCCTCGCGCATGCCCATCACCCCCTGTTCGAAGCCCGGGATGACCTGACCCCGGCCTAGGGTCAGCGCGAACGGGGTACCGGACTCGCGACTGGAGTCGAACACGCGGCCGTCGTCTTCCAGGGTCCCGGTGTAATGCAGGGTCGCCGTGTCGTGGCGAACAATCTCCGGACCCTCCCCGCGTTCCACCTCGTGGATCTCGATGGAGGGCTCGGATTCCGCACTGGCGGTTGCCGTGACCATCAGGGCCGCAACCAGCGCGGCCGAAAACATAACAATAGGTGTATATGCGAACTGATGAATTGTGTTGTTCATTATGTAGATCTCGCTAATATTAAAACTTTGTGATCGGACTTTATTGTCAGTGACTTGCAGTGGCGTTGTGGTCGGCATTCTACATCGTATTCCCGGCCCCGAATACAGGTGTTAGAAGCGGTATTCTGGAATCGGTAAAAAATCCCGATCTTTTGTTGCAGGTTTTTAGAGGATGTACTAAAACTGCACTCGGCTGTCCCAGGGAGAGAGGGTCAGCACATGCGATTTCGATCCGAGTACAAGCCGGAGGCTGGCAAATGACAGACCACAAGAATGACCACACCGAACTGCAAAACAAGTCCGACGAAGAGATCAACGAAGCCGGGGAGCTGACCGAGACGGGCGCGGCCCGCCGTAGCTTCCTGGGCAAACTGGGCAAGGGCGGCGCCGCCCTGGCCGTGTTCGGCATGGGGGCGGAAACCGCCATGCAGACCATGTTCAACCGCAGCACCCTGTCGAGCGCCGTCGCCGCCGGCATCGAGGGCTTCCACGTGGACGGCAAGGTGGACGGGTTCATCTGGCTGAATGATCGCCCGATCAACGGCGAGCTGCCGCCGCACCTCCTGCACGACGAGGTCACCCCGTTCCCCAACATGTTCATCCGCAACAACGGTGTCCCGCCGGAAAAGGCCGGCATCGATGCCGCGGCCTGGACCCTCACCGTGCACGGTGAGGCGGCAAATCAGGAGAAGTCCTACACGATCGCCGATCTCAAGGAGAAGTTCGAGCACCATACCCTGCAGATCTGGATCGAGTGTGGCGGCAACGGCCGTGCCGCATTCGAGCCGTCCCCGCGTGGCAACCAGTGGGATCTGGGTGCGGTCGGCTGCCCGACCTGGACCGGTGTGCGCCTGCGCGACGTGCTGGAAGACGTCGGCTACGACGCGGACAAGGCCGTGTACATCGGTTACAAGGCGGGCGATGCCCACCTCAGCGGTCGCGACGACCTGGACGCCCTGTCCCGTGGCTGCCCGATGCGCAAGGCCCTGGAGGACGAGACCCTGATCGTCTGGGCGATGAATGGCGAGGACATCCCGGAACAGCACGGCTACCCGCTGCGCCTGATTACGCCTGGCTTCCCGGGTTCCGCCAGCGGCAAGTGGCTGACCGAGATCCTGGTGCGCGACCGCGAGCATGATGGTCAGGGCATGACCGGCCACAGCTACCGCGTGCCGCGTCATCCGGTGGAGCCGGGTGCTGACGTGCCGAACGAGGACATGGTCGTCCTCGAGGAAATGCCGGTGAAGTCGCTGATCACGTATCCGCAGACCGGCGTCGAGACCTCCGCTGGTAGCACGCTGAAGGTCGAGGGCAAGGCGTGGGATGGCTACGGCGATGTCGAGGAGCTCCACGTGTCGACCGACTACGGGGTGACCTGGCAGAAGGCCGACCTGAAGCGGCCGGTCAACAAGTTTGCCTGGCAAACCTGGGAGGCGGACATCGAGTTCCCCGAGCAGGGCTTCTATCAGGTGTGGGCCGTGGCCACCAACAGCAAGGGTGACCGTCAGCCGATGGTGCTGCCGGGCTGGAACCCGCGCGGTTACGGCAACAACAAGGCCCACCACATCGATGTCCGAGTCAAAGCGTAAGGAGCACTAATGAAGTCGAAGATGGTCCTGTTGTTGCCGGCCATCCTCGGCCTCCTCTGGGTGGCGCCCGCGATCGCGGGCGACCACGTCGAGGCCGCCGAGGAGTACGAGACCGATCCGGAAACCGGCCTGCTCAAGGCCCCGGGGTTCGATACCGTCAAGAATAATTGCACGGTCTGCCACTCGGCCCGGTTGTTCACGAGCCGCGGGTACACCCGCAAGATCTGGCTGGAACAGATCCGCTGGATGCAGGACACCCAGGGGCTCTGGGAGTTTTCTCCCGAAGTGGAGGAAGAGATCCTGGACTACCTGGAAACCTACTACCCACCGAGTTGATCCTGACACGGTGATGACGAAACGCCCCGGCTGGTCCGGGGCGTTTTTTTGTGGCCTCACTGCATGTTGGCAGGGCGTCGCGCGGGTCGGCGGAAGCGCCTCGGGGATCCGGCTATCCGGCGTTGGCGGGTGTGATTGCCCAGCAGCGATGGGGAGGCGGCGGACGGCGGAAATCCTCGTCCAGGGTCTCGCGGGTGATGTCGCGGGCAACGAGCCCGGTCAGCGCCGCGTGGTCCAGCTCGAAGCGGCGACGGTTGGTAGAGAAGTACAGCACGCCATCCGGGGTGAGCAGGCGCGCCGCCGCAAGGATCAGCGGCACATGATCACGCTGGACCTCGAAGTCATCCTCGGTGCGCTTGGAGTTGGAGAAGGTGGGCGGGTCCAGAAAGATCCGCTCGAAGACCATGCCGGGCATGTCGGTGGCGCCCTCCAGCCAGCGCACCACGTCCTCGCGCAGTAGCGTGTGGGTGCCCGGAAGGCGACGGCTGCGGCCATCGCGGATCTCGGCCTCCAGGCCATTGGCGCGGAAGTTCGCCTCGGCCCATTCCAGGTAGGTATTGGACAGGTCCACGGACACGGTCTGGCGTGCGCCCCCCACCGCGGCATGCACGCTGACCGCGGCGGTGTAGCAGAACAGGTTCAGCAGGCGCAGGTCGCGGCATTCCTGCTGCAGTCGCAGGCGCATCGGGCGGTGGTCCAGGAACAGTCCGGAATCCAGGTAGGCATCCAGGTCCACCCGCAGGCGGCAGCCGTGTTCGACCACCGTGAAGGGCGCGGCCTCGGCGGCCTCGGCGCGCTGGTACTGCGAGCGTCCCTTCTGGGCCCGGCGTTGCTTGTAGTGCAGGTGCGCGGGTTCGACGCCGGTGACCTCCAGGGTGGCGGCCAGTGCGCCACGCAGGCGGGCCTCGGCTCGGGCGGGCTCGACGCTGGCGGGGGCGGCGAACTCCTGCACATGCAGATGCAGCGTCCCGTCTTCCGCCTCGTAGCGGTCAATCTGCAGGGGATATTCGGCCAGGTCGGAATCGTAGATGCGGTAGCAGGTGATGCCCTGGCGCCGCGCCCAGCGGGTCAGGTGACGCAGGTTCTTCTGCAGCCGGTTGGCGAAGTCCGGCGCCGGGATAGCGGGCGGTTCCTCGCGCCGATGGATCTCGAACTGGAGAAGGTGGCAGGCGAGGGTGCCGTTGTAGAAGCGGTGCTTGTGGCTGGCGCGCAGGCCCAGGCGCTGCGAGTCGGTGGTGTCCGCGACCAGCAGGGCGATATGCCAGCCGCCAAACGCGCTGCGCAGGCGCTCGCCCAGCAGGCTGTAGAGCTTGATCAGCTCCGGTGTGTTGCCGATGCGTTCGCCGTAGGGCGGGTTGCTGACCAGCATGCCGTGATCGGCCGGGGGCTGCAGGGTCAGGGCATCGGCCTGATCGAAGCGCGTGCAGTCGCCCACCCCCGCGGCCCGGGCCGCCTTGCGGGCGGCGGCCACCGCGCCCCGGTCGCGGTCGCTGCCCAGCAGGGGCGGGCCGTCCCAGGGGCGCACGGCGTCGCGGGCCTCGGCCAGGCAGCGGTCCCAGAGCTCCGCATCATGGCCGGACCAGCCCCGGGCCCGGAATCCCGCGCGCAGCAGCCCCGGTGCGGTACGGGTTGCCATCAGCGCCGCCTCGATCACCAGCGTCCCGCTGCCGCAGAACGGGTCGAGGAACGGCGCGTCCGGATGGGCCTCCAGGTGCTCCGGCCAGCCCGCACGCATCAGCAGCGCGGCGGCCAGGTTCTCGCGCAGCGGGGCCTGGCCGCCTGCGCCGCGATAGCCGCGCCGGTGCAGGCCCCCGTTACCGATGTCCAGGCTCAGCTGCGCCTGCCGGCCCTGCAGTTGCAGCAGTACGCGTACGTCCGGGTCGGCCGCGTCCACGTCGGGGCGTTCGCCGGTGGCGGCGCGGAAGGCGTCGGCGATGCCGTCCTTCACCCGCACCCCGGCAAAATGGGTATGCCGGATGTGCGAACTCTTGCCCGTCACGTCCACCGCGAAGGTGGCGCCGAGACCGAACAGGGCGGGCCAGTCCAGGGCTCGGCTGGCGGCGTGGCAGGCATCGCCGTCGGGTTCGTCGAAGCGGGCCAGGGGCAGCAGGATGCGGCTGGCCACCCGGCTGCCGAGCAGGCAGCGGTACAGCGTGGCAAGGTCCGCCCGGAAGTGGATGCCGGCGCGGTCCTCGCGCAGATTCGTCGCGCCGAAGCCCTCCAGCTCCCGTGCGACCAGCGGGGCCAGCCCGCCGGCGGCGGTCGCCAGATACACGCGGGTGGTGGCCGCCGGGTCGTAGGGCAGGATCGTGTCGTCGGCAGGGGTGTCGGTCATTGCGGGCTCGGACAGGCAGGGCGGGAAGGCCGCTTATTCTGGCACACCCGGCGGCGAGTTCGGCCCTCAGCGCAGCAGGCGGCGACGGATCAGGAAGGTCGAGAGGATGATGGCGCCGACGCCGTAGGCGGTGATCACGGCCAGATGCGGGAGCCACGCGTCCGGCCAGGCGCCGGTCATCAGCGGGCGCACGATCTCCAGCACATGCGCCAGTGGCAGGGCCAGCGCCAGGCCCTGCACCCAGCCGGGCAGCTCGGTCAGCGGGAAGAACACCCCGGAGAGCAGGAGCATGGGGGTGACGGCCAGGGTGAAGTAGTAGAGAAAGAAGTCGTAGCTGCGCGCCAGCGCGGTGATCACCAGGGCCAGCGCGCCGAAGGTGAATGCGGCCAGGAAGATCACCGGCAGCGCGAGCAGTGCGCGGGCATCGCTGACCAGCCCCAGCAGGCTGGCGACGACCAGGATGGTGATGGCGCTGATCAGGCCCTTGGTCGCCGCCCAGACGGCCTCGGCGAAGACGATGTCGTCGAGCGTGAGCGGCGTGGCGAGCATGCCCAGCCAGGTGTTCTGCTCCGCCATGCGGGTGTAGGCGGAATACATGCCCTCGAAGCTGGCGGTGAACATCGCGGAGGAACAGATGATGCCCGAGGCGATGAACACCATGTAGCGCATGCCGTCGAGATCGCCGACCAGGCTGCCGAAGCCGTAGCCAAACGCCAGCAGGTACAGGATCGGCTCGCCGAAGTTGCCGAGCATCGACGGCACGATCAGCTTGCGCCAGACGAGCGCATTGCGTCGCCAGACCGCGACAAAGCGCAGGCTGGGGCGGGGCAGCAGGGGCATCGCGGGATGGGCCATCAGTCGCGCAGTTCGTGTCCGGTGAGTTTCAGGAAGACGTCTTCCAGGTCGGCCTCGCGCAGGGTGGGCTCGTGGCCGAGCGCGCGCAGGCGTTCGCGCAGGCGGTCCGGCTCGGTCGTGTAGACCAGCCAGGTATCGGCCACCTGGTGGGCGCGGTCCTTCGCCCCCAGTTCGCGCTGCAGCACATCGCCGGCCCCGGCCCCGCCGACGGTCAGCACCCAGGGTTCGATGTGCTCGGCGATCAGACGGCTGGGGGCGTCACAGGCGATGATGCGGCCGTGGTCGATGATCGCGATGCGATCGCACAGCTCCTGGGCTTCCTCCATGTAATGCGTGGTCAGCACCAGAGTGACCCCGGAGGCGCGCAGCGCCCGTAGCTGGCGCCACAGGTGATGGCGGGCCTGTGGGTCCAGCCCGGTGGTGGGCTCGTCCAGGACCACGACCTCGGGCTCGTTGATCAGGGCGCGCGCGAGGGTCAGGCGTCGCTTCATGCCGCCGGACAGGGCATCGATGCGGGCGCCGCGCTTGTCGTTCAGGTTGACCTGTTCCAGCAGGTGGTCGATGCGTGCCTCGACGCTCGGCCCGGACAGCCCGAAGTAGGCCGCATAGGTGCGCATGTTCTCGATCACCGTGAAGTCGGGGTCGAGAGTGTCGAACTGCGGGACGATGCCCAGCCGTTCGCGCACGGCGCGTTCGCCCTCGGGCATTGGCAGGCCCAGGACCTCGACCCGGCCACCGTCGATCGGGGTCATGCCGAGCAGCATGCGCAGGGTGGTGGTCTTGCCGGCCCCGTTGGGACCCAGCAGCCCGAAGAATTCGCCCGGAGCGATCTCGAGGTCCACGCCGTCGACCACGTGGACGCCGTCGTAGGTCTTGCGGAGCTGGTCGATACGGATCGCGGACACGGCGGGACTCGCGGCGAAGGGGTGCACATACCATACCGGTTCGGGGGCCTGCTCCCAATGGCCCGGGGCCGCGCCATGAAAAAGGCCCGGATCGTTCGATCCGGGCCGGTCGTTCTGATACCGCTGTCGGCGTTACGGACGGCTGTAGGTATAACCCTGGTGCTGCAACCAGGAAATATGGGCCACGCCGCTGGGGATCACGTCGTCCTCGGAGGCATCGAACAGCTCGTCCAGTGCGATGTTGCGCCCGCGCAGGGTGTTCGCGCAGACCTGGAACTCCACGTCCTGCATCTTCAGGTTCTCGATGCGCCCGCGCAGGTTCTCGTTGGTCATCGCGGTCTGGAGCAGGCCGAGGCCATCGCCATGCATGACGACCTTGATGTCCATGTTCTCGGCGCCGACCGCGTTGATGTGGTTCTGGATGTTGCCCATCGCCGCCATGTAGCGCCGTTCGTCATCGTAGTTCACGTGGTAGACGACCTTGTGATAGCCATAGTCGAAGTCGCCCGCGGCGGCCAGGCCGGGGAGGCTCAGCACCATCGCGAGCAGGGCGGGAAGGATCAGTTTCATTGCGTTCATTGCACAGGTTCCTCCTGAAACAATCACGAACCCGGGCGGGTCTTGGGTACGCCACGGGGCCTTGCGCCGGGGTTGGCGCGCCGCGACCGGGGGCTTCACTGGGAAGGCGGTCGGCGGCTGTTTATAAGACGCACGGGGCATGCGCCTATTCCCGTTCGGGCGGAACAACAAAAAGAAAAAGGCCCGGGAAAACCCGGGCCCAAAAAGACCACCAAAGGAGGAAGGGGTGGTTTACGGCTTGCTGTAGGTGTAGCCCTGCTGCTGCAGGTAAGAGATGTGTGCCACGCCGCTCGGGATGATGTCGGCCTCGGTGGCATCGTAGAGGTCGTTCTCGATGTCATAGCCGCGGCCACGAACCGTGTTGGCACAGACCTGGAAGTCGACGTTC
Organism: Thioalkalivibrio sp. ALE17; assembly: GCF_000425605.1. Taxonomy (NCBI): domain Bacteria; kingdom Pseudomonadati; phylum Pseudomonadota; class Gammaproteobacteria; order Chromatiales; family Ectothiorhodospiraceae; genus Thioalkalivibrio; species Thioalkalivibrio sp. ALE17. Next base: position 28,449 of record NZ_AUDT01000019.1, read on the forward strand.
TGCATCTTCAGGTTGTCGATCGACCCCTTCAGGTTCTCGTTCTCCAGCGCGTGGGCCAGCAGCGACAGACCATTGCCGTGCATGACGACTTTGACGTCCATGTTGTCTGCACCGACCGCGTTGATATGGTTCTGGATGTTGCGCAGCATGCCGCTCTGGCGGTTCTCGTTGTCGTAGTTCACGTGATAAACGACCTTGTGGGTGCCATAGTCGAAATCACTCGCGGATGCCGCGCCCGGGAGGGCAAAGGCGGCGGCCATTGCCAGCGGAAGAATAATGCTCTTTTTCATGTTCAGGCTCCTGCTTGTGTTCCCGTGTGTTCGTTGTCGATACGCCCGGGGCGTATGTCGCGCTGCAAGCAGCTGACCGGATCCGGTGGCGAAGGTCCGTGCCTTTCGTTTCCGGTTACAGGTAGGACGGGAACTATCCGGGATTATTCCGATCCGAATTTAGATAACTGCCTGATCATATGTAGAAAATTAGAACATTAGAGAGTGGTTCTTCGCATACCCCAGGCGGCGTGCAGGGCCAGGGTCAGGAGTACCAGGCCGCCGGCCAGCAGCGTGAAGCTGTTCGGGGCCTCGGCCAGGAACAGCCAGACCCAGAGGGTGCCGAACACCGCCTCCAGGACCAGGAACAGCGCGACCTCGCCGGCCGGCAGGAAACGGGTCGACAGGGCGATCAGCGCGAGTGCCAGCGGGAGCTGCACCAGGCCCATCACGGCGAGCACCGCGAAGCTGTCGAGGCCGATCGCGAGGGGTGCCGCCAGCGGCCACGCGATGACGGCCGCCAGCAACCCTCCCGCCGCGATCACGGCTAGGGAAACACTGATCAATGTTCACGCTCGCGTTGGCACCCCAGGTTTTCCGAGACAAGGCGCGGTGCGCAGCGGGTAGTGGTTCTACCCGCAAGTGGCGCAACGCAGGATCGGGGAACCTGGGGTGCCAACCCCACAAATCATTCAATGCAGGGGCTCGGCCGCTTTTGTGCGCGCACAGCGTTGCGGCTCCCTTGTGCAGAATGACTGCACGGCAGTCACCGCGCCTTGTTCGCACGCAAAAGCGACTCGAGCGCGAGCGTGCACATTGATCAGTGTTTCCCTAGGCGATCCACCCGCGGCGAACGCCGCAGCAACGTCAGGTTGATGCCGACCACGAGCGCGGCCATCAGCGCAAGCCCGTCCCCCAGCCAGCCCCCGGCCTCCAGCGACCCGGCAAACACGCCGATGATCCCGCCGAGGCAGACCAGCATCGCGACCCACGTCCGCGGGGGCACCCACTCGCGCAGCAGTACCCCGGAAAACACGGCGGCGAAGAGCGGCGAGGCGGCCAGGATCACGACCACGTTGGCGACCGTGGTGTGCAGGATGGCCAGCACGAAGAGGATGGTGGTGGCGGCAAAGCCTGCCGAGACCCAGCCGGCATCCGCGCCGCCCAGGCGCAGGTGGGTCCAGGCCCAGCGCCCGTCGAGGACACGCAGCAACAGGGTCAGGGCAAGCGCCATCAGCAGCCCGCGCCAGAAGACGATGTTCATGCCCTGAGTGTCGGCCAGGCGCACCAGCAGCCCGTCGAAGCTGAGCGCCATCACACCGGTGAAGGCGAGCAGCGAGCCGTGCAGGTGTTCGCGTTGCATGATTCGGGTCACCCTCCATGTGCCGCTTTTCCAGCGGGGTTGTTACAGTGCGTGGGTACCGTTTTCGGAGTGCCCTATGTCCGCATCCCCCATCCCGCCCGAACTGCAGCCGATCGGGGCCATTGGCCTCGGCATCATGGGCGCGCCCATGAACCGCAACCTCCTGGCCGCCGGGGCCGAAGTTCGTGTCTGGGCACGCCGGCCGGAGACGGCGGAGGCACTCGCGCAGGAGGGGGCGCAGTCGTGCGCGAGCCTCCCGGAGCTGGTTCGCGGCGTGCGGGTGCTGGTGCTGAATGTGTCTGATACGCCGGATGTCGAGGCGCTGATGCTGGGCCCGGACGGCATCCTGGAGCACGCCCGTCCCGGCCTGATCGTGATCGACCACAGCACCATCGACCCGATGCGTACCCGTGCCATTGCCCGCGCGGCTGCCGAGCGCGAGGTGACCTTCGTGGATGCCCCGGTCTCGGGGGGCGAACCCGGTGCCCGGGCCGGTTCTCTGAGCCTGATGGTAGGCGGCCCCGCCGCGGTGGTCGAGTCGCTGCGCCCGATCTTCGAGGTCGTGGGGTCCACCCTGACCCACGTGGGTGACAGCGGCGCGGGGCAGATCGCCAAGGCCTGCAACCAGCTGGTGGTGGGCGAGACGCTGGTCGCGATGGGCGAGGCCTTCGCGCTGGCGGAGCAGTCGGGCGTGGATCCGGCCCGGGTCCGCGAGGCGCTGATGGGCGGCTTTGCCAGCTCGCGCATCCTGGAGGTGCATGGCCAGCGCCTGCTGGACGGGGATTTCGAGCCGGGGTTCCAGGTCGGGCTGTATCACAAGGACCTGGGTATCATCGCCGATCTGAGCCGGGACCTTGGGCTGGCGACCGATGGGCTCAAGCCGGTGCGCGAGGCCGTGGATGCAGCACTTGAGGCCGGGCAGGCCCGGCATGATGTGTCGATCCTCGCCCGCTTCTGCGTGCGCGCCAGCGAATCGGCTTCCTGAGCGGTCAGAGCACGAAGCGCCAGACCAGCCAGGCCAGCGAAAACCCGGCCAGGAAGATGATGCCGGCCCAGGCCAGGGCACGCAGGCCGGGCCCGGGTCGGGCATCCGCCGGCATATCTGGTGACATCACCGCTCGGAAAGTGATCCAGGCGAGGATCGGGGCCGAGAGGAATGACAGGGTGGTCGCGATATCGACGAAGCGTGTGAACTGCTCGCCGGCGAGCCAGATCAGGGTCAGCGCCCCGGTGGCGACGATCAGCAGGGCGATGCGATAGCCCCACCATTCCAGCCGTCCCTCGGCGCCCGTGTCCGGGTCGCTGCCCCGGGGCTGGTGGCTGTTCTCGCGCAGCGCGCGCAGGGTGGCCATGATCACTCGCGGGTAGGCGTCGGTCACGGCCAGGGTGGTGGAGAACATCGTGGTCAGCGCCGCGATCGCGATCAGGGAGCGACTCCACTCGCCCAGGCTCTGGGCGTAGAGATCCACCAGCTGCGCCGAGAAGGCGGCCGCCCCCGGCGCGAAGCCGACGCCACTGCCGTACATCAGCAGGGCCCCCAGGAGCATGAACACGAGTGCCAGCGCGGTGGCACCGAAGAAGCCCAGCCGGAAGTCGAACACGGCCTCGCGCACACTGGGGTGATGCCCGGTCATGCGCGCGCGTTCCTGGGTCCAGACCGAATGCCAGGCGGCCACATCCAGCGGGATCGGCATCCATCCCAGCAACGCCAGCACGAAGGCGAACCCGGCCAGGGTCCACAGGTTCGACCATTCCCGGGCGCCGGAGAGCGCATGCCAGTCCGGGGCCTCCTGGAACGCCAGGGCGACCGCGACCACGGTGGAGACACTCAGCGCGGCCATGATGATCTTCATGCCCAGGTCGAGCCCCTTGTAGGCCTCGACCATCAGGAAGGCGATGCAGGCGGCCAGGATCAGTGCGGAGAGTACGACCATCGACAGGTCCAGCCCGAAGACCAGAGCGAACAGCCCCGCGGTGGTCAGCGTCACCACGGCCTGGATGATGAACAGCGTGCCCAGCGTCACCGCGATATACAGGCCCAGGGCCCAGTTGCCGAGCCGGTGATAGCCGGTCAGCAGGTTGTGCCCGGTGGCGGCCGCGTAGCGTGGCCCGAATTCCAGAAAGGGGTACTTGAACAGGCAGGCCATGAGCACGATCGGGATCAGCAGCAGCCCGTATTCGGCGCCGCCACGGGTGGCCTGGACCAGATGCGAGACGCCCACCGCCGCCCCGGCCATCAGCAGGCCGGGTCCGATGGCGGCGCGCAGCGTGGCGCGGGTGGATGCGGTCATGAATCGATGGTTCCTTGATCGGTTGCTGCCGTGTCCGACTGGGGCAGGGCGTCGGTGCTGGCGATGATAATGCGGTCGCGTCCGCTGTTCTTGGCGGCGTACAGGGCCTGGTCGGCGCGACCCAGCAGCGAATCCGCCGTATCCCCCGGGCGGAAGCTGGCAATGCCGCCGGAGCAGGTCTGGCCGCTGGGCATCGCCGCGCGCAGGCGCTCCAGGATGTGGCGCGTCTGCCGGGCATCCGTATGCGGAAACACGATCACGAACTCCTCCCCGCCGAAGCGCGCCAGCAGGTCCGTGGGGCGCAGGCTCGGGCGCCAGGCGCGGACCATGTCGCGGAGCAGGGCGTCGCCGGCGGCATGGCCGTGGGTGTCGTTGTAGCGCTTGAAGTGATCGATATCCAGGAAGGCCAGGGTCAGCGGTCCGGCATTACGCTCGGCCCGCGCGATTTCGCGGTCCAGTTGTTCCTCCAGGTGGCGACGATTGCCGACCCCGGTCAGCGCGTCGCTGCGGGAGAGGTTTTCCAGTCGCTGCGCCAGTACGTGGGTTTCGCGGAGCAGGCCCGCCATGCGGTACATCACCAGCAGGAACAGCAGGATGGACGCGATCGCGGCCACGCGGATGGTCTCCGTCTCGCCGCCGGCGGTGGCCAGGATTACCATGGGGACCAGCACCGAGGCCGCCCCCAGGATCAGCAGGCGCCGCCCGGAGAGCTCGGCAGGCGAGGTATGGGTTCGCGGTTCCACTCTCGCGGACGGGTGCCATGCGGCCGCCGCGATCAGCGCATAGGCCACGAGCCAGAGGGCGTCGGTCAGGCCGCCCGCAAGGTACCAGCCCGCGGAGTTGCCATGGGCATACAGCAGGTCGGCGGCCAGATAGGCCAGCATCCCCAGCAGCAGGAAGCTGTGGGCAGTGATGCCCGTACGCTGCAGGAACACCAGGCGCAGCACCAGCACCAGCAGGATGAGATCGGCAACGGGGTAGCCCGTGGAGACCAGCAGTTGCAGCCAGCCGAGTCCGGGGTCGTAGGTGTAGGGGGCGATCAGCAGGGCCCAGCCGAGGACCGCGGCCGAGATACCCACGATCAGCGCATCCACGAAGGCGCCATCGTTCCGCGCGGCCTGGGCCCCCAGCCGCCACAACGCCACCGCGAACAGCGGGTACACGGCGAGGTAGAAGACATCCGCGGCCGAAGGGAAGGGCTCCAGGCCCTGCAGGTCCAGCCAGTACCAGATGCCGTGCCCCGTGGCGGCCAGTGCCAGCGCGGCGGCGATCAGGGCCCAGGACGAGGCGGCGAATGGGCGTTGAGGGCGCAGGGTGGCGAGGGCAACGGCCACCGCGGCGCCGGCGGTCGTGATGACGTAGAGGGCGCTGGCCAGCGGGCCATGGGGCAGGGCGACATAGGCCATGGCCAGCACCAGGCCGATGCCCAGCAGTACGCCCCAGCCCTCCGGGCGCGGCCGTCGCGCGGTGCGGCGGGCGTCCCTGTTAGCGGCATGCGTGCTGCCACGCTGGATGTCGGCCGATTCCCCCATCGGCCGTATGGTGACAGACCGATGCAGGATTGTCCCGCCTCCGCGGCGGCGCGCGGCTCCCTCCGCAGGGGGGCCTTAAGGAGACGCTGATTGAATCGCACGTCCGCGCTCGAGTCGCTTTTGCG
>NZ_AUDT01000020.1:0-21927 GCF_000425605.1 Thioalkalivibrio sp. ALE17
TCCACAACTGGCGCCAGGCCCTCAACCAGTTCATCATCCTGTTCCCCGAACGGATGCCGACCTAACCCCACTTACACAGAAAAATTGACACCCTCTTCAAAACACCCCTCCCCGCCGGACCCTGCCAGACCCATTACCCGATCCATATCTCTTCCAATCTTCCCCTCTTCCTGTAAATCGATTCTCCGCCCTTGACCCGCCCCTTCTTCGTGCCTTCGTGCGCTTCGTGGTGAATCCGCCCTTAAACCGCCCTTGCAACAGCATGACTAACACTCCGGCCGTCGGGATGCTGTAACGCCGTCGGGCTCCTGTGGCATGCTTTCCGCATGCGATTCCTGATCCGAACCTTCTTCCGCGGCGTACGCCTGATCCTGACCCCTTTCATGCTGATCGGGGAGCGCGTCTCGCGCCCGCGCGGCATCGAGCGCGACCCGGCCGAACAGGCCCGGGTCGACGAGCAAACTCGCCATCTGGCCCTCTATCACTTCCCGGCCTGCCCGTTCTGCATCAAGGCCCGACGCGCGATGCAGCGGCTTTCGCTGGACATCGAACTGCGCAACGCCCAGGCCGCCGGGCCCTGGCGCGAGGAGCTGCAGAACGAGGGCGGGCGCCTTCAGGTACCCTGCCTGCGCATCGAGGAAGACGACCACTCGGTGCGCTGGCTGTACGAATCCGACGCGATCATCCGTTACCTGCGCGAGCGCTTCGATCCGCAACAAGCCGCGCCGGCCGCCGCCACCGACGCCCCGCCGCGTTCCTGACCCGGAGCGACAGCCGAAGACCATGTATCACTCCATCCGTCGTTCCCTGCTCGCGCTCCTGCTGACCCTGCCGTTCGCGGCGGCCAGCGCCGCTTCACCGATCTTTGACGCCCACCTGCACTACCGGCCGGCCGAGGCCGCGCACTTCGGCATTAGCGACGTCGCGCGCACCCTGGCCGCCAACCAGGTGCGCAGCGCCATCGTCATGGCCCCCGAAGACGACCTGATCCGCCGCCTCAAGGCCGGGTCCGATACGCGCATCGTGCCGTTCCTGGAGGTTTCGCAGCGGCTGGGCAAGAAGATGGACTGGATGCACGTCGAGGATCTCGGCGACCGCGTCGCCCGCATGCTCGATGAATCCGACGTGAAATGGCGCGGCCTGGGCGAGTTCCATATCCTGGCGGATGACCGCTTCGCCCCCGGTTTCGAGCAGCTGCTGGACCTGGCCGTGGCGCGCGACCTCACCATCATGATCCACGGCGACCCCGCCGTAATCGACCACGCCTACGCGACCCATCCCGAGGTCCGCATCCTCTGGGCCCATGCCGGCAGCTACGCGTACCCGCCGCTGGTGCAGGACTACCTCGAACGCCACCCGCGCATGAACATGGACCTGTCCATGCGCAACCCGCGCATCAATCCCGGCGGCCAGATCGACGACGCCTGGTTCGAGCTCTTCCTGGCCCACCCCGACCGCTTCATGATCGGCGTGGACACCTTCACGCGCACCCGCTGGGAACAGTACACGCGCCTGAAGGACGAGACCCGCGCCTGGCTGGAACAACTCCCCGAGGACGTCGCCCGCGCGATCGCCTTCGAAAACGGCGAACGGCTCTTCCCCGCTCCGTAAAGCCCTGGATTCACCACGAAGCGCACGAAGGCACGAAGAAAGGCCAGGACAAGGGCGGTTCACAGGAAGACCGGAAGATTCGAAGGATGAATCGGCTAAAACCGCCCGGGGCCTGGCCGACGCCGTGACCCGTCCAGCCCGCCGGCCGAGCCCCCTGTGGGAGCGGGCTCGCCCGCGAAGCCCCCGCCCGCGTCCGCTCGAGCACCAGCCCTCCGACCAACCCTCCCCGTCAGACCGTGCCCGATCCACTACCCCATCAATCTCGCTTCCAATCTTCTCCTCTTCCTGTAGACCGGTTTTCGCCCTCGACCCAGCCCTTCTTCGTGCCTTCGTGCACTTCGTGGTGAACCAAGCCGTTCAACCACACACGCATGAAAAAGCCCGCCACCCCAAAAGGATGGCGGGCTCGGATCCCGGCACCTGATCGTGATCAGACCTTGAACTGACCCACGCGCTGCTGCTGCTCGGAGGCCAGCTTGGACAGCTCCTCGGACGCATTGCGGATCTGCTCCGAACCCGACGCGGTCTGATCCAGCACCTCGGTGATGTTGGCCACGTTGCGGTTGATCTCCTCGGCCACCGTGGACTGTTCCTCGGCGGCGCTGGCGATCTGCGTGTTCATGTCGCTGATGCGGGTGACGGATTGCGTAATCGCGACCAGCGACTCGCCGGCCAGGTTCACCTGCTCCACGCTCTCGTGGGCCTTGGCACGGCCGTCTTCCATCGCCTGCACCGCCTCGCGCGTGCCGGTCTGGACCCGCTCGATCATCTGCTGGATCTCGTGGGTCGAGTCCTGGGTGCGGCTGGCCAGCGTGCGCACCTCGTCCGCCACCACCGCGAAGCCGCGACCCTGCTCGCCGGCGCGGGCGGCCTCGATCGCCGCGTTCAGCGCCAGCAGGTTGGTCTGATCGGCAATGTCGCCGATCACCTCGAGGACCTTGTTGATCTCCTCGGCGTCCTGCGACAGACGACTGACCACCTCGGCGGCGCTGTCCACCTGAGTGGACAGGCCATTGATCGCGGTGACCGTCTTCTGCACCACCTGCTGGCCGGCGTTCGCATCCTGATCGGTGGTCTGCGCGGCGGCGGCGGCGTCCGCCGCATTCCGGGCCACTTCCTGCACGGTGGCCGTCATCTCGTTCATCGCGGTGGCGACCTGGTCGGTCTCCGCCTTCTGGCGGCGGACCTGCTCGTTGGTCTCCTCGCTGGTCGCGGACAGCTCGTTGGCCGCGGCCGCTACCTGGTCGGAACCGGCCGCCACCTGCTGGATCAGCACCCGGATCTTCTCCACGAAGTTATTGAAAGCGATGGAGAGATCCCCCAGCTCGTTCTTGCCGGATACCTTCAGCTGACGCGTCAGGTCCCCTTCGCCACTAGCGATGTCGTTCAGCCGGTCCACGGTCTGGCACAACGGCCGCACGATGCTGCGCGTCAGGAACCAGGCCAGCAGCGCGCCCAGGACCACCGCAATCACGCCGACCATCACCACGGTACCTGTGGCATTGCGCGCCATGTCGACATAGGCACTGCGATCGACCATCAGCTCGAGGACGCCCACCGCGTCCCCGGAGAAGTCCATCACCGGCCGCGCGATCACCGCCATCGGCTTGCCCTGGTAGGTCACGTTGCGCACGTGTCGCTCGCCACCGAGCACCTCGCGCATCTCGGCGGCGCTGAAGGTGGCCTCGCCATCGATGGTGCCGCCAAAGCGGCTGAAACGTCCGTCGTCCCGCAGGTACAGCGCGACCGGCGCCCCCAGCTCCTCGGTAAACTGCTCGAAGAAGGGATCACCGAAGGACAGGCCAAACTCCACCGAGCCCACGTGCTCACCGTTATGGGCGATCGGCACGACACCTCGAATCCCGAGGCCCGCCACACCCTCTTCCAGACCGGAGATCGGCGCCTGGTTATTGTTGGTATCGACCACGGTCTGGCGGAAGCCGGACAGGTCGTCATCGAAGCGGTCCGGACGATGCACGCGCAGGAAGGACGTCGCCGGCGGCGTATGGAACTGGTACTGGCGCACCCCGTAGTCCGTGCTCAGCGACTCGAAGGTCGGCACGGTCATCGCAGCCAGCCGTTCGCGATCGCCCGTGGCCAGTGCCTCCTGGACATCCGGGATGCGGGCGACCGTCTCGGCCATCGCCGTGGCCCGCGCCGCCTCCTGGTCCAGCCGATCCAGCAACTGTCCGGCCAGGTCGTTCAGCTCGCGCTGCTCGGCCCGGTCCGCCATCGTGCCCAGGGCGTTCATCACCACGACCAGCGTCAGCACCACGGCGAGTACGACCACGCCGATGATGCCCACCATGAGCCGTACACCAATCCGGATATTGTCAAACATGTCTGCGCGTCCTTTCCTGCACCGGTCACGGCCGGCTTCAGAATCAAGATTCAGGTCAGTCGTCCTTCCTAGCGGCGGCGAATCCTAAAACTTGAATACCAAAGTGCTTTCTTCCCCACAGGTTCTCAGGGGACAAGATTCCCTCGGTAGGCCGCTTCCGGCCTCCGCGCTCAGACGGGCTACAACAACAGAATCTCGGCAAACACGTAGACCACCAGGCTGATCAGCACCAGCGCCAGCACCGAAAGCAAGGCCCCGCCACGCACCATGTCCAGCACCCGCAGCCGGTTGCTGGCGAACACGATGGCGTTGGGTGGCGTCGCCACCGGCAGCATGAAGGCCACCGACGCGGCAAACGCCACCGGCAGGGCCAGCAGCAGTACGGGCACGTCCATGCTCAGCGCGAACGCGGTCACCAGCGGCAACAGCGTGGCCGCTGTGGCGGTATTGCTCGTCACATGACTCAGGGTCATGGTCAGGAGCGCCACCCCGGCCATGATCAGGATCAGCGGCCAGGCCTGGGCGATCACCAGGGCATCCGCCGCCAGCTCCGCCAGCCCGCTGGACTCGATCGCCGCACCCAGGCTCAAGCCCCCGCCTACCAGCAACAGCACGCCCCAGGGGAGCTCGCGCGTATTGTCCCAGCTCAGCAGCCGGCGCTGTTCGCGCGAGCCCGACGGCACCAGGAACAGCAACCCGGCCCCGAGGATCGCGATGCCGGCATCGGTCAGCGAGATCGGTAGCCAGCCCTCGAGCAGCGGCCGTGTCAGCCAGGCCAGCGCAACCAGCAGAAACACCCCGGCCACCCGCTTTTCCGCGACCGACCAGGGGCCCACGGTCGCGCGCTGTTCGTCCAGCAGCGCGCGCAGACCGTTCAGCTCCACCCGGTGCACCGGAAACACCCAGCGGGTCAGCGACCACCACGCAAGGGCCAGCAGCACCGCCGCCAGCGGCAGCCCCAGGGTCATCCATTCCAGGAACCCGATCTCCATCCCGTGGCGATCCCCGAGGTACGCGGCCGTCAGGGCATTCGGCGGCGAACCGATGATGGTCGCCATGCCCCCGATGTTCGCGGCGAACGCGATGCCCAGCAGGAGCGCCAGGGCCGGGCGCCGCGACTCCATGTCCGGCCCCTGTGGCGACGCGCCACGCTCGATCAGCCCCAGCACCGAGAGCGCGATCGGCAGCATCAGGGCCGCCGTCGCGGTATTGCTGACCCACATGGACAACCCCGCCGTGGCCAGCATGAAGGCCCCCACCAGCACATGCAGGCGATTGCCGGCGCGCGCCACGATCGCCAGCGCCATGCGCCGGTGGAGATCCCAGCGCTGCACGGCCAGGGCAATGGCGAAGCCGCCCATGAACAGGAAAATGATCGGATTCGCGTACGGCGCGGTGGCCTCGTCCATGGGCACGATGTCGAGCACCGGCAGGACCGCGATCGGCAGCAGCGCCGTCACCGGCAGCGGCAGGGCCTCGCTGATCCACCAGGTCGCCATGAACAACGTCAGGCCCAGCACCCGCCAGGCCGCCGGATCGAACCCCGCCGGGGCCGGTACCAGCAGGAAGATGGCGAAGATCGCCGGCCCCAGCAACAGACCGATGCGCCCGCGCCAGTTCACCGGAGGGGTCTTTTCCGGTTGGGTGTCGCGTTGCCCTGCCGTGTCCTCGGTCGCTGCCATGGGCCTCTTTCGTCGGTCAAACATCAGGGTATACGGCCCGGGCCAAAACCAACCCGTACCATCGGAAATTGCATCGTCCGGGCAACGTGACTATCGTTGTCCCGTTATGCGGCGTGCCCGTTTCGGAACGCTGCCACAGCAGTTTCTCACGACACTGTCCAAGGAGTCTTTCATGGCCTACGAACTGCCCGATCTGCCCTACGCCAAGAACGCGCTGGAGCCGCACATTTCCGCCGAGACGCTGGAATACCATCACGACAAGCACCACGCGACCTACGTGACCAAGCTGAACGGCCTGCTGCCGGGCTCCGAGTTCGAAAACGCCACGCTGGAAGACATCATCAAGAAGGCCCCGGCCGGCGGCATCTTCAACAACGGCGCCCAGGTCTGGAACCACACCTTCTACTTCAACTGCATGGCCCCGAACGCCGGCGGCGAGCCCTCGGGCAAGCTGGCCGATGCCATCAACAGCGCCTTCGGCTCCTTCGACGCCTTCAAGGAGAAGTTCAACGAGTCCGCCGTTGGCAACTTCGGCTCCGGCTGGACCTGGCTGGTGCAGAACAGTGATGGCTCGGTGGAGATCGTCAACACCTCCAACGCCGCGAACCCGCTGCGCGACGGCAAGACCCCGCTGCTGACCTGCGACGTCTGGGAACACGCCTACTACATCGACTACCGCAACGCCCGCCCGAAGTACCTCGAGAACTTCTGGGCCGTGGTGAACTGGGACTTTGTGGCCCAGCAGATGAAGTAAAGTCCCAAGCGGACTAAACTAGGCGCCTTTGGCCGCATGACGCGGCCGCGCCTTTCATCGAGCCGGCGGCCCTCCGCCGGCTCTTTGGTTTCGGAGAACCCCATGAGCGACGCCCTGCAGAACACCTACAAGCGCCTGCCGGTTGCCTTCGAACGCGGCGAGGGTGCCTGGCTGTGGGATACCGACGGCAAGCGCTATCTCGACGCCCTGTCGGGGATCGCGGTGTGTGGCCTTGGCCACGCCCATCCCAAGGTCGCCCAGGCCGTCTGCGACCAGGCCAGCACCCTGGTGCACACCTCCAACCTCTACCGCATCCCGCTGCAGGAACAGCTGGCGCGGCGCCTGTGCGCGCTGTCCGGCATGGATCGCGCCTTCTTCTGCAACTCGGGGGCCGAGGCCAACGAGGCGGCGATCAAGCTCGCCCGCCTGCATGGCCGTGCCCGCGGGATCGCCGAGCCGAAGATCGTGGTGATGGAGGGCAGCTTCCATGGCCGCACCATGGCCACCCTGTCCGCCACCGGCAACGCGAAGGTCCGGGCCGGATTCGAGCCGCTGGTATCGGGCTTTGTGCATGTGCCCCACGGCGACGCCGAGGCCGTCGAAGCCCTGGCGGCCGACCCGGACGTCGTCGCGATCCTGGTGGAGCCGGTCACCGGCGAGGGCGGCATCCATGTCCCGCCGCCCGGCTACCTGCGCCGCCTGCGCGAACTGGCCGACCAGCACGGCTGGCTGCTGATGCTGGACGAGATCCAGGCCGGCATCGGCCGTACCGGGCACTGGTTCGCCTTCCAGCACGAGGGCATCACCCCGGATGTGGTCAGCCTGGCCAAGGGTCTCGGCAACGGCATCCCCATTGGCGCCAATCTGGTGGCCGGTGCCGCCCGCGAGCTCTTCAGCCCGGGCATGCACGGCACCACGTTTGGCGGCAACCCGCTGGTGTGCCGGGCGGCGCTGGCCGTACTCGATGTGATGCAGGACGAGGCCCTGTGCGAACAGGCGTCCCGTCAGGGCGAGCTCCTGCTGAACCGACTGCGCGACCGCCTCGCGGACCATGCGGGCGTCGTCGCCGTGCGTGGCCGCGGTCTGATGATCGGGGTCGAACTGGACCGCCCGGCCGGCGAGCTGGTCATGGCGGCGCTGGAGCGGGGGCTGATCCTGAACGTGACCGCGGATCGGGTCATTCGCCTGTTGCCGCCGCTGATCATCGACGACGACCAGGTGGAACAGATCGCCGTAACCGTAGCCGACCTGGTGGACGCGTTCCTGGCGTCGCCCCAAGCCAACGAGGTCTCCGCATGAACCCACGCCACTACCTCTCGTTCCTGGATCTCTCCGGCGACGAAACCCGGGCCCTGCTGCAGCGCGCCATCGAGCTCAAGCAGCAACTGAAGGCCGGCGAGCACCACGACGACCTGCTGCGCGGCAAGACGCTCGGCATGATCTTCGAGAAGTCCTCCACCCGCACCCGCGTGTCGTTCGAAGTGGGCATGCAGCAGCTGGGCGGCAACGCCCTGTTCCTGTCCCCGCGCGACACCCAGCTGGGGCGCGGCGAGCCGATCGAGGACACCGCCCGCGTGCTCTCGCGCATGGTCGACTGCGTGATGATCCGCACCTACGAACACGAAAAGATCGAGCTGTTCGCCAAGCACGCCACGGTGCCGGTGATCAACGGCCTGACCGATCTCGAGCATCCGGCCCAGCTGCTGGCCGACCTGCAGACCTACTTCGAGCATCGCGGCGACATCCGCGGCAAGCGCGTCGCCTGGATCGGCGACGGCAACAACATGTGCCACAGCTACATGTACGCCGCGCGCCTGCTGGGCTTCCAGCTGGTGGCCGCCTGCCCCGAGGGCTACGACCCGGAGCCCAGTGTGGTCGATACCACGCGCGAACACTTCGAGCTGACCCGCGATGCCCGCGCCGCCGCCGAGGGTGCGGATCTGGTCGTCACCGACGTCTGGGCCAGCATGGGGCAGGAACAGGAAAAGAGCGCCCGCCGCCGGGCCTTCTCCGGATTCTTCGTCGATGCCGACCTGATGCGGCTCGCCAACGACGATGCGCTGTTCATGCACTGCCTGCCGGCACACCGAGAGGAAGAGGTCTCCACCGAGGTCCTGGAAGGCCCGCAGAGCGTCGTCTGGGACGAGGCCGAAAACCGCCTCCACGCCCAGAAGGCCCTGCTCGAGTTCCTCATCACCCTCAACGCCGGTCAGCGCGTCTCGTAAGGGCTTTTTTCACCACGAAGCACACGAAGGCACGAAGAAGGGCCAGGTCAAGGGCGATTTACAACGGAGGGCACAGAGGACTCGGAGCAGGTCTAAGGGTGACAGGCCCGGGCTATGGCCCGTAGCTCTACTGCCCCTCGGCAGCTTCGAAAATTCTCTGTTATTGCGACCGTTCTCCGTGTTCTCTGTGAACTCTGTGGTTACAAGCCTTCTGCCCTTCTTCGTGCCTTCGTGTGCTTCGTGGTGAACAAAAAGCCCTTGACCTTGAATCGGGGCGTTCAGGCGGGCGCGCGGCGGCGGGCCTGGAGACGCCGGCGGGTCTGCCAGCGGTAGACGACGCGCCAGCCGAGCAGGAAGGCCAGGATGGCCGCGTACAGGGCCACCTCGGCGTAGTCAGCCCGCGCGAGCCACAGGAAATGCAGGATAGCCAGTACGCCGGCCACGTACACCCCGCGGTGCAGCCAGACCCACCCTTTCTTGAGCCAGCGCTGGGCACCATCGGTGGAGGTGACCGCCAGCGCCAGCAGGATCACCCAGGCGGCGAAGCCGACCATCACGAACGGGCGCTCGGTCAGGTCGTAGAGCACCAGTTCCCAGTCGAAGAACAGATCCACCCCAAGCCAGATCAGGGCGTGCGCGGTCACGTAACCGAACGCGACCAGCCCCAGCATCCGCCGCAACCGGGTGAGCCACGCCAGCCCGGTCATCCGCCGCAGCGGGGTCACCGCCAGCGCCACCAGCAGCGCGATCATCGCGTGCGTGCCGGATAGCTCCAGCAGCTTCTCGATCGGGTTCACACCCAACCCGCCGAACCAGCCAAGCGTACGCAAGCCGATCCACATGGCCGGCAGAAGCGCCACCAGCAGGACGGCCCACCACACCCCGGTGGGCGGACGGGACCGGGCTCGACGGGTTGTGGCGGTCATGCCCCCATCCCGTCAGAAGTGCTCGCGCAGGTCCATGCCCTCGTACAGCGACGCCACCTCGTCCCCGTAACCGTTGAACATCTCCGTGCGCCGGCGCCGGAACTCGCCGATGCGGCGCTCGGTGCGCTGCGACCAGCGCGGATGATCCACGTCCGGATTCACGTTGCTGTAAAAGCCGTACTCGTCAGGCTGCGCCTGGTTCCACAGGGTCGGTGGCTGGTCCTCGACGAAGCGGATGTGCTGAATGGACTTGATGCTCTTGAAGCCGTACTTCCACGGCACCACCAGCCGGATCGGCGCCCCGTTCTGGTTGGGCAGCACCTCGTCGTACAGACCAACCGCGAGGATGGTCAGCGGGTGCATCGCCTCGTCCAGGCGCAGGCCCTCGGTATAGGGCCACTGCAAACCACCGGAACTGGCCCGGCGCCGGGGCCGCTGCCCCCGCAGGTTTTCGGGGTCGTGAATACTCTCGAACGCCACGTAGCGCGCACCCCCGCGCGGCTGCGCCTGCTCGATGATGCGGTTCAACTCGAAGCCGATCCAGGGGATCACCATCGACCAGCCTTCCACACAGCGCATGCGATAGATGCGCTCCTCCAGCGACCAGGGGCTGATGAAGTCCTCCACCGCGTACTCACCCGGGTTGTCGCACAGCCCGTCCACCGTGATCGTCCAGGGATCGGTCTTCAGCTGATCGGCGTAGGTCTTCGGATCCCCCTTCCCCGGGCCCATCTCGAAGAAGTTGTTGTAACTGGTGATCTCGTCGTACGAGGTCTTCGACTCGTCGGTCGAGAAATCGCTGGGTTCGAATTCCAGCGGATACCGCCGCAGAGCGGCGGAGGCCGGCAGCGCCGCGCCCAGCCCACCGAGCGCCAGACCAGCGCCCAGCCCGATCCCCGTTCGCAGGAAATCGCGCCGCCGCGCGTAGATCTCCGGCGGCGTAATTTCGCTACGGGAACACTCGGAACGACGTCGGGTGCGGATCAGCATGGCCTGCCCTCGCAACTGTTCGGCGGCGACGGGAAACGCCGCCACTCGTGCACCATGGACCAGCAGCGCCCGCTCGAGTTCGGATCGCGTACTCCATAAGGGAAAACGAGGAACAATAAGAATTTTCTGCTTGCGGGCCGGCCGAAACGATATATAAGGCTTTTCTGATACCGCAGTCCGGGGTGGCCCGGCCGGCTTGTCAGGAGACCCGACAATGGACCCGACGATCGATGATGCGGCCGATGGCGCCGACGAGATCGCCAGCCTGTTCGACACTCAGCTCGTGAACGACCGCGGCCCGGCGCGTCACGCCGCCCGCCGCACCCTGGAACGCCTGATGGAGGAACGCGCCCTGCGCGCCCATCTTCAGGACGACTTCGACCTCGACATCCCGCACGAGGCGATGGACTGGTAACCCCCCGGGGTGGCCTCGCGCCACCCCTCGCCTGCAGGCCGCCCTGTTGCACCACAGAGGGCACAGACGACACGGAGAGAGGCCGGGTCGAAAGCGATTAACAGGAAGATTGGAAGGTAGGAAGGGTTGTTGTGGGGCGCCCGGGCACCCCCAGCGCGCGAGGGCTGATCCTGCCTCCGACGCAGCACTGCCGGACCCAAAAAACCTTCCGATCTTCCAATCTTCCTGTGAAAGCTTTTCGCTTTTGACCTGGCTGTTCTCTGTGTCCTCTGTGCGCTCTGTGGTCGAAACGCCCTAGTCCTCGTACCCCGTCAGCTCCACAAAGCCTCGCCCGATCGCCTCACCGTCCGGATCGAGGATATCCACGGCGCCCTCCCAGTAGCGGATCACGGTATCCATCTCCTGTTCGTCGCGGATCGCGCGCACGGTGAATTCGCGCGCGGCCGAGCCGTCCGGCGGCGCGATGCGCATAGCCCACTCCACCGGATAGCGATTGCCGGAGGGCTGTGTGGCCCAGCGCCGGGGTTCCAGTTCGACCTGATCGGGCTCCAGAAGCCGATCTTCGGCGTCCGCCGGCATCCAGCGGCCCTTGGACAATGGGTGCGGCTCCCCGCCCTCCTTGCGCAGCTGGTAGTACATCACGTCCAGCCCGTCGTCGAACTGCAGCGCGAACCAGTCCCAGCCCACCTGATCCTCGGACAACGCACTGGTGCTCCACTCGCGGTCCATCCAGGCCTGACCGGTCACCGCCAGGGGCCCGCGCTCCGCGCGCTCGACCTCCCCGCGCACCGCGATACGGGGCATGGAGTAGTAGTAGGAGGCATTGCCCGGCTCCGGGCCCTTCTGGCTGAGCCCCGCCTCGCCCTGGAGGACCGGGCCGCGCTGGGGCTTCAGTTCCAGCGCCAGCCGGTAGCCGTCCACGCTGAAGTCCAGCGTCCAGCGATCCCGGTCCAGATCGGCCAGCTGCCAGCCCTCGGCCCAGACCCGGCCGACCGGCTCCGTGGCCCCGGCCAGCCCCGCCCCGTCGCGTACGAAACGCTCCTCGGAGGCATGGTGCCCGGCCTCGCGATCGATCACCGCCGTATGCGCCATCCAGATATCCGGGCTGGCCCAGGCCGAGTCGTGCCAGTGCGCATCCCCCGCCAGCTCCGGCGCCAGCCCGACGCGGAAGAAGGTGATGTGAAAGCCCAGCCGCTCGCCCTCCGGCCCGTCGAGATTGCCGGTCACATACCACCACTCGTTGCGAAACCCCGGGTGCGGCCCGTGATCACGCGGAAACTCGAACACCCGCGGCGCATCCGCACGCCGGAACCCGTCCGTCTCCTCCCCGCCCAGGGCCTCGCCCACCCGCAATCCGGTCACCCCCGGAGCATCGGTCTCGGGCGGATCCACACCCCCGCAGGCGCCCAACACCCCCACCATCATCAGCACCATAACCACCCGCAGGCGCAGGCGCAGCCCCAGTGGGAGCCTGCTTGCAGGCGAAGCCCCTGCCCGCGCTGGACCCTGCCAAACCCCATTCGCGGGCAAGCCCGCTCCCACATGTCCCAACCAACGCCTCATCCAGTCCATCACGGCACCTCTCTAAGGGCCGGTACCAGCCGCATGCGCGCCATTCGCCACGCCGGGATGGCCGAGGCCAGCAATGCCGCTCCGATCCCCAGCAGCACGGTCTCGACCACCTCGTCCCAGGGCAGACGCAGGTCCATCCCCCAGCCGAAGGCCTCGCGATTGATCACCTCGATCAGCAGCCAGCCCATGCCCAACCCCAGCGGGATCGCCGCCAGCGCGGCAAACGTGCCGAGTACCCCGCCCTGCAGCACGACCAGACTACGCACGCCCCCGGGCAACAGCCCGAGGCTGCGCAGCGTGGCGAACTCGCGCGCCCGCTCCATCTGCAATGCCATGAGCGCGCCCAGGATCGCGATGAAGGCCACCACCAGCGTGATCACCCGCAGCAAATGGGTAATGGCAAACGTCCGGTCGAAGATCGCCATCGACTCCTGCTCGATATCGCCCGGGCGCGTCACCAGCGCCGCGCGGTCCTGCTCTGCCAGCCAGGCTTCCAGGCGTTCCACGACCGCTTCCACATCCACTCCCGCCGGCAGCCGCAGCCCGAACGACCCCACTCCATCGGGTGGCATGCCCGCCCGGACAAAGGCCGCCTGGGTCATCAGCACAGTACCGCTCGGGTTGCCGTAATCACGGTAGATCCCGAGGACTTCGAAGGGGCGCTGGCCGCCGGGCACCGCCAGCGACAGCCGATCCCCCGGCCGAACGTCGTGGTGCGCCGCAAACGGCTCGGTCACCAGCACCGCATCCTCCGTCGCGAGCCGCTCCCCCAGCGCTTCACGCGCCACCGTGCTCTCCAAAAGCGGCAGATAATCCAGCCAGTTGGCATGCGGTCGCACCACATAGAGATTGACCAGGCCGCGCTCGCTGACCACCTCCTGACTGGACCCGGTACTGACCGACACGGCCCCCGAGCGCGCCACCAGGTCGGCCGTCCAGTCCTCGGGCAGACGCGCACCACCGCGCGCCGAAGCCGGCGCCGCGGGCACCACGTAAAGATCCGACGTCAGTGCCTGGCCCAGCCACTGCTCCACGCTGCCGCGAAAGCTGCCGACCATCACCGCCACGCCGATCGCTGCCGCCAGCGCCAGGGTCAGCGCCGACGTAGCAGGCGCGCTGCGCGACAGGCTGCGCTCCAGGCTACGCACCGCGATGCGCGGCAGGGTCACCCCGCGAACCAGCGCCGCCAGCCCGCGCAGCGTCCACGCCAGCACCCAGGGCAACAGCAGTACAAAACCGGCAATCAGCAGGAACAACGCCACAAAGCCGCCCATCAGCGCCCCCGCCCCGGTGACGATCAAGCCACCCCCCGCGAGCAGCAGCGCGATGGACAGCACAGCCAGCCATGCCGCCCAGCGACGGGCACGGCGCTCCAGCCCCCCGCGCCCCGTGCTGCCCGCACCGGCCGCGCGCGCCGCCTCCCAGGCTGGGGCCAGCGCCGCCAACAGCGAGAGCCCCACTCCCAGCAGGAACACCGCCCCCAGGGCCAGCGGGCGCGGCGTCACCCCGGTTACTGCCACCGCGAAGAAGTGATCCGTGACGGTCTGCGCCACCTGCGCCACCAGCACCTGCGCCAGCGCAATGCCCAGTAGCGCGCCCAGCAGCGTCCCGATCACGCCGACCAGCAACGCCTCCAGCAACACCACGCCGAAGATCGCCCGCCGGCCCACACCGACCAGGCGCAGACTCGCGATCACTTCGCGGCGCCGGAGCACGGCAAAGGTCTGCGTGTTGTAGATCAAGAACGCCGCGATCAGCAGTGCCAGCAGGCTCATCGCCGTCAGGTTGGTGCGAAATGCCTGCGCCAGCTCGCGCGCGGCCTGCCCCCGGCTCTCCACCGGCACCAGCTCCAGTTCGGCGGGCAGAGTTTCGGCCAGCACATCGACCTCGGCATCCGTCAGCCGCACATCGATCCGGTCCAGACGCCCCAGTCGGTCGAGCAGCCCCTGCGCCGTGGCGATATCCGTCACCCAGAGCGAGCCACCACCCTCATCGGTCGCGGCGTCCGCCTGGTCACGCTCGGCCGCGCGATCAATGACCGTCACCTCGCGCTCACCCCCCGCCGCCTCCAGCGTCACACGCGACTCGTGAGCCCGGCCCGAATCGCGGAACCAGCCCACCGGCGGCAGAATCGTCCCCGGCTCGGTCACCAGCCGCTGCACCGGGGCATCGCCGATATCCGAAGCCGCGCCGCGAAACGGCCCCTCGGCCAGCGGATCGACGCCCAGCACATAGATCGTGCTGCCGTCCGGCAAACGGGCCGGCCCCTCCACGATGGGAGCGGTATCGCGCCACCCGGCCATGCGTAGCTCGCGGTAGAAGGCCTCGTCGAACCCGCTTGCCGGCCCGAGTAGCTGGTGCGTCGCAGCGCCTGCAACCTCATCCATGGAGCGGTCAAACGCCCGCTGGGCCGACTGGTTCGCCAGGTCCACCGCGAGCACCACGGCCACGCCAATGATCACCCCCACCAGCGTCAGCAACCGCTGCAGCGGCCGCCGGCGCCAGTCGCGCAGCCAGGCTCGCAGGACCAGAAGGCTCATGCGGGAGCGGCTTCCGTGGAACCGGCCGACTGCAGAAGCCCGTCGCGCATGGTCAGGACCCGGTCCAGCCGACCCGCCAGTTCATGACTGTGGGTCACCAGCAGCAACGAACAACCGGTGGCCCGAACCTGCTCCAGCAACAGGGCAAACACCGTCTCGCCGGTGCGCGAGTCGAGGTTGCCGGTGGGCTCGTCCGCCAGGATCAGCGCGGGTTCGTGCACCAGCGCCCGCGCGATCGCGACGCGTTGTTGCTCGCCCCCGGACAGGGCCTCCGGATACCGCGCGCCCTTGTCGCCCAGCCCCACCGCCTCCAGCTGCACCGCGGCGCGCTCGCGGCGTTCGCCCGCACCGAAGTCCGTGGCCAGCTCCAGTGGCAGCATCACATTCTCCAGCACGGTCAGCGTCGGAATCAGGTGAAACGACTGGAACACGATCCCCACGCGGCCCCGCCGCAGGCGCGTGCGCGCCGCCTCGTCCAGCCCCGCCAGCGCCTGCCCCGTAAGGTGCACCTGGCCGCGCGCCGCCGCCTCCAGCCCGGCCGCGAGATGCAGCAGGGTGGACTTGCCGCTGCCGCTTTCGCCGACGATCGCCACCCGCTCCCCGGCGCGAAGCGCGAAATCCACCCCATGCAGCACCTCCCCCTCGCCGGGGTAGGCAAACGCCACATCGGTCAGCGACAGCACCGCGCCTTCTACCGAGCCTTGTTGCTCCATCGCACACCTTCTCAATCACACGAATCTTCGCCTGCGAGCAGGCTCCTACCCGGCAGGGGAAGCCCCCCGTAGGAGCCTGCTCGCAGGCGAACAATCCTCATTGAACACCCCACACCCTCTGCCCCCCTGCAGACCATGAAGAGTAGATGAATGTTTCAAAACCCCGCACAAGCGGTTGATTGAGGCCCGTCATCCGTTAGAATAAGCAGCATCTCCACACGCGGGAACACGCCTTGAAACGTCGATCACGAAGTCGATCTATCCGCGCCTAGCGGCAAGCGCCCGTTCCCCGACCGGTCGCTTCCGTCAGGCCTCTTTGATCAAAGAGCCGGGAGCGGCCGGGCCCAGCCCGACCCGAACCTGGACCATCCACCGCATCCGTGCGGCGCCTCGCCGGTCTGTGCCCGAGCACAGTCCACTCCGAGCGCCCCGATGCCGCCGGGAGAAGGGCATGGAGCTTCACCTCGAACAGTCCATCATCGAGCTGAAGGAGCTGTTGCGTCTGGACGACCGCGACGGGCTCCACGAGTTGCTCGACTACATGCGCGTGCAGGATATCGCCCACGCGCTGATGGAGCTGGGCGACGATGACCTCTGCGCCGTGTTCAACCTGCTGCCGCCCGGGCGCAAGGCGGACGTGTTCGCCTACCTCGACACGGCACATCAGATCCGCCTGCTGGAGGCCTCCCCGCGCGAGGATGCCCGCTTCATCCTCTCCGAGATGGAGGCGGACGACCTCACCGCCCTGCTGCAGACCCTGGACCCGGACACCCTGCGCGGCTACCTGCGCCTGCTGCCGTTCCGGGCGATCCGCCGCGCGCTCAAGCAGCTCAACTATCCGGAGGACTCGGTCGGCCGCGTGATGTCGCCGGACGTGGTCGCGGTGGACCCGGACTGGACACTCAAGCGCGCCCTGGCGTTCATCCGCCGCAACGCCGACGAGCACTCCAACAACGTGATCTTCGTGGTCGACCAGGACCGCGTCCTCCTGGCCGCCGTGCCCATCCGCCACTTCCTGCGCGCCGGTGCCGACAGCCCGGTGCGCGACCTGCTGGACGAGGGCGAGCCGATTACCATCGCGGTCTCCGAAGACGCGGTGGAGGCCGCCCGCCGCATCCAGCACTACGACCTGGAGACCCTTCCCGTCGTCGGCGAGACCGGCGAGCTGCTGGGCGTGGTCACGGTGGACGACGTAATGGACCTGATCGAGGCCGAATCCACCGAGGACTTCCACAAGCTGGGCTCGGTGGGCACCCTGCCCCTGTCGCCGCAGGAGGCGAGCCCGTTCCTGCTCTATCGCAAGCGGATCGGCTGGCTGCTGGGCCTGGTGGCCTTCAATACCATCGGCGCCATGATGATCTCGCAGTACGAAGAGATCATCGAAGCGGTGGTGGTACTGGTGTTCTTCCTCCCGCTGCTGATCGCCTCCGGTGGTAACGCCGGCGCGCAAAGCTCCACGCTGATGGTGCGTGCCATGGCCACTGGCGAGGTCACCGCCCGCGACTGGCTCAAGCTGTGGGC
Organism: Thioalkalivibrio sp. ALE17; assembly: GCF_000425605.1. Classification (NCBI taxonomy): domain Bacteria; kingdom Pseudomonadati; phylum Pseudomonadota; class Gammaproteobacteria; order Chromatiales; family Ectothiorhodospiraceae; genus Thioalkalivibrio; species Thioalkalivibrio sp. ALE17. The sequence continues at coordinate 17,291 of NZ_AUDT01000020.1, forward strand.
CAAGGAGATGGGCGTCTCCGTGACCCTGGGCGTCAGCATGGGCGTGGCGGTCTCGCTGGTCGGCCTGTGGCGCGGCGGTCCGGAGATCGCACTGCTGGTCGCCCTGGCCATGACCGTCATCGTCACCGTGGCCAGCATCCTCGGCATGCTCCTGCCGGTGGTCCTGAACAAGCTCCGCCTCGATCCGGCCACGGCCAGCGTCCCGCTGGTCACCTCGCTCGCCGACATCGGCGGTATCCTGATCTACTTCTCGCTGGCCGTAGCCCTGCTCGGCCTGGCGACTCCGTAAGAGAACCCGCGCATGAGCGCCACCGAACCCGATCTCGAGACCCTGCCGCAGGTGATCGCCGACGCCCTGGACGAACCGGAGGCGGACGTCCTGCAGGCAATCTGCGGCTCCTACGCCGCGCCGGACCTCTCCGACGCGCTGGAGGCCCTGCCGGCCGAGCGGATGGAGGCCTTCTTCCAGCGCCTCGACGTCGAGTGCACGGCGGACATCTACGCCCACCTGGAACCGGACCACCAGTCCCGGGTGTTCCAAGCGCTGGACGACGCGCACGCCAGCCGCCTGGTCGCCGCGCTGTCCTACGACGATGCCGTGTCCGTCATCGACGGCCTGGAGGACAAAGAGGCCGAATCCCTGCTCGAGACCCTTCCGGACGACGACCAGGAGGCCCTGGAGACTCTGCTCGGCTACCCGGAGGAGAGCGCCGGGCGCCTGATGACGCCCGAGTTCGCCACCGTCCAGCCGGACTGGTCCGTGGCCGAGGCTATGGACCACCTGCGGGAACACAGCGATCTGGCCGAGACCGTCAACACCATCTTCGTGATCACACCCAACGGCGAACTGCTCGGCTGGGTGCGCCTGAAAGAACTGCTGCTGTCGCGTCCCTCCACCAGCGTGCGCGAACGCATGCACACGGACGTCGTCAGCATCGCGGCGGAGGAAGACCGCGAAGAGGCCGCCCACCGCATCTCCCACTACGACCTGGACGTGCTCCCGGTCGTGAACGACGACGGCCACCTCCTCGGCATCATCACCGTCGACGACGTAATGGACGTGCTGCGCGCGGAGACCACCGAGGACTTCCACCGCATGGCCGCGGTCGGCGACGTCGTGCTCTCTCTGCGCGACGCCAGCATGCAGCTCCTCTACCGCAAGCGCATCGGCTGGCTGGTGATCCTGGTCGCCGTGAACATCCTCTCCGGCATGGCCATCGCCCACTTCGAGGCCGCCATCGAGACCGTCGTCGCGCTGATCTTCTTCCTGCCCATGGTCATCGCCACCGGGGGCAACGCCGGCGCCCAGGCCTCCACGCTCGTGGTGCGCTCACTGGCCACCAACGACATCAAGCTCCAGGACTGGTGGCGCCTGGGCGGCAAGGAAATCCTCGTCTCCTCCGCCCTGGGTGCCACCCTCGCCGGCGCCATCTGGCTCTCCGGCAACTGGCTCGGCAGCCTCGAGGTCGCCAACGCCATCGCGCTGGGCATGTTCCTGGTCGTCCTGTTCGGCTCCATGTTCGGCCTGCTACTCCCCTTCACCCTCACCCGCTTCGGCGTCGACCCGGCCGTCGCCAGCGCCCCGCTGATCACCTCCGTCGTCGACGTCGTCGGCATCACCATCTACTTCGCCACCGCCGTCGCCATCCTCGGCCTCTAGCTCCGCAGCCCCCGTCCTCCCTGTAGGAGCGTGCACGCACGCGAAGCCCCTGCCAACGCCAGGCCGGCACCGAAACACCACCCTCCCCGCGGGCGCCCCCTTCTGGCAACGCCCTTGTGGGAGCGGGCTTGCCCGCGAAGCCCCTGCCAAAGCCGAATCCGGAAAACGCCGCGAACCTTGCCCCCACATCACCCGGCCAACAGACTTCATCATCCCGGCCGCAGCGAAGCGAAGAGCCGGGATCTCCACCGATGAGCGAAACCCACCGCATCCCGCACCACCACCGAGGACCACCCAGAACAACGACGAAATCGGCAACAGCCCCCGAGGCCCACATCAGCGATCCAATCCACGAACCGACCGCCTGAACCCGATACCGCCGGCGATAGCGCCACCCCTAACCGATAGCGCCACCCCTAACTATTTTGTACAATCTGTACCTAATAGACAGAAAGGAACCGACATGCGTACCGTCAGCGCAAGCGAAGCCAAGCAGGGCCTGGCCGGCGTCATCGAATCCGCGCGCAAGGAGCCCGTCATCATCCAGCGCCAGAAACGCGATGTGGCCGTGGTCCTTTCGCCCGAAGAATACGAGCGCCTGGTCCACCTGAACGTGAATGAGTTCCGCCGGTTCTGCGACCAGATCAGTGGCAAGGCCGAAACGGCCGGCCTGACCCAGGAAAAACTCGACCAACTGCTCGCGGATGACTGAGTCCAAGCGGCAGGGCCGCTGGGTGCTGGACACCAACCTGCTCGTCAGTCGCCTCCTGGTTCCGTCCGGCCCCGCGGCGCAGGCCGTTGACCACGCACTCGACCGCGGCATCCTCCTGGTCTCGGAGGCCACCCTCGAAGAGCTCGTCCAGGTTCTCTCGCGCCCCAGATTCGATCCCTACATCAGCCAGGCGGAGCGACAGCAGTTCATCCGCCTGCTGGGTGGCATTGCACGGTTCGTTACGATCACCACCCCGATCACGGCCTGTCGTGACCCGAAAGACGACAAGTTCCTCGAAGTCGCCGTCCACGGCGAGGCCCATGCCATCGTCACCGGAGACGCCGACCTGCTCGACCTCGATCCTTTCCACAGCATCCGCATCCTCCGACCCGTCGATCTCATCACCGAGCGCTGAACCGCACCCGCACCAAAGCCACTTGTCGGGCAGAGCCTTGTCCACCCTGTAGGAGCCTCCTTGGCGGCGAAGCACCTGCCAGCGCGTAATCCACCCCGTCGCACCCCCGGCCCACCGGCCACCGCGCTGCGAAGAGCCGGGGTCGCCTCCAGTGACAAAACCCCCAAAGGAACTGACCACCCGCGTCACTTGGGGTGACCATTTTTGTCACGTGACACATCTGAACCGCCGTATGTCGTGCCCCAAACCCCAAACCGAATGGCCACACAGCGCTGTTTATCCGGGTTCTGATGTTCCTGGCACACCCATTGCTTCTACTCAGACAGCTGCCCACGGGGTGGCCGGGCCTCCGGCCCAGCTTTCATCACATCAAGGGAGTACGACCATGCAGAAGAAGACCGCCCAAAAGGGCTTTACGCTTATCGAACTGATGATCGTGGTGGCGATCATCGGGATTCTGGCGGCGATTGCGTTGCCGGCTTATCAGGATTACACCGCACGTGCGCAAGTGTCCGAGGGCATCAACCTCGCAGGAGGTGCCCGCGCCACCGTGTCGGAAAACATCGTGTCCGCGACTGATCCGGACGACATTGACTATTGCGCCGGCGTAAACACCGACGGGGCAGGGGATACCGCGCTGGCCTGCGATGACACTAATGGAGCAGTTACAGCGACCACTACCACGAGCCGAGGGGACGTAGCTGTCACCTTTACCCCAGACGCTACCGATGGCGGGATCGCTTGGGATTGCACGTCCGATTCGTCCGTTCACCAGTACGTTCCGTCCAATTGCCGCAACTAAACAAGTGAATAGGCAAAGGACAGCCGATTAGTTCTGAAGCCCCGGCCTTGCGTCGGGGCTTTTTCTTTGGGGCATCCTCTGGGACACCCACTTTGTCATCGAATCCTCTGGGACACCCACTTTGTGGACATAAGCCCGATTCGCCGAAGCCGCCTGGCTCAGACTCCGCTGCTACATCCCGCACTCCCTCACCCCCCCAAATCGACCAGGATCCACCTGGGTCGCCGCCGTGGCGTGTCCAGGACCGACCGCCAGGAGACACGAATTCCGTTCCCTTCCGAGTGGATCCGGCTCTCGCGATTGCGCGCACCGATTCTTGTACATACAATAAGTCAATGGAGATCGAGTTTGACGCAGACAAGGACGCTGCGAACCTCGCGAAACACGGGGTCTCACTTGGCGATGCCCTGAGCCTCGAATGGGATACGCTCCTGGCCATGGAAGACCGTCGGAAGAGCTACGGCGAGTGCCGAATGCTCGGATATGCATTGATGGGCAACCGCTTGTATTGCGTCGTGTTCACCGATCGGGCATCCGTGCGGAGAATCATCAGCCTGCGCAAAGCCAACAACCGGGAGATTGCGCGTTATGTCGAAATCACTAACGCTACGTAGCGGTCGTCGGGTCGACTTGAACGACTCCGACGAGGAATCGTCCATTCAGGCCGGAATCGATGCCGATTCAGAGACCCGGGAGCCTTCCGAAGACGAGACGAAAGCCCTGCGACGCGTCGGTCGCCCACCTCTGCCTGTGACTAAAGAGCGCATCACGATCCGTCTGTCGCCAGACGTCGTGGAAGCATTCCGCGCCACCGGAAAGGGTTGGCAGACGCGAATGGACTCGGCTTTGAAAGACTGGCTCAAGGACCATAGCCCGACTTCTAATAATCGTTAGTGCTCGGCTCTGCGGCAGGGGCCGGGCCTTCTGGAACGGGCCTTCTGGGACACCCACTTTCCTCGGCCGCCCAACTTCCTCGGCCGGTCCCTGCGAGGGCATACCGGAACCGCAGGCACACCCAGTTTGCTTGCCGTGCTCCTGAAAACCTTCA
>NZ_AUDT01000021.1:0-19019 GCF_000425605.1 Thioalkalivibrio sp. ALE17
CATCAGCCGCACCTCGTGCCCCAGCGCCTGCAACTCACGCGCCCAGTAATGGGCACTCCCGCAGGCCTCCATGCCGATCCGGCAGGCCGGCAGCTGGGCGACGAAGTTGCGCAACTGGCTGCGCCGCAGCGCCTTCGAAAACACCTGCCGGCCCTGCGCATCCACACCGTGGACCTGGAACACGTTCTTCGCGAGATCAATACCGAGTGTTGTAACCTGCATGTGGACGCCTCCGTCTTCTTCGAGTGAGAGTGATCACCCCCACTCTGGCACATCGCGATGCCGTAATAGGGCGGGGGCGTCCATCCCATTGAGGCGCGCAGCGTCGTGGCGAGCGGTATGACCCGACCACCTGCGCGAGCCTGCCTCGCAACCTTGCGGGTTCCGGCCTAAGCTCGAACACATGCTTGTGTTACTCGAATACCTGGTCGTTACCTTCCTGGCGGTGTTCGTGATCGTGAACCCGCTGACCACGGCGTTCATCTTCACGGCGATGCTGCCGCGCGCATCGGAGGAGAAGCGCCGGGCGATCGCGCTGCGCTCGGTGAAGGTCGCCACCTCCCTGCTGTTCGCCTTCGCCCTGCTGGGCGGGGTGATCTTCCAGCTGTTCGGGATCACCCTGGCGGCGTTTCGTATCGCCGGCGGGATCATCCTGTTCGGCATCGCGATCGGCATGATCCGGCAGAAGGGGGCGACCGAGAAGGAGACCGCCGAAGAGGTGAAGGCCGACAAGGGGCACGTAACCGAGGACATCTCGGTGATCCCGCTGGCGATCCCGTTCATGAGCGGCCCGGGGGCGATCGCCACGGTAATGATCCTGACCAGCGAGGCCCCGACGGTATACCACACGGGGCTCGTGTTCCTCGGCGTGCTGGCCTGCATGGTCGCCTGCTACTACGCGATGGTCTATTCGCGCTATATCGTCCAGTACCTGGGCGATACCGGGAAGGACATCCTCACCAAAGTCTTCGGCCTGATCCTCGCGGTGCTGGCCGTGCAGTTCGTGATCAACGGCATCAGCGACGCCGCGATCGGGTTCATGCTGGACACGCAGATGCTGGACGAGAACGAGGTCGAGGATCCGCGCGTTCCGACGCGCGAGCTCGACTGACCCGTAACCCGTCCCGCTACGACTGGGCGCTGGCGTGCCAGGCCCGCAGCGTGGCCACGTCCACCGCCGGGCCCGGCAACGCGGGACCGGCCAGAACCCTCGCCGGTGCGTCCGGCTCGCCGAACCCGTCCAGCACCGCCAGCGCGCCCTCGAAGTCCTGTTCCCGGGTGTAGTCGTTGGTGGTGACCACCACCTCCAGCCCGGCGCCGCACGCGGACCGGACCCCGTTGTCGGAATCCTCCAGGGCGAGGCAGGCGCTGGCGGGCAGGTTCATCGCCTCCAGCGCATGCGTGAAGATATCCGGCGCGGGTTTCTTGGCCGGCACCACGTCCCCGGCGGAGATCACCTCGAAGCGGTACGGCCCCGCGCTCCCCAGCGTGGCCTCCAGCAACGCGGTCACGTTCTCGGGGGTGGTGGTGGTCGCAATGGCCAGACGCAATCCTTGGGCCTCCGCCTCGTCCAGCAGGCGGCGAACGCCCGGGCGCAACGGGATCGCGCCGGACTCCAGCATGGCCACGTAGTGACGCGTCTTGGCCGCATGCAGCTCGCGGATGCGGGCATCGATCCCCGGCTCTTCGAGAGCCTCGGGATGATCTTCCGACAGGTACTGGCGAATGCGTTCCTTGCCGCCGGTGACCCGCAGCAGTTTGCCGTAGCGCGCCACACTCCAGTCCCAGTCCAGGCCCGCGTCCGCGAACGCCTTGTTGAACGCCACCCGATGACCGTCCCGCTCGGTGTCCGCCAGCGTGCCGTCGACGTCAAAGATCAGTGCCTGCAATTCCGCCATCGTGATTCCCGATCCCTTCCCGTATCTCGCTGAAAACAGTGCCCCGCCGCTCGCAGCCCATGCAGGTCCGGAGGCGACCGGGCGCAAACCGTCATGGCACGGGACTTGCCCGCCCCGTCCGACTCTGGTACTAAGTGCGCCTCATTTTTCCAGCCGGAGAAAGCCCGCATGGCTGCAGACGAAAAGACCGACAAGCCCTCCACCCAGCACATGGTCGCCGGGGGCATTGCGCCCTACGAGCCGAAGCCGGACGAAGAGTACATGAATCCGGATCAGCTGGACCATTTCCGCAGCCTGCTGCGGGCATGGCGCCAGGAACTGGCGGAGGAAGTCGATCGCACCGTGGGGCACATGCGCCAGGACGCGGCCAACTTCGCCGATCCGGCCGACCGCGCCACCCAGGAAGAAGAGTTCGGCCTGGAACTGCGGGCCCGCGACCGCGAGCGCAAGCTGTCGAAGAAGATCGACGAGGCCCTGCGCAAGATCGAGACCCACGACTACGGCTACTGCGAGACCTGCGGCGTGGAGATCGGCATTCGTCGCCTGGAGGCCCGCCCGACGGCCACCATGTGCATCGACTGCAAGCAGCTCGACGAGATCAAGGAAAAGCAGCGCGCCTGATCCCGGCCGGGCCGTGACCCCCACGCCCGAACCGCAGTCCCCGGTCGACGGCTACGTCGGCCGGTTTGCCCCGACCCCTTCCGGCCCGCTGCACGCGGGCTCCCTGCTGGCCGCCGTCATCTCCTGGCTGGACGCCCGGAGTGCCAATGGCGAGTGGCACCTGCGTATCGACGACATCGACGCCCCCCGGGTTCGCCCGGGGGCGGCCGATGCCATTCTGCGCACCCTCGAGGCCTTCGACCTCGGCTGGGACGGACCGATTGTCTGGCAAGGCCAGCGCGGCCCCGCCTACCAGCGGGCCCTGGATACCCTGATGGACACCGACCGGGCCTTTCCCTGCGGGTGCACCCGCAAGGACCTGGCTACCCACGGCCGCCCTGGCTGGGAAGGCCCCGTCTATCCGGGCACCTGTCGCCACGGCCTGCCGCCCGGTCGCGAGCCCCGCGCCCTGCGCGCCCGCGCCAGCCGGCGCCACTGGACCATCGAGGACCGTTTTCTCGGTGCGGTCGCCTTCGACCTGGAGGCCCTGGGGAGTGACTTCGTCATCCGTCGCGCGGACGGCATCGTGGCCTACCAGCTCGCCACCGTGGTCGATGACCTCGACCTGGGCGTCACCCATGTGGTCCGCGGGATCGACCTGCTCGGCTCCACCCCCCGCCAGCTGCAGCTCTACCGGGCGCTGGGACACCCCCCGCCGGCCTATGCCCACCATCCGGTGCTGGTCGCGCCCGGCGGCGACAAACTCGCCAAGGCCACGGGTGCTACGGGGATTCGAGCGGATGCGGCGCGGCGCCACCTCGCCGACACCCTGGGGCAGATCGGACTCGCGCCTGCCGACCGACAGGCCCCGGACGCGCCCGGTGCCCAGCTGGCGGAGGCCCTGGAACCGCTACGGCGCCGGCCGCTCGCGGCATACCTGCCGCTGCACGCCGCGCTGCCCGGAGCCACCGCCGCGGTGTAGACTCGCCGCATGCTGTCCCGCCGCGCGCCAATCCGGAAGGCCCCGCAGGAACCCGTGCCCCGCAGCGGCCCGGCACGGGGGAACATCTGACCATGGACGCCCCGCGCGCCATCCTGATCGCCCTCCTCGGGGCCCTGCTGTTCCTGAGCCCGCTGGTGATCTGGGTCGCCCACCTGAGCCCCGCCTGGTGGTGGCCGTTCGCCGCCTGGGCAGTCTTCATCCTGGCCATCGCGGCCCTGAGCCGGGGCGGTCGTCGTGACCCTTAGCCTCGGCCTGCTCTATGCGGTGGGCGTGGCCTACCTGGCCCTGCTGTTCGGCATCGCCTTCCTGGCCGACCGCGTCCCCCGGGTCGGCCGGCTGGCGGCGAACAGCTGGGTCTTCAGCCTGTCGCTGGGGGTCTACGCGACCTCCTGGACGTTCTACGGCAACCTCGGCTTCCTGGCCGAACAGGGCTATCTGTACCTGACAATCTACCTGGGCGTGACCCTGGCCTTCGCCGCCACGCCCTGGCTGCTGCGCCCCATCCTGCGCGTGACCCGCGAACAGCAACTGACCTCACTGGCCGACCTGTTCGCCTTTCGCTACCGCAGTCGCCTGACCGGACCGGTGGTGGCCCTGTTCATGCTGGCCGGCGTGCTTCCGTACATCGCCCTGCAGATCAAGGCGGTGGCCGAGTCCGCCGCGGTCCTGACCGCGGAAACCCCGCCCCACCTGCTCGCCTTGACCTTCAGCGCCACCATCGCACTGTTCGCGATCCTGTTCGGGGCCCGCCACATTGCCCCGCGCGAGAAGCACGCCGGCCTGGTGCTGGCCATCGCCTTCGAATCCATCGTCAAGCTGATCGCCATCCTCGGCATCGCGGCGGTGGCCCTGTACGCGGTGTTCGGCGGTTTCGCCGGCCTCGACGACTGGCTGGCCGCGCACCCCGAGGCGGTCGATGCGCTGTACGCCCCGGTGCGCGAGGGTGGCTGGTTCGCAATGATGATTCTCGCCTTTGCCGCGGCCTTCCTGCTGCCGCGCCAGTTCCACATGCTGTTTACCGAGAACATCAACCCGCAGGCCCTGACCACCGCTGCCTGGGCCTTCCCGGCGTTCCTGCTGCTACTGAACCTGCCGATGCCGATCCTCTACTGGGCCGGCGAGGCGGCCGGCCTCGGCATCTCGCCGAACTACTACGCCATCGGGATCGCCGGACTGCTGGAGTCGCCCAGCCTGGCGCTGCTGGTCTTTATCGGCGGCCTGTCCGCCGCCAGCGCCATGATGATCGTGACCACCCTTGCGCTGGCCCACATGGGGACCAACTACCTCTCGCCGCTGACCCGGCTGCACGAAGAAGAGCGCAGCGCCAACATCTATACCCGCCTGCTCTGGGGGCGGCGCATCTGGATCGTGTTCATCATCGGACTGGGCTATGCCTTTTACGGCCTGTTGCAGGTAGTCGAGGGGCTGGCGCAGCTGGGGCTGATCTCGTTTGCCGCGGTGGCCCAGCTCCTGCCGGGCCTGATCGGTCTGATGCTGTGGAAGCAGGCGACCCGGGTCGGCTTCCTGCTCGGACTGGTCGCGGGCATCACCGGCTGGGCCTTCACCCTGGTGATGCCGCTGTTGTCGGATGCCGGCATCGCCACCGGACTGCCGGATCCGCAACAGTGGCTGCTGGCCGGGATGCTGGACCCATGGACCTTCGCCCTGATGCTGAGCCTGGGCATCAACGCCCTGCTGTTCGTGATCGGGTCGCTGCTGACCCGCCCCAACCGCGAGGAGATCGAGGCCGGCCGAGCCTGCTGCCCCAACGAGTCCACCGGGGCCGGGGCCGGCCTGCCCCTGGCTGGCGACGTGACCGAGATGGAAACCGCCCTGGCCGCCACTCTGGGGCCGGGTGCCGCGCATCACGAGGTCCAGCGCGCGCTCGACGATCTCGGCCTGCCGCGGCACACGCGCTCGCGCAGCGACCTGCGCCACCTGCGCGAACGCATCGAGCGCAACCTGTCCGGTCTGCTCGGGCCGGTCCTCGCGCGCATGATCGTCGACCAGCACCTGCGCCTGGATGCCGCCGGCCGCCAGACCCTCAGCGAGAGCCTGCGGCGCATCGAGGAGCAGCTGGAGACCCGTTCCCTACCACTGTCCGGCCTGGCCGCCGAACTGGATGCCCTGCGCCGCTTTCATCGCCAGATCCTGCACGAGCTGCCGCTGGGGGTGGCCAGCCTGACCAACAGCGGCGAGATTACCGGCTGGAACCAGGCGCTGGCGCAACTCACCGGTGTGGCCACCGAGGACGCCGTGGGCCAGAACATCGGCCGGCTCGACAGCCCCTGGAGCGGCCTGCTGACGGCCTTCCTCGAGAGCCCGGACCGGCAGTGGTACAAGCTGAACGTGGATCTGCCCGCCGGCAATCGCCGCCTGAACCTGCACCGTTCCGAGCTGCAGGATGCCCATGGCCAGGTGGAGGGGCGCGTGGTCCTGATCGAGGACGTAACCGAGCGCGCCCAGCTCGAGTCCGAGATCGCCCACGGCGACCGCCTGGCCTCCATCGGCCGCTTTGCCGCCGGGGTCGCCCACGAGATCGGCAATCCGCTGACCGGGATCGCCTCGCTGGCCCAGACCCTGCCGCTGGAGGATGATCCCGACGAGATCCGCGGCATCGCCGACGACATCCTCGCGCAGACCCGGCGCATCAATGCGATCGTGCAGTCCCTGATCACCTTCGCCCACGCCGACGAGGGGCCGTCCGCGGGGCACTTCGAGACCATCGCGCTGGACGAGCTCCTGGCCGAGGCCATTCGCCTGACGCGCCTGGCCGGGCGCAAGGACCTGCAGTTCTCCACCATGGGCCTGGAGGGGCTGCATGTCCGCGGGTCGCATGCCACGCTGCTGCAGGTCTTCATCAACCTGCTGACCAACGCCGAGCAGGCCTCGCCCGAGGGTTCCACGGTCGTGATCGCCGTGCGCGTCCATGGCCGCCACATCCAGATCACCATCGACGATGCCGGCCCCGGGATCGACGAATCCAGTCTGGAGCGCCTGTTCGAGCCCTTCTTCACCACCAAGCCTGCCGGTCAGGGCACCGGCCTGGGCCTGCCGGTGGCCTACAGCATCGTGCGCGACCACGGTGGTACCCTGATGGCCGCCAACCGCCCCGAGGGTGGGGCCCGATTCCTGCTCATGCTGCCGCACCAAGACCGATGACCCGCATCCTGCTCGTAGACGACGAAGCCCCGATCCGCCGCGCCGTGCGCCGGTTCCTGGAGCATCACGGCTTCGAGGTCGGCGTAGCCGAGAACCTGGCCGAGGCGCGCGCCCTGGCCGCGGCCGACCCCTACGACCTCCAGCTGGTGGATCTGCGCCTGCCGGACGGCGAGGGCATCGAGCTGCTGCCCGAGTTCACCCGCTCGCCCACGGTCATCATGACCAGCTACGCATCGGTCCCCTCGGCGGTGAACGCGATGAAAGAGGGCGCGGCCGACTACATCGCCAAGCCCTTCGACCACGACGCCCTGTTGCTGACCCTGCGCGCCGCCCTGCGCGAACGCGAGGCGCGCGACCGCCTCCCGCCCGAGCCGCCCGACGCCGGGACCGAAACCCTCAGTCACCCGGGCCTGGGCCTGATCGGCGACAGCCCCGCGATGCAGCGGCTGCGCGACCAGATCCGGCGCGTGGCGGCCACGCACTCCACCGTGCTGCTGCGGGGGGAATCCGGCACCGGCAAGGAGCTCGCCGCACGCGCCCTGCATGAACTGAGCCCGCGCGCCGGGGGGCCCTTCGTGGCCGTCAACTGCGCCACCATCCCGGAGGGCCTGGTGGAGGCCGAGCTGTTCGGGCACGCCCAGGGCGCCTACACCGGGGCGGTCAAGGCCCGCACCGGCCTGATCCAGAGCGCCCATGGCGGCACCCTGTTCCTGGACGAGATCGGCGAACTCGCGCCGGCGGCCCAGGCGCGCCTGCTGCGCGTACTGCAGGACGGCGAGATCCGTCCGGTGGGCGCCAACGAGAATCAGAAGGTCGACGTGCGCCTGCTGGCCGCGACCCATCGCGATCTGGAGGGCATGATCGAGGATCAGGCCTTTCGGGCCGACCTCTACTACCGCCTGCGGGTACTGGAGCTGGCGATCCCGCCCCTGCGCGAGCGGCGCGAGGACATCCTGCCGCTGGCGCAGCATTTCCTCGAGGGGCTGGCCGGATCGGGAACGGTCCCCCGCCTGACGCAAGCGGCCCGGGATGCCCTGGAGGCCCAGGACTGGCCGGGCAACGTGCGCGAACTGGCCAATGCCCTGGAGCGCGGATGGGTCCTCTGCCCCGATGGACACATCGCGCCGGAGCACATGGGCCTGGAGGCCCCGGACACCGGCGCGGCCGGGGAACACCCCAACCCGGCCTTCCCGACGCGCCGCAAACCCCGGGGCTCGAGCCTGAACGAGTACTTCCGCCAGTTCGTGCAGGAGAACCAGGACCGCATGACCGAAACGGAACTCGCGCGGGCGCTGGGCATCAGCCGCAAGACCCTGTGGGAACGCCGTCAGCGCGAAAATCTGCCGCGACCACGCACCTGAACCCGCCGCTGTGGCCGAGGCCCCCGAGTTCCGACGAGTCTTCCTCGCCCTGTGGCCCGACACGGCCACACGCGAACGACTGGATCGGCTGGGACGCACCCTGGATGGTCCCGGCCGTCCGATCCCGCCCGAACATCTGCATCTGACGCTGGCCTTCGCCGGCACAGTTCCCGCCGGGCAGGCCGATTGCCTGGCCGGTCACCTCGGGAGCCTCGCCAGCGACCCACTGGAACTGACCCTGGACCGACTGGGGCACTTCGCGCGGCCGCGCATCACCTGGGTCGGCCCCGACGATCCGCCGGCGGCCCTCCTGGACCTCGCGGATCGGGCCCATGCCCTCTGCCGGGAGTGCGGCATCGACACCGGCCCGCCCCGCCCGTTCCGGCCTCACGTTTCGCTGCGCCGCCACGCGGCGCCGCCCGCCCGGGAGCGGATCGAAACGCCGCTGCACTGGGCAACGGACACGATTGCCCTGATCGAGTCCGGCCGCGACGGGCATCCCGGTCCCTACCGCATCCTCGCCCGGACGTAAGGCGGGCCCGCTTCGGGCCCTCCCGGACGAAGCGCGATGTCCCGGGCCGCCGCGATCAGTCCACCGGCGGGAGATTGCCCGTTTCTGCCGGGTCCGCCGGCTCTGCCGGATCGGCGGGTTCGGCCGGGCGGTTACCGGTGTCCGGCCGCGTCGGGGTCTGGTCCCCCAGCGGAGGCGCATCCGCGCCGCGGGGCTGACGCTGCTGGCCCAGCGGCGGCGCGTCCTGGGGCTGCCCCTGTCCTTGCGGCTGCCCCTGGCCACCGGGCGGCTGGCCCTGCCCCTGAGGCGCGGTCGGCGCGCCGCCCTGACCGGGGGCCGGCTGACCACCGCGCTCCATCTGGCCCGGGGCCTGCTGTCCCTGGCCCGGCGGCTGGCCGGGTGCCTGCTGTGGATGCCCTGGGGGCATGCCCTGACCACGCTCCTGGCCCTGGCCGCGCGGCATGCCCTGACCGTGCTCCTGGCCCTGGCCGCGCGGCATGCCGCCGTGCCCCGGGGTGTCCTGCCCGCCCGCCGGAGGGGCACCCCGCTCGGCGGGGGGTGTACCCTGGCCCATGCCACCTTGCTGGCCGCCTTGCTGCGCCTGGGCATGGGCCGTTCCCACGGCGAAGAGCGAGCCAAGGGCAATGATCAATGCGGTACTGCGAAACCGGGTCATGGGAAACTCCTTGCGGCCGTGAAGCCATTGGTTCAGGCCCCCGGTGATAGCAGCCGGGCCCCGCGGCCCCCAAGGCGCACGGGCGAGTTCCCCGGAATTTCGTGAAGCACTTCACTTCGTGGAGGCTGCCTGACTGTCCGGCCGGATCAATTCTTCAAGTCGACGGGCACGGTAAACATCAGCAACCCATAGTCCGACTCGTACTGTTCCTTGAACCGGGCCGCGATCCGCTCGCACAGCTCCGACGAGGCCACGACCTCCAGCTTGATGTTGCCACCGGCCCGCCAGTTGCCCCGGCGCTTGCCGTGCCGGCCCCAGCCACGCGCATCGGTGACGGTGTAGCCGGCTGCTCCCATCGCGCGGACCTCGTCGATCAGCATCTCTTCCAGGATCGCCTCGGCCACCACCGTCAGCAGGTACATGTCATCGCCTTGCATCGAGCTAGCCTCCGAGCGAATAAAGGGTCTGGGCCATCCAGAAATACAGCGGAACGCCCAGGAAGATATTGAACGGGAACGTCACACCCAGCGAAGCCCCGATCGACAACGCGGGGTTGGCCTTGGGCACGGCGATGCGCATCGCGGCCGGCGCCGCGATGTACGAAGCACTGGCATACAAGGTGGCCAGCAGCAGCGTGCCCCCCAGGCTCATGCCCAGGCCCCATCCGAGCAGGACCCCGAGGATCGCGGAGACGATCGGCATGACGATCGCAAAGACGATGAGGAACAGCCCGTACTGGCGGACATCCGCGATGCGGCTGGAGGCCACCAGCCCCATCTCCAGCAGGAACAACGCCAGCACCCCCTTGAACAGATCAAAGAACATCGGCTCCAGCGGCTCGATGTGATCCGGGCCCGCAATGAACCCGATCACCAGTCCACCGGCCAGCAGGAAGATGCTCTTGCCAAAGATGACCTCGTGCAGGGTCTTGCCCCAGCGAGTGGGGCCCCGGCTGCCCATGCGCGCCAGCAGGATCCCGATGACCAGCGCCGGCATCTCCAGGAGTACGAGGAACACCACCATGTGCCCCTCGTAGTCCAGACCCCGGGACGCCAGAAACGCGACCGCGACCGAGAAGGTCACGACCGACACCGAACCGTAGTGGGCCGCAATGGAAGCCGAATCCGCCCGCGGCATCCGCCCGAGAAGGTACAGCACCGGAAACGCGATCAGCGGGATCAGCGAACCCACGGCGAGCACCGCCAGGCCCGGCAGCAGCAACGGAAGCAACTCGCTTTCCGCCAGCTTGACCCCGCCCATCAGGCCGATGGCCAGCAGCAGGTAGATCGACAGCGCCTCGTAGATCGCCATCGGGATCTTGAGGTCCGACTTCGCCAGACCCGCGATCGCCCCCAGCAGGAAGAACAGCACAACCGGATCGAATGCCATTTCGCCTCCGCGTCCCGACGCTACAAGCCACCGCAGCGCACCCCGTTATGGTAGGCAAGACCCTCGTGCCAGGGAACCGGTTTCCGGAGGCGTTTTTGGCGGCCAACCAACCGCCCCCTCACACCACGGCCCGTACCGGAACCACCGCGTCCGCCGGCTGGGCTACGCTTGGGAAACGGGCTCAGCCATCACGAGGGCCAACGCATGACGCGAATCCTGATCCTCCAGGGGCACCCGGACCCGGCCGGCGGCCATCTCGACCACGCGCTCGCCGACGCCTACCGCGAGGGGGCCGAACAGGGCGGCTTCGCGGTGGACACCTACACCATCGCCCATCGTGATGTCCCGCTGCTCAGGAGCCAGGCCGAGTTCCTCGACGCAAGCGTCCCGCCCGCGATCCTCGAGGCCCAGGCCCTGATCGAGGCCGCCCACCACATCGTGCTGATCTACCCGCTGTGGCTGGGCGACATGCCGGCCGGGGTGAAGGCCTTCCTGGAACAGACCCTCAGGCCAGCCTTTGTCGCCGATGGCGACATGAACCGTCTGCGCCACACGCGGCTGAAGGGCCGTTCCGTACGCATCGTGGTCACCATGGGCATGCCGGCCCTCGCCTACCGCTGGTGGTTCGGCGCCCACAGCCTGAAGAGCCTGGAGCGGAACATCCTGCGCTTCTGTGGCTTCGGCCCCGTCCGCCACACCCTGATCGGCCAGAACGGCGGCAACGCGGCTGCGCGCGAGCGCTGGCTGCAGCAGCTGCGCACGCTCGGCCGCCAGGCGAAGTAACCGACCAGTCGGTGCACTTGGGGACCATTCCCATCCAGCCGGCCTGTGTGTACCCCAACGACCTCCCACTGAGCGAAGGACGGGAGCACCGATCGGGACGTCCGAAATGACTTGACCACTACACGGTCAAACGGAGACCGTCCCACCCCGCGAACACGTGCGCAGGGCGGATCCGCCGCGCTCGGTCAGAGCCCCGGGAGATCCGGGCTCGGCGGGGTGGGCGGCTCGGGGAGATCGGACGGGTCCGGCAGCGGCGCGTCGTCCGGCGACGGCGGCGAGGACGGATCCGGCGCCCGCGGAAGGTCGGGCCCCCGATCGGGGCGCGGGTCGCCGCGGCGCTGCCCGGGCGGAGTACCGCCGTGTCCGGGTGGCAGGTCGCCGGCGGCCGGCGTGTCGCCACTGGCGCCCGGGGCGCCCGAAGGCGGCCCGCCCGCCGGCTGCGCCTGAACGCCGCCAGACGCCAGGAGGGCACTCACGAACAAGACTTGAAGCCAATGACGCATGGAGATCTTCATGCCACACACTCCTTTGGTGGATACCTGACCCTGAGGCGTTGCCGTATCCGCACGAGTTCTCGCCATCGCGCGACTCTGCCGACCCGTTCACACCCGGGCCCACCCGAGTGCTGTCCTACGCCTCGACCACCAGTTGCTGGAACAACCCGCCCAGGATCACCAGGGCGAAGCCTGCGTACAGGCCGGCGACCACATCGTCCATCATGATCCCGTGGCCGTCCTGCCACTTGTGGTCGAAATAGTTCGCCGGCCAGGGCTTGAGGATGTCGAAAATCCGGAACAGCAGAAAGCCGACCACCACCCACATCAGCCCCGCGGGGGCAAAGGCCAGGGTAATCAGCATGCCCGCCCATTCGTCCCAGACGATGCCCGGGTGATCGTGCACACCGAGCTTGCGGGCACTCTCGCCACAGATGTGGAAGCCGGCCATGACCACGATCACGGTCACGGCGATATAGGCCCATTCCGGGAAATTCATGATCGCGAAGTACAGCACCAGCGCGCCCAGCGAGCCGGTGGTGCCCGGGGCCCAGCGCGACAGGCCGCTGCCGAAGCCGAAGGCCAGCAGGTGGATCGGATCGCCGAATACGGTCTTCGCCGATGGCATCTGCGGTTTGCGGTTCTTCTGCTCCGTCATGGCTACCCTGTCCCTAGTGTTCTTCGGTGTCCGCGAAATGATCGTGGCCCGCCCGCGTCACGTCCAGTCGCCGCCCGTCCGCGTCCTCGACGACCACCGCGTCACCCTCCGTGCATTCCCCGATCACGGTCAGCGGCACATCCACGCTGAAGGCCAGCAGATCCAGCGATTCCCCGGCCGGCAGTGCGAACAGCAGTTCGTAGTCCTCGCCTCCGCCGAGCGCATACTCGCGGGCCTGATCGTCCGGGATCTGTGCCAGCAACGGATCGCGGGGGACGGCGGGCCAGTCGACCCGCGCGCCACAGCCCGACGCGGCACACAGGTGCCCGAGATCCGCCAGCAGGCCGTCGGAAATATCGATAGCCGCCCGGGCACGGTTCCGCAGGCCGCGCCCCAGGGCCAGCCGCGCCCGGGGCCAGAACAGCCGGTCGCAGGCCGGCTCCCGGGCATCGGCGGGCAGAGCCGCGCCCGCGGCGCCCCGCGCCCGCCGGGCGGTCTCGTGGGCAAGCCCGAAGGCCGCCCCGCCCAACGCACCGGATACCACCAGTCGGTCGCCGGGCCGGGCCCCGGCCCGGCGCAGGGCCTGGCCCGCGGGCGCGGTACCCAGCACGGTCACGCTGATTGCCAGAGGGCCCCGGTTGGTATCCCCGCCTACCAGCGGGATACCAACCTCTTCGGCCAGCGCCAGGAAGCCCTCGCTGAAACCCGCCAGCCAGTCATGATCGACCCGGGGCAGGGTCAGCGACAGCAGCGCGCCCAGCGGCTCGGCCCCCATCGCGGCCAGGTCACTGAGGTTGGAAGCCAGGGCCTTGTGCCCGACGCTCGCCGGCGGGTGATCGGGGAAAAAATGGGTACCCTCAATCAGGGTGTCGACAGTGACGGCCAGCTCGTGGCCGCTCGCCACAGCCAACAGGGCGGCATCGTCCCCGATGCCAAGCCGAACGCCCTCGGCGTTCACGTCCGCCGACGGCGCGCCGAAATAACGCTGAATCAGGTCGAACTCGGAGTCGGGGCCGGCCATTGCCGTGCTGCGGCGTTGCGCGGGGTCAGCGCGGCGTGGCGCGCTCGGGACCGCGCAGCTCGGCCGAGAGCCGGTCCAGCACACCGTTGATGTAGCGATGCGACTGCTCCGCACCGTAGCGTTTGGCCAGGTCCACGGCCTCGTTGATCACCACGCGATAGGGCACCTCGATCCGCTCGGCCAGCTCCCACTGACCCAGCCACAGCAGGGCATGCTCCACCGGGTCGAGCTGGTCCAGCGGGCGGCCGAGGTACGGCTCCATGCGGGCATCCAGGGCCTCGCGATCGCGGGTCACACCGATCAGCAGCTCGCGGAAATACTCGGCATCCGCCTTGGCGTGTTCCTCGTCGTCACGGAACTCGGCCAGGATGTCCTTGGGGTGGGCGCCGGTCATCTGCCAGGAGTAGAGCGCCTGCATGGCGCGGCGCCGCGCGAACGAGCGCGCATGGCGCGCCCGCTGCTCGGGCGTGCTGCGCGGGCGCTTGGCGCGGGCGCCGCCCGCGCCCTTGGCGGCGGGACGGTCGGGTTGGGAGGGATTGCCAGGTTCGGTCACGTCGGTTTCGTGCTCGTGCTCGCTCAGGCGCCGCCGCGCAGCTGGCGCATCAGGCTGACCATCTCGATCGCGCCCATCGCGGCATCCGCGCCCTTGTTGCCGGCCTTGGTGCCTGCGCGTTCGATCGCCTGCTCGATGGAGTCGGTGGTCAGCACACCGAAGCTGATCGGCAGGTCCTCGGCCATCTGCACCTGGGCCAGGCCCTTGGCCGCCTCGCCGGCGACGTAGTCGAAATGCGGGGTGGAGCCACGGATCACGCAGCCCAGGGCAATGACCCCGTCATACTGCCCGGAACGCGCCATCGCCTGGGCCGCCAGCGGCAGTTCATAGGCCCCCGGCACGCGGGCGATGGTCAGATTCTTTTCCTGCACGCCATGGCGCTTCAGAGTATCCACCGCGCCTTCCAGCAGGCGTTCGACGATCAGGCTGTTAAAGCGCGCCAGCAGCAGGCCATAGCGATGGTCGGCGGCGTCGGTGAATACGCCTTCCAGGGTCTTAATGTCGTGCATGGTTTCATTCCGATTGAGACGGAGACGAGGCGGCCGTTCGGGGCCGACCCGCGGGGCCGAGTTGCAAAGGCCGCCTAGTGTAGCACCGCGAACCCGCGCGGTAGAGCGCGCCCGCACGAATCGGGCAGCCGCCCGCCTGCCATGGCGCTGACTGGACCTGCATTTGGCGCCGGTATGCTCAGTGGCGTCGGCCCGGCGTCCTGCCCGATCATGGCGGACCCTTGTTCATCGCTCGGTGGTTGACGGTCCCTTCGTTAGGTCGCCTGCCTCGTGGTGGCTGGTCTGGGTTCGGCATCCGGTGTTTACGTGCTTTCGGTCTACATACTGCCGTGCGCTGACTCGCCAGCGCGCCCCGAGGCACTTTCTTGCTTGCCCAAGAAAGTACCCAAAGAAGGGCACCCGGATTTCGCCCAGGAACCTTGCTCCAGGGCCCTCGGGCCGGCGGCGCTGAACTCGCTACGCTGCGCTCCGCTCAGACATCCAGCGCCTTCTCCCGCCCCGAGAACCCTTCCGCAAGGGGCTCCATACGGAAGGCGAAGGTCAAGACAGAAGGTATTCCGACCCCGCGACACCACAACGGCCCTGCCGCCTGAAAGCCCCCGGCGCCCGCTGCGCGGGCGCGGCATGCAACGGCCAAAGGCCGAGCGTGCCCAAGATGTCCGAAAGCCTAGCCATCATCCATTAGCTATATCGCTGGGATCGCCGTTGTTTGGACCTGCCTCCCCGTTGTCGTCGCGCCGAGTGTAGAGGGTTTTCGCGGGGAAAAAGGCGCTGGATGTCTGAGCGGAGCCGAAGGCGCAGCGAGTTCAGCGCCGCCCGCGAAAAGCCTCGGAGCGAGGGAAACCCCGGCCCGCGAAGCGGGCCGGGGTCGCGGCAGTCGGGCGTGTTTCTTGGTGACTTCTTTGCACGAGCAAAGAAGTCACTCGGGGCGCGCTGGCGAGTCAGCGCACGGCAGTATGTAGACCGAAAGCACGTAAACACCGGATGTCGAACCAGGGCCAGCCACCACGAGGCAGGCGGCCAGGCGCGTGCCGGCCGGGGGCTACTCGTGGACGTAGTCCACGACCTCCAGGCCGAAGCCACCGAGGCCATGAAAGCGCTTGGGCGCCGACATCAGCTTCATGCGCCCCACCCCGCAGTCAGCCAGGATCTGGGCACCAATGCCATACATGCGCCACTCGGCGGAGTTCTCCCGCCCACTGCGCTCTTCCGGCGCCGGCTGGCCGATATGCTCCAGACGCTGGGCCAGGGCCTCCGGGCTCTCGTGCTTGCGCAGCACCACCACCACGCCCTCGCCGGCCGCGTCGATCCGGCGCAGGGCATCATCCAGCGGCCAGCCACGGTCCGGGCCGGCATAGCCCAGCGTGTCGTACAGCGTGCTCTCCAGATGGACACGCACCAGGGTCTCCTGGTCCGGCTTCGGCTCCCCGCGCACCAGCGCGAAATGCAGCTCGTGATCCACCTCGTCCTCGAACGCCAGCAGGCGGAATTCGCCATGCTCGGTCGGGAACGGACGCTCCGAAACCCGACGCACGGTTTTCTCGTTCTCGATGCGATAGCGGATCAGGTCCTCGATGGTGCCCATCTTGAGGTCATGCTCGGCGCAGAAGCGCTCGAGATCCGAACGCCGCGCCATGCTGCCGTCCTCGTTCAGGATCTCGACAATCACCGCCGCCGGTTCGGCCCCGGCCAGGCGCGCCAGATCGCACCCGGCCTCGGTATGGCCGGCGCGCACGATGACCCCACCGGGCTGTGCCATCAGCGGGAACACGTGCCCCGGCTGGACGATATCCTCGGGCTTCGCGTTGGGCGCGACCGCGGTCCGGATGGTGTGTGCGCGATCGTAGGCCGAGATGCCGGTGGTCACGCCCTCGGCGGCCTCGATCGACAGCGTAAAGTTGGTGCCATGCACGTCATTGGTGTCGGTCACCATCAGCGGCAGCGCGAGCTGCTTGCAGCGCTCGCGGGTCAGCGTCAGGCAGATCAGGCCGCGGCCGTACTTGGCCATGAAGTTGATGTCCTCGGGCCGCGCGTGCGAGGCCAGCATCAAGAGGTCGCCCTCGTTCTCGCGGTCCTCGTCGTCGACGATGACCACCATGCGTCCGGCCTGCAGTTCCTCGAGGATGGTTTCGGTACTGGAAAATTCCATGCGTGCCTTCGGTCGGGGGCCGCGCGTTCAGTCGCGCGGCCCGGATTGATTGGGAAAGCCCTGTTCAGCCAGCCAGGCCTCCGACAGGTCGCCCGCCTGCGCGCCGGGCTCGGCCGCCCGCTCGCCCAGCATCAGACGCTCCAGATAGCGGGCGATCAGGTCGACCTCGAGGTTGACCGGGGTGCCCACCGTATAGACGGCGAAGCGGGTCAGGGACCAGGTATGCGGGATGATGTTGACCTCGAACTCGGCGCCGTCCACGCGGTTCACGGTCAGGCTGGTGCCATCAATAGTGATCGAGCCCTTGGCCGCGATGTAGCGGGCCAGTGCCGGTGGCGCGCGAAAGCGCACGCGGGTCGAGCGCGCATCGGGCTCCATCGCCACCACCTCGCCGACGCCGTCGACGTGCCCGGACACCATGTGCCCGCCCAGGCGGTCGCCCAGGGCCAGCGCCCGTTCGAGATTCACCCGGTCCCCCGGTCCGAGATGGCCCAGCGTGGTCACCTCCAGCGACTCGCGCGAGACATCGGCGGCAAAGCCGCTGCCCGCCAGATCGGTCACCGTCAGGCAGACCCCGTTCACCGCGATCGAGTCCCCCAGCCGGGTGTCCGACAGGTCCATCCCGGTCGCGTTCACGTGCAGCCGCACGTCGCCACCACTGGGGGTCAGGCGCTCCAGGCTGCCTAGGGTCTCGATGATTCCGGTAAACATGGACGTCCGCTCGTTCCGGGGTGCCCGCACGAACCGCGCCGGGCTGCTCGCCGCCCATCATAGGGAAACCCTAATGAGTTCGCACCACGCCCCGCCCTTTTACCCGGTTCCTGCCCGGAAAACCCTTGTTCACCACGAAGCACACGAAGACACGAAGAAGGTCAAAGGCGGTTCACAGGAAGATGGGAAGATTGGAAGGGTTTTTCGGTAAAGCACAATAGCGGATGGGAGGGTGTACAAGGAACTGTGTAAGTGGTCATTTAGCAGACCTGAGCAAGGAGTATGCGATGACCGATTCGAAGACGATTCCCGATGCTTTGCTGGATGAGCTGCTGAAGGACTATCAGCACCCGAAGGATCTGCTGGGTCAGGGTGGACTGCTCCAGCAGCTGACGCAGCGCCTGGCGGAGCGGGCGCTCGAGGCGGAGATGACCACCCACCTGGGCTATCCGCCGCATGCCCTGGAGGGCCGCGGCAGTGGCAACAGTCGCAACGGCAAGACGCGCAAGCGCGTGCAGGGCGAAGCCGGCGCGTTCGAGATCGAAGTTCCGCGGGATCGCGACAGCAGCTTCGAGCCGCAGCTGATTGCCAAGCGGCAGCGCCGCCTGGAAGGCTTTGACGACAAGGTCATCGCGCTCTATGCGCGGGGCCAGTCCACCCGCGAGATCCAGGCGCAACTGGAAGAACTCTACGGCGTGGAGGTCTCGCCGACCCTGATCTCCAACGTCACCGAGGCGGTGCGTGAAGAGCTGCAAGCCTGGCAGGAGCGGCCCCTGGCGGCGGTCTACCCCATCCTCTACTTCGACGCCCTGCACGTGAAGTCGCGCGAGCACGGGCCGGTCAAGAACCAGGCCGTCTATCTGGCCCTGGGCATCAACCTGGAAGGCGAGAAGGAGCTGCTGGGACTCTGGGTCGGTCAGGCCGAGGGTGCCTCGTTCTGGCACGCGGTGTTCACCGAGCTCAACAGTCGCGGCGTCCAGGACTGTTTCATCGCCTGCGTGGACGGCCTCAAGGGCCTGCCCGAGGCGATCGAGAGCGTGTTCCCGAACACCCAGGTGCAACTGTGCATCGTTCACAAGGTCCGCGGCAGCCTCAAGTACGTGCCCTGGAAGGAGCGCAAGGCCGTGGCCCGGGATCTGCGCGCCATCTACGGCGCCGCCACCCGCGCCGAGGCCGAGGCCGCGCTCACCCGCTTTGCGGACACCTGGGACGCCAAATACCCCGCCATCAGCCCCAGCTGGCGCGCCGACTGGCCCCGCCTGTCGGGGTTCTTCGACTATCCGCCGCCGATCCGCCGGGTGGTCTACACCACCAACGCCATCGAGTCGCTCAACTACTCGCTGCGCCGGGTTCTCAAAAACCGCGGGGCGTTCCCCAACAACAGCGCCGTGACCAAGATCCTCTACCTCGCCTTGCGGAACGTCGCCAAGAAATGGACCCGCCCCCTCCACAACTGGCGCCAGGCCCTCAACCAGTTCATCATCCTGTTCCCCGAACGGATGCCGACCTAACCCCACTTACACAGAAAAATTGACACCCTC
>NZ_AUDT01000022.1:0-17871 GCF_000425605.1 Thioalkalivibrio sp. ALE17
GGCAGGCGGCGGACCGAAGGCACCGTAAACGCCCGGGGCCGAGCCAGGACCAGCCACTGCAAGGCAGGCGGCTGGATGACTGCGGCGAGTGCTGGGAATGCGGTGTGCGGTAGCGGGCGGGTCAGGCGGGGCAGGGCGTCTGCCAGGTGGTGACGCGGGCCGGGTCGCCGTCGGTGTGATCGAGGCGGGCAAGCGTCATGCAGTTGCCCCAGACGCAGCCACTGTCCAGCGCCAGCCAGTCCGGTCCCACCCGATGTCCGAGCGCGGCCCAGTGCCCGAACACGATCGGGTGCCCGGCGGCGGCTCGTTCCGGCATCCGGAACCAGGGCCGGAGATCAGAGGGCGCTTCCTCGGGCGGGCCATTGCCGGCGAACTCCAGGCCGCCGTCCGCGGTGAGATAGCGCATGCGGGTACAGGCATTGATGGTGTAGCGCAGGCGCTCGTATCCGTCGAGATCCGGGCTCCAGTGGCTGGGTTCGTCGCCGTACATGACCTCGAACAGTGCGTGGCGTCGTGCCGGGTCGCGCAGCTCGGCCTCCACGCGCCGGGTCTCGCGCGCGGCCGTCTCCGGGTCCCAGGCGGGCGGGAGTCCGGCATGCACCAGGGTCCAGCCGCTGGCGGTGTCGCGGTGCAGCAACGGGCGCTGGGCCAGCCAGTCGAGCAGGTCCGCGGCATCCGGGGCATCCAGCACCGGGCGCAGGGTGTCCTTGCCACCGGGCGTGCGGACGCCCTGTGCGGTGGCGAGCAGGTGGAGGTCGTGGTTGCCGAGGACCGTCGTGGCAGCATCGCCCAGGTCCATGACCCGGCGCAGGCAGCCCAGCGAGTCCGGGCCGCGGTTGACCAGGTCGCCGACCAGCCACAGGTGGTCCTCCGCCGGATCGAACCGCACCTGTTCCAGGAGTCGATCCAGCGGGTCCAGACAGCCCTGGAGATCCCCAACGGCGTACAGCGCCATCGTTCCGCCCGGCCTAGTGCAGGGTGCGCGGGACGGAGAGGGTGAACGGCGGGATCGGCGCGTCGAAGGTGTTGCCGCGTTCGTCGCGCATGCCGTAGGAGCCCTCCATGGTGCCGACCGGGGTCTCGATGACCGTGCCGCTGGTGTATTCGAAGCTGTCGCCGGGCGCGATGCTCGGCTGTTCGCCGACCACCCCCTCGCCACGGACCTCCTGCGTCTGGTCGCGGCCGTCGCGGATGATCCAGTGGCGGTTGAGCAGTTGCACGGTCAGCGCGCCGGCGTTGCGAATGACCACGTGATAGGCGAACACGTAGCGGTCGTCATCCGGCTCGGACTGGTCCTCCACGTAGGCGGTGGAGACCTCGATCTCGATGGTATGGGCTTCGGCGTCGTGCTCTTGGGGCGGGTTCATGCGGTTGTGGCTCCAGGTTTGAGCGGGAGACCCGGCATCAGGGGGTCGCGGACCGGCTGGCGCAGACGGCGGCGCCCAGCAGGCCCGGTTCGGGGTGCATGATAAGGGCCACGGGCAATTGCTCAAGCAAGTGGGTCATCGGTGGGCGATTCCGGAAGGCGCAGCGAAAGCGCGGGCCACGGAAGGCGTCGACCCAGCGGGGCGCGATCCCGCCGGCCAGGTAAATGCCGCCGGTGGGGAGCGCGGTCAGGGCCATGTCGGCCAGCTGTCCGGCATACAGCCCGACGAAGCGGTCGATCACGTTCTCGGCGGCCGGGTGGCCCGCCCGGGCCAGTTCGCCGATGGCGGCTGCCGGGTCCCGCGCGGAAAGGGCCTCCGCCAGCTCGGGATCCGCTTGCCGGTCGAGTTCGAACTGACCGATGCGGGCGATCCCGCGCCCGCTCAGCAGGTGTTCGCGCGTGCAGTAGCCCAGTTCGCGGGTTACGAAATCGCCCAGCGCAGCCTCTTCGGGCCCGGCGGGCGAGAAACGCGCGTGTCCGCCCTCGCCGGGATAGATGGCGGGCCGGCCGGGCGGGCCCACCAGACAGGTGCCCAGCCCGGTACCGGCCCCCGCGACCAGGCGCAGGCCCGCCGGATCGGGTGTCGCGTGCTGGAGGGTCTCGCAGTCGCCGGGTTGCAGCGCGTCGAGGCTCGCGCCGATGGCCGCGAAGTCGTTGAGGAGCGTAACCGGCATACCCAGGCGTTCGCCGAGGGTGGCGGCCTCCAGGGCGGGCCAGTCCAGGTTGGTTACGCGAGCCCGGCCTTGATGGACCGGGCCGGCCACCGCGAGTCCGGCGGCGGCGAACGTATCCACCGTGGCGTATTCGTGGCGCCAGTGCTCAAGGATGCTGGCGAGGTCCGGATGCTCGCGGCTCGGGTAGCGTTGCGCCTCGTGCAGGGACCAGCCATCCGCCTCGCGGCGGGCGCGCGCGACACGGGTGTTGGTTCCGCCGACATCGGCAACGATCAGGTCCATGGGTTCATGGTAGCGGATCGTGGTGACCGATGGCTCAGTGCGCGCCTGCGTGGATCTGCCGGGCCAGGGCCTCGAACCCGCTGATGTCGACGTTCTCCGGCCGTTCCCCGGGGTCCAGCCCGGCGGCCTCGAGGTCCGCGATCGTGGCCAGACCGGACAGCCCGCGGCGCAGCGTCTTGCGGCGGCTGGAAAAGGCCTGGTTCACCACCCGCGCGAAGGTCGGGTACAGCGCCGGTGCGACCCGCGGTTCGGCCAGGGGCGTGATGCGCACCACGCTGGAGTAGACCTTGGGCGGCGGGTGAAAGGCCCCGGGCGGCACGGTGAACAGGGCCGTGGCCGAGGCGCGGGCGGCCAGCATGACGGTCAGGCGGCCGTAGCGCTTGCTGCCGGGCGCGGCGGTCATGCGTTCCACCACCTCGCGCTGCAGCAGGAAGTGCATGTCGCGGATCGCGCCGACCTGTTCGAGGAGATGGAACATCAGCGGGGTGGAGATGTTGTAGGGCAGGTTGCCGACTACGCGCCAGCCGCGTTCGGGCAGGGGGCCGAGATCGGCCAGCCGCATGTCCAGGGCGTCGCCCACGTGCAGGTCCAGGCGCTCCGGAGGGAAACCGGCGCGCAGCCCGGCGGCCAGGTCGCGGTCGATCTCCACGGCGACCAGGTGGTCCAGGCGCTCCAACAGCGCCGCGGTCAGGGCGCCGCGGCCGGGCCCGATCTCGAGCACGGCGTCTCCCGGCTGCGGGTCGATCGCCGCGACAATGCGCGCGAGGATGCCGGCATCGTGCAGGAAGTTCTGGCCGAAGCGCTTGCGGATCGGCGACGAGGTCTTGAGGCGGGTCATGTCCCCGAGATGCTCCTGCTGGCGGCGGCACGGGCCGCGGCACGGGCCGCGAGGGTTTCCGCCAGACGTTCGGCGGCCTGGAAGCTGCCGACCTCCGCGCGCCCGGTGCCGGCCAGGTCCAGTGCGGTGCCGTGATCCACCGAGGTGCGGATGAAGGGCAGGCCCAGGGTCACGTTGATGGCCCCGCCAAAGCCGGCGTGCTTGAGGACCGGCAGGCCCTGATCGTGATACATGGCCAGCACCGCGTCGACGCCTTCGAGCGCGCGCGGGGTGAACGCGGTGTCGGCCGGGAGTGGGCCGCGCAGATGCATGCCGGCCTCTCGCAGGCGATCCAGGGTCGGGGTGATGATCTCGATCTCCTCGCGTCCGAGGACGCCGTCCTCGCCGGCGTGCGGGTTCAGGCCGCAGACCGCGATCACGGGTTCGTCGATGCCGAAGTCACGGCGCAGGTCGTGGTGCAGCACGCGGGTCACGGCCTCCAGGCGTTCGGCCGTGATGGCGTCGGGGACCGCGCGCAGGGGCAGATGGGTGGTCACCAGCGCGACTCGCAGCGTCTCGGTGGCCAGCATCATCACCGGCGTCGGTGCCCCGGCGCGTTCGGCCAGCCACTCGGTGTGACCACTGAAGGCGATACCGGCGCGGTTGATCACGCCCTTGTGGACCGGGCCGGTGACCATGGCCTCGAAGGTGCCGTCCAGGCAGCCGTCGGCGGCTCTGGCCAGCAGGGCCAGTACGTGTTCGGCGTTGGCGGGGTTCAGGGTGCCGGCGACCACCGGGGCGGCGACCGGTACCGGCAGGATCTCCAGGGTGTGGGCCGGGGTGGGCTCGCGCGGGCGTTGCGGGTCGAAGGGCACCAGGCGCAGGGACTCGCCCAGCTGGCGGGCGCGCGCCTCCAGCACGTCAGGATCAGCGATGGCGACGCGCTGCGCCTGGCCGCGCTGCCGCGCCATGGCGATCAGGAGATCGGGCCCGATCCCGGCGGGATCGCCGGCGGTCAGGGCCAGACGCGGGACCGGGTGGGCCCCGCGCGGATCAGGAGCCGAAGCCGTCGACCCGGTATTCGACATAGGCCTCGTCCCGCAGGCGGCGCAGCCACAGCTCGAGCTCTTCGTCGCGCTTGCGGTTCTGCAGGATCTCGCGGGCGCGGGCCCGGATCTGTTCGCGCGAGGTGTCCACCTCGCGGCGCTCCAGGACCTCGATGATGTGCCAGCCGAACTGGCTCTCCACCGGCTCGCTGACCACGCCCGGTTCCAGCGCCTGCATGGCCTCCTCGAAGGCGGGAACCAGTTCGCCCGGGCTGACCCACCCGAGGGTGCCGCCCTGGGCGGCCGAGCCGGGGTCGTCGGAGTTGGCGCGGGCGAGGTCCTCGAAGCTGGCGCCCTCGCGGATGCGGTTATACAGGGACTGCGCCTGGCGGCGCGCGTCCTCGTCGCTGCGCACCTGGTCCGGGCTGATCAGGATGTGGCGTACCCGGGTCTGCTGCACGCGGGTCTGGTCACCGCCCTCGCGGTCCAGCAGCTTCATGATGTGGAAACCGCTGGGGGAGCGCAGGACATCGCTGACCTCGCCGGTGCGCATCAGCACGGCCTCGCGGGCGAACACGGTGGGGATCTCGCCGGCGGAGCGCCAGCCCAGATCGCCGCCGTCCAGGGCCTGCGGTCCTTCGGATTCGCTGATGGCGACGGTGGCGAAGTCCTCGCCCCCGCGCACGCGGTCGCGCAGCGACTCGGCCTTTTGGCGCGCCTCGGCGATCTGCCGGGCGTCGGCGCCCTGGGGCAGGGCGACCATGATCTGGGCGATGCGATAGCGCACGCCGCGGTCAATGGCGCCACTCTCGGAGGCGATGAGGTCGGCGATCTCCTGGTCGGAGACGCGGACGCGCTGGTCGACCTGGCGGCGCTGCAGCTGGTTGACGGTCAGCTCGTGGCGGATCTGCTCGCGAAAGGCGTTGAAGTCCACGCCGTCCTGCATCAGAGCCTGGCGCAGCTGCGGCAGGGTCATGCGGTTCTCGCGGGCGATGTTCTCCATCGCGCGGTTCAGGGTCATCTCGTCGATGTTGATGCCGACGCGCTCGGCCTCCTGCAGCTGCACGCGCTCGACGATCAGGCGCTCCATGACCTGACGCGCCAGGGTGTCCTGGTCGGGCGGACGGTTGCCGCGCTCGATCATCTGCTGGGCGACCAGGTTCATGCGCTCCACCAGCTCGCGCTGGGTGATCACGTCGTCGCCCACCACCGCCAGGATGCGGTCGGTGAAGCGGTCGCCCTCGGGCGTGATGGGCGCCGCCGGGGTACCGCC
The DNA here is from genome assembly GCF_000425605.1 of Thioalkalivibrio sp. ALE17. NCBI lineage: Bacteria > Pseudomonadati > Pseudomonadota > Gammaproteobacteria > Chromatiales > Ectothiorhodospiraceae > Thioalkalivibrio > Thioalkalivibrio sp. ALE17. The sequence goes on from NZ_AUDT01000022.1 coordinate 5,519, forward strand.
GTCACGGGCGGCCCCGGGCGTGACCGGTGCCTCGACCGCGCCCTGCGAGAGCCCGCCGGGTGCCGACCCGGGCGTCTGGGCCATGGCCGGCAGGCCGAGGCCGTAGACCAGGACGGCCAGCAGGGGCAGCAGGGTGCGGACCCCGCCGCGGCGTTGTTCAGGGACGTGCGTCATATCCGGCAATACCCTCGCGCAATAGCGAATCCACGCCGGAATCGAACCTTGCCAGGCCGTCCAGCGTGAGTTGGAAGTAGATCGAGTTGTCGTAGGTCTCGTCGAAGCTGTACGCGCGGCGCGCCACCACGCGGATACCATAGCAGCAACTACGATACTGAAGCCCGGCCAGAAGTTCGAGGTCGCGTTCTTCCTGCAGGCTGTAGTTCCAGCGGCCGATCGCGTCGATGCGATCGGTGATCGGCCACATCACGGAGACGTCGGTCTGGTCGATGGAGCGGGCGCCGGCCTCGCGCTGGCGGTAGCCGACGTTGATCCGCGCGCGCTCGGAGGGGTGGTAGCCGACCGAGATCGCGGCCAGGGTGGTTTCGCGCGCGTCCTCGTTGTAGAGGATGGAGCCGCGGCCGCTCCAGGCATCGCCGATGCGCACGCGACCTTCCAGGGCCAGGTCCGAACGCGAGTCCGTCAGCGGGTCCTGTCCGGTACCGCGGCGGACCTCGCGGTCCTCGAGGTAGTGGATCTGACCGGCGGACAGGCTCAGGCGCTCGCGCCCGGTCTGCTGGTCGAGGATGCGGGTGGTCAGGGCGGTGGTGACCTGATGGGTATCGCCCACGCGGTCGGCGCCGACGAAACGGTCCAGGCTGAACAGGTTGTCGAAGCTGAAGTCGGCCTCGCCGGTGTCGAAGGTCGGGATGTCGTCCTGGTCGCGGTAGGGCACGTAGCCGTAGAAGATGCGCGGTTCCAGGGTCTGCAGGCGGCGGCCGTTGGCGATGGAACGTTCGAAGATCAGCCCGGTGTCGATCGAGGCGCGTGGTACCGTCCGGCTGATCGATTCCGGACCGCTGGTCTGGTCGCGGCGGTCCAGTTCGTAGCGGGTATGGCGGACACCGGTGGCGGGTTCGAAGAAGAAGCCGCCGGTGTCATGGCGCCAGCGGACCTCGGGATTCAGGTCGAGGCGGGTACCCACGGGGCGCCCGGACTGGTCCTCGCTGCGCTCGAAGCGCACCAGTTCGGTATCCAGATCCCAGGAGATGCCGTGGCCCAGGTATTCCCCGGCCTCCAGCGTGATCTGTGGCAGCCGCTGGTAGGGCTCGCCGGCGGCGCTCAGCTCGGGGTCGACGATCTGGTAGTCCTCGATGCGGGTGCGCAGGCGAAAGGCCGGCTGGTTCCAGGTCAGGTCGGCGGATCGGCGCAGATAGGGCGTCGAACCCGCATAGCGGTCCGAGTTGCCGAAGTCGAAGAAGTATTCCCGGTCGGAGACATCCGCAGCGTCGACGCGCAGGTTCAGATTGGAGGTGATGCGGGTCTGGTGGCGCCACTGGGCGAAGTGGCGGTCTTCGCCGGTCTCGCGGTCGTCCGGCAGGTAGCGCACGTCGAGTACACCATTGTGCCGGGGCTGGAGGTAGCGAAACTCGGTGCCGAGCATGATTCCGCGATCGGCCATGATGCGAGGCGTGAAGGTCGCGTCGTAGTTGGGCGCGATGTTCCAGTACCAAGGCGTCGCGAGATCGAAGCCGGTGCGGCCGCCGGTGCCCGCGCTGGGCAGCAGGAAGCCGCTCTTGCGGCGGTCGTCCAGCGGGAAGTTGATATACGGGGTGTAGGCGATGGGTACACCCTTGAAACGGATGGTCGCATTGCGGGCCACGCCCACGCCGGTCTCGCGATCGAGCTCCAGATCCCGGGTGCGCAGCCACCAGGAATCGTTGCCGACCGGGCAGGTGGTGTATTCGGCCTCCTCGAAGTCGTGACGGTGCGGGGCGTGCTGGACGCCCAGGGCGGCACTGCCCCGGGCCGGGATGGACTGCACCAGGAAGTCGATCCTGCGGAACTCGCCGGTCTCCGCGTCCAGGCGGTATTCCCCGCCCTCGGTGTGCAGCAGCAGGTCGCCGTCGAACAGGCGGGTGTCACCTTCGGTTCGGGCGGTGCCGGTGGCGCGGTCGTATTCGAGGAATTCGGTGTCCAGGCGCTGTCCGCCTTCGAACAGCTGGACGTTGCCCGAGGCCGAGATGCGTTCGCCGTCCCGGCGCACCTGGTCGGCGTCGATCTCGGTGAGGCCGCCCTCGAGGGTGCGCAGCTCGGGCCACTCGACCCCCGGGGCGAACTCGCATCCCGGGGGGCGCTCCTCCGCGGGCAGCGCGAGCGGGAGCAGCGCCGCGGTCACCAGGCCGATCCCGCACGCGACCGGCCGCGCGATCGGGCGATGGCGCGGCGGGGGGTTGGCGGGCCGGCGGCTCATCCCGGCGTCAGGACAGCAGCTGGCGGATCTCGTCGAAGATCAGCTCGATGTCGCGGGTGCCGTTGACGTGCTTGAGCAGACCGTGGCGATCGTAGTACTCGATCAGCGGCCGGGTCTGCTCCTCGTAGACCTTGAGGCGATTGACCACGGTTTCCTCGTTGTCGTCCGCGCGGTGGATCAGATCGCCGCCGCACAGGTCGCACACGCCTTCCTTCTGTGGCGGGAAGGTATGGGTGTTGAAGACCGCGCCGCAGTCCCCGCAGGACACGCGGCCGGTCAGGCGCTGCTTGAGCTCCTCGAACGGGACGTCGATCTGGATCGCGCGATCCAGCGGCGACTCGATGTCGGCCAGCATGCTGTCCAGCGCCTCGGCCTGGGCGACATTGCGAGGGAAGCCGTCGAGGATGAAGCCCTTCTGCGCATCGGGTTCCTGCAGGCGATCGCGGATCAGGCCCAGGACCAGATCATCCGGGACCAGATTGCCGGATTCCATCGCGTTCTCGACCTGCTTGCCGAGTTCGGTCCGGGCCGCGACCGCGGCGCGCAGCAGGTCGCCGGTGGAGATCTGGGGGATGCCGAAGGTGGCGACCATCTTCTTGGCCTGGGTGCCCTTGCCGGACCCCGGTGCGCCCATCAGGACGATACGCATAGCTGACTCCTGCCGGGAGCCGTACCGGACCGCAGGACTAGCCGGGAACGGGACGGCACGTTGATTGCGGTGGTGAAACGGGCAGCCGGCCCGGGGCGAGGGCGGGCCGCAAACCGTTTCCCGAGCGCGGTCTTATACCGCCTGAGGCCGATGCGCCGCAACCGCGCGCGGCCGTTCGAGTCTCCCTGATGCGACTGTTGATGGGTGCCCTTGCGGGGTGTCTCCCCTGTATAATCCCTCGCTCTTCAAAGCAATCGGAAACTACTCAAGCATGGACCTCAACCAGATCGAAGCCGGCAAGGATCTCCCCAACGACATCAACGTGGTGATCGAGATCCCCACCCAGGGTCAGCCCGTCAAGTACGAGATGGACAAGGACAGCGGGGCTCTGGTGGTTGATCGCTTTATGGCGGTCGCGATGTTCTATCCGTGCAACTACGGATTCATCCCGAACACGGAGTCGGAAGACAACGACCCGGTGGACGTGCTGGTGATCACCCCGGTGCCGCTGCTGCCGGGCTCGGTTGTGCGCTCGCGCCCGATCGGCATGCTGAAGATGACCGACGAGGCCGGGGTAGACGCGAAGATCCTGGCGGTGCCGGTGGACAAGCTGTGCACGCAGTCCGCGCGGTTCCAGAGCCCGGACGACGTGCCGAAGGAGCTCCTGGACTCGATCAAGCACTTCTTCGAACGCTACAAGGAGCTGGAGAAGGGCAAGTGGGTCAAGGTGGAAGGCTGGGTTGGCGCCGACGAAGCCAAGGCGGAGATTGTTGCCAGCTACAAGCGTTACCAGAAGAGCAAGATCTGACGCCGCGCCCCGCTGCATGCAGCGGTCGGTCAGCGCCGCGCCGTCCCGCAGGGTCGGTGCGGCGTTTGCGTGCGCGGGCCATGGACCTGGTCGTGACGCCGTGACCCGCTGAGATGGCCGAGCGCGATGCCTACGGCGAGGAACAGCAGGACCGCGAGCGCTTTGTCGTGCGCATCCTGCTGGCACTGGTCATCCTGGCCGCCATCCTGCTGGCGCTGGGCTGGCGGCTCTCGGGGCTGCAAGTCGGCGCGCACTCGCATTTCACCACTCTCTCCGAGAACAATCGGTTACGGGTCGAGCCGATCGCTCCCACCCGGGGCGTGATTCGCGACCGCAATGGCATCCTGCTGGCGGGCAACCGGGCGTCCTACCAGTTGGAGATCACGGTCGAGCAGGCCGGTAATCTGGATTCCCTGCTGAGCCGCCTGCGCGGCTATCTGGAACTGAGCGAGGCCGATATCGAGCGCTTCCACCGCGGAGTTCGGCAGCGGCGCCCGTTCCAGCCGGTGCTGTTGAAGGCCGGGCTGGATGACGAGACTGTGGCCCGTATCGCGGTCTCGCGCCACGAGTTGCCGGGGGTCGAGATCGAGGCCCGTCCGCTGCGTTTCTATCCCCTGGGTTCCGAATTCTCGCACGCGGTCGGTTATGTCGGGCGCATCAACCAGCAGGATCTGCGCCGGGTGGACGGGCGGGCCTATGCCGGGACCTCGCATATCGGCAAGAGCGGGGTCGAACGCTACTACGAGGAGTTGCTGCACGGCCGGCCAGGCTATCGCCAGGTGGAGGTGAACGCCCAGGGGCGGGTGATCCGCGAGCTGTCGGTGACCCCGCCGCAGCCGGGCACGGACCTGACCCTGACCCTGGATGTGAACCTGCAGCAGGCGGCCTACCGGGCGCTGGCGGGGCGGGATGGCGCGATCGTGGCCATCGATCCGAATAACGGCGAGGTGCTGGCGCTGGTCAGCGCCCCCGGTTTTGATCCCGAGGCCTTTGTCCACGGAATCTCCCAGGCCGATTTCGCCGCGGTGCGCGATGACAAGCGCCGGCCGCTGTTCAACCGTGCCCTGAGCGGGCAGTACCCGCCGGGCTCGACGGTCAAGCCACTGGTCGCGCTGGCAGCCCTCGACGAAGATGTTACGACCGCCGAGCGCGAGATGTTCGCACGCGGGTACTACCAGCTCCCGGGGCATGAACGGCGCTATCGAGACTGGCGCCGCGAGGGCCATGGCCGGGTGGATATGTCGCGCGCGATCGCGGTGTCCTCGGATGTCTACTTCTACGATCTGGCCCACACCATGGGCATCGATCGCATGGTGCCCATTCTTGGCGCCTTCGGGATCGGTCAGCGCACCGGGATCGATTCCACCGGCGAGCGAGCGGGGATCCTGCCCAGCCGCGACTGGAAGCGGGCCACCCACAACGAGGTATGGTTCCCGGGGGAGACCCTGATCACCGCGATCGGCCAAGGGTACATGCTGTCCACGCCCCTGCAGATGGCCGACTTTACGGCGGCGCTGGCCACGCGCGGTGTGCGCTATCAGCCGCATCTGCTGCGCGCCATGGACAACGGGACCGGGGAGCCGGAGTATCCGCTACCGGTGACGCGCGAGCCGGTGGTCGTGGACGACCAGCACTGGGATGCGATCCACGGCTCGCTGGTGGAGGCGGTGCATGCCCGCCACGGGACCGCCTGGGGCAGCGTGGGCAGCACCCGCCCGGCCTACACCATTGCCGGCAAGACTGGCACTTCGCAGGTGTTCAGCCTCGGCGAGGATGAAGAGTACGACGAAGAGGAGCTGGCCCGGCGTCTGTGGGACCACGCCCTGTTCGTGGGCTATGCCCCGGCGGAGGATCCGCAGATCGCGGTGGCGGTCCTGGTCGAGCACGGAGGGTCCGGTGGCCGGGTGGCCGCGCCCGTGGCGCGCGAGGTGTTGGACGCCTATCTGTTGGACGGGGCGGGAATGACCCTAGGGAAACACTGATGAATTTAGTCATCAGTGTTTCCCTGGAGGAGGACGAATGATCAGCGTAACCGGCCGTGAGATGTCCGTCAGCCAGTGGGTGCTGCGCAGCCTACGCCTGGACAGTGTGCTGCTGGTCCTGCTGTCGATCCTGCTGCTGCTCGGGCTGGCCGTTCTGTTCAGCGCCTCCGGGCAGAGCGTGGTGGCCGTGGAACGGCAACTGATGCGCATCGGCCTGGGTGTGGCCGCGATGCTGCTGGTCGCACAGATATCACTGCACGGTCTGCGCGCGATCTCCCCGTGGCTGTTCGCGGCGGGCATCCTGCTGTTGTTGGCGGTGATGTGGGTCGGGGACGTCGGCAAGGGGGCCCAGCGCTGGCTGGATCTTGGTTTCATGCGTTTCCAGCCCTCGGAGATCATGAAGCTTGCCGTGCCGATGATGGTCGCGTGGTATCTCTCGCTGCGCAGTGGGCGGCCGCGTTTTCGCGATCTCCTCGTGACCGGCGTGCTGATCCTGGTGCCGGTGTATCTGATCATGCAGCAGCCGGACCTGGGGACCTCGATGCTGGTGGCGGCCGCCGGCGTACTGGTGGTCTTTCTCGCGGGGCTGGGCTGGCGCTGGTTCGTCGGCCTGGGCGTCGTGGTGGCGGCCGCCGTGCCCATCCTGTGGTCGCAGATGCTGGATTACCAGCGCCAGCGGGTACTCACGCTGTTCAACCCGGAATCCGATCCGCTGGGGGCCGGCTATCACATCATCCAGTCGAAGATCGCGATCGGGTCCGGGGGGTTGTACGGCAAGGGCTGGCTCAACGGGACCCAGTCGCAACTGGAGTTCCTTCCGGAGCGCTCCACCGACTTTATTTTTGCGGTCTACGCCGAGGAATTCGGCTTTATTGGTGTCGCGCTCTTGCTGCTGCTGTATTTTGCGATTGTCGCCCGCGGGCTGTGGATCGCCGCGCTGGCGCAGGACCGCTATGCCCGGCTGCTGGGCGGGAGTATCAGCCTGACCTTCGCGGTCTATATGGTGGTCAATATCGGCATGGTGACCGGCCTGTTGCCGGTGGTCGGTGTGCCGCTGCCCCTGGTCAGTTACGGGGGAACGTCGCTGGTGACCCTGATGGTCGCCTTCGGTATTCTCATGAGCATAGCCTCCCAGAAACGCCTGGTGAATCGATGACCCTGACCCTGCGCCCCGTGTGGGCCCGTCTTGCCCGCCCACTCCTGATGCCGGTCGGGCTGACCCTGATCCTGGCGTTTGCCTCCCTTCCGGCCGCGGCGGAAAGCGAATTCCGCGCCGGTGACCCGCCGTATCTCGAGCGCGACGAGGTCCAGGCCTTCATCGACGAGCAGGTGGAGGCGGGCCGTGACCGCGAGGCCCTGGAGGCGATGTTCGCGGCGGCCGATCCGCAACAGCGCATCCTTGACCTGATCTCCAGCCCCGCCGAGGCAAGGCCATGGAAGGATTACCGCCCGATCTTCATTACCGCTGAGCGCATCGAGCGTGGGCGCGAGTTCATGCAGGAGCATGAGCGCTGGCTCCAGCGCGCCGCGGACCGCTTTGACGTCGAGCCGAAGATCATTGCCGCCATCATCGGGGTCGAGACCTACTACGGCCGCAACACCGGTGGTTTCCGCGTGTTCGATGCCCTGGTGACCCTGGGCTTCGACTATCCGCCCCGGTCCGACTTCTTCCGCCGCGAGCTGGGCGAGTTCCTGACGCTGGTGGATGAAGAGGGCCTCGACCCGCGCGAGACCCGTGGCTCCTACGCCGGGGCCATGGGGCGTGGCCAGTTCATCTCGTCCAGCTATCGCCACTACGCGGTGGATTTCGATGGCTCCGGCCAGCGTGACCTGCTGAACTCCTGGCCGGATGCGATCGGGTCGGTGGCCAACTATTTCCGCGCGCACCACTGGAACCACGGCGAGCCGGTGGTGGCCAGGGCCCGGGTCGAGGGCGATGCCCACGAGGCGCTGATCAGCCGCAACTATCAGGCGCGCTTTGACCTCGAAGAACTGGCCGCACACGGGATCTACCCCGACGAGGCCGTGGACGAGGACGGCCAGTACTCGTTCATCCGCCTCGAGGGCGAGGATGGCTACGAGTACTATCTCGGGTATCCGAACTTCTACGTGATTACCCGCTACAACCGGAGCCCGCTGTATGCGATGGCCGTCCACCAGCTGGCCGAGGCGCTGGCCGAGTAAACCGCGCCGCGCGGGCGCCGGCGGGGCCGCGCTGGCGGTCTTGCTGGCGCTGGTCCTGGCGGGCTGTTCGTCCACCCCCGACCACAAGGCCGACCCGGACCGCCCGCTGGGCGATGCCGCGTATGACAGCTACCCCGATCCTGCGGATGTGCCGCAGGATCTGGCGCTGATTCCGGAACCGGAGCCGCGTGACGAGCCGCCCAGCCGCTATGGCAATCCGTCCGAGTACGAGGTGTTCGGTCAGCGCTATCGCACACTGCGCACGAGCGACGGCTTCGAGGAAGAGGGTTACGCGTCCTGGTATGGAACCAAGTTCCACGGACGGCGCACTTCCAGCGGCGAGCCCTACGACATGTACGCGATGACCGCGGCGCACAAGTCCCTGCCGCTGCCGAGCTTCGTCGAGGTCACCAACCTGGAAAACGGCAAACAGGTGATCGTACGGGTGAATGATCGCGGCCCGTTCGTGGACGGACGCATCATCGATCTCTCCTACGCCGCCGCCCATCGCATCGACATGACCGATGCCGGGGTCGCGCGCGTGCGCATCCGGGCGGTGGGGCCGGGCGACACGACGCCGGCCCGGGTGGCAGAGGCACCGGAGCCCGAGCCGCTCGAGGTGGCCGCCGCAGCTCAGCCGGACATCGCGCCCGAACCGCAGGACGCAGCGCCGGCCGCGGCCGGCGCCAATGGCGAGGCGGCGGGGCCCGGGCGTTTCGTCCAGGTCGGGGCGTTCGCCGAGCGCCATTCGGCCGAGCAGGTGCGCGAGGATCTGCGCGCGCTCGGCTTGGAGCCGGTGCGGATCTCCAGCGTCGAACGGGACAACGGGGCGCAACTGCACCGCGTGCGCATCGGCCCGCTGGCCGATGGCGACGCGGTCCGCACGATTACCGATCGCCTGCAGGGCGCGGCGCACGTGGACTACCGCGTAGTGACCGACGCGCCGTAAGCCCTCGTCCCCGGTATTTCCGGCCCGTACCGGGCCCCAATTCTGCTATCGTATTTCGGTCCTTCAGGAGGCCCTTCGCAATCATGAATTCGTCCGTCCGCACCCCGTTTCTGCCGCTGTTGGCGGCCTGCCTGCCGGTGATGCTGGCGCTCCTGCTGGCGCTGGTTCCGGCGCAGGCGCAGGAGTCGGAGCTGCCCGTGGCCGGCGCCGGCGCGAACGTGCCCGGTGGCATCCCGCGGCCGCCCTCGGACGTGACGGCGGCGAGCTATGCGCTGATGGACTTCGACTCCGGCCTGATGCTCGCCAGCCGCGATCCGCTGGTGGAGCGCGAGCCGGCCAGCCTGACCAAGCTGATGACGGCCTACGTGGTGTTTGGCGAAATCACCGATGGCCGCATGGCGCTGGACGACCAGGTTACGGTCAGCGAGCGTGCCTGGCGGACCGGTATGCGCGGGGCATCGCGCATGTTCATCGAGGTCGGCGAGGAGGTTGTGGTCGAGGATCTGCTGCGCGGGATGATCATCCAGTCCGGCAACGATGCCTCCACCGCGCTGGCCGAGCATGTTGCCGGTTCGGAGGGGGCGTTTGTCGACATGATGAACGCCCAGGCGCGCGAGCTGGGGATGCGCCAGTCCTACTTCGCCAACCCGCACGGACTGCCCTCCGACGAGTCGCAGTACACCACCGCCCAGGACATGGCATTGCTCGCCCGGGCGCTGATCCGCGACTTCCCGGATCTCTACGGCTACTACAGCGAACGTTCCTTCGAGTACAACGACATCTCGCAGAGCAACCGCAATATGCTGCTGTGGCGCGATGCCGGATTCGACGGCCTGAAGACCGGCTGGACCTCGAACGCGGGCTACAACCTGGTTTCGTCCGCCAAGCGTAACGACCGCCGGTTGGTGGCCGTGGTCATGGGGATCGAGGCGTCGGATCATCAGCAGGGCGGTACTCGCCGCGCCAACGAGTCCCAGGCGCTGGTGAACTGGGGGATGCGCTTCACCGCGACCCGCAAGCTGTTCGAGGGCGGGCACGAACTGGGGACCCCGCGGGTCTATCGCGGGGCGCAGACCGAAGTGGCCGTGGGCCTGGCGGAGGACTTCTGGGTCATGGTCCCGCCGGGGCGCGAGGACGATCTGGACGCCTCGATGGAGGTCAACCAGCCGCTGGAGGCCCCGCTGGCCGCGGGCGATCCGGTGGGCGAAGTCGTGGTGCGTCTGAACGGCGAGGTGCTCCGCACCCAGCCGCTGGTTGCGTTGCAGCCGGTGGAACAGGGCGGTCTGATCCGCCGCCTGTGGGATGGCGCGGCCCTGGGCATTCAGTCGGCCTGGCCATTCTGAGCCGTGTTTCGCCCGTGAGCATTGCCTATTACAACGGGGACTACCTGCCGCTGGACCAGGTGCGGATCTCGCCGCTGGACCGGGGCTTCCTGTTCGGAGACTCGGTATACGAGGTGATCCCCAGCTACTCCGGCGAATTCTTCCTGCTCTCCGAGCACCTGGAGCGCCTGGCGCGATCCCTGGCGGCGATCCGCATCCGCAACCCGTTTGACCGCGAGGGGTGGCGTGCGCTTCTGACGGACTTGCTGGCGCGCAATGCCGACCCTGTGACGCCCGATCTCGGGGTCTACCTTCAGGTGACCCGTGGCGTAGCCCCGCGCGACCATGCCTTCCCGGTGGATGCGCAACCCACCGTCCTGGCGATGGTCAGCCCGATCCGGCCCCTCCCGGAGACCATCCGCGTGGACGGCGTGGCCGCTGTGACGGCCGAGGACCGCCGCTGGGGCCACTGCGATATCAAGGCCACCACCCTGCTGGCCAATGTGCTGAACCGCCAGGATGCGACCGAGCGGGGTGCCGTCGAGGCCGTGTTGTTGCGGGACGGGCAGTTGACCGAAGGCGCGGCCAGCAATGTCATCGTGGTCCTGGACGGGCGGGTGATCACCCCGCCGCTGGATGCATCGGTACTGCCGGGGGTCACCCGCTCGCGGGTGCTCAACCTGGCGCGCGAGCTGGGCTACCCGGTGGAGGAGCGCGGGGTCAGCGCCGACGAGCTGGCCCGGGCCGGGGAGATCTGGCTCACCAGCTCGACCCGCGAGATCCTGCCGGTTACGCGGCTGGATGATCGCACCGTGGGCACGGGGCGCCCCGGACCGGTCTGGCAGGCCGTGCACGCCGCCTACCAGGCGGCCAAGCCCGGGGCGCCGGTGAGCGAACCCCTGCAGTCCGGAGGTGCCGCATGAGCGACGACCGCGAGACCCTGATCGAGTTTCCCTGCCGATTCCCGGTGAAGGTGATGGGCGACGCCCACCCGGAGCTGATGGAGGCAGTCGAGGGCTGTGTCGCCGAGCATCTGGATGCCGGGGACGCAGTGATCGAGCAGCGCGCCTCGCGCGCCGGCCGCTTCGTCGGCATCACCATCACCTTTACCGCGACCAGCCAGGAACAGCTGGACGCCTTCTACCGTTCCCTGGGTCGTTGCGACCGGGTGCGCATGATCCTGTGACCGACGTGCTCCCGCCCGGGCCGGTGGTCCGCCTGCTGGGTATGCAGCCCTACGTCCCGGTCTGGCAGGCGATGCAGCTCCAGGCGCGGGAACGCGATGCAGCCCGGCTGGATGCGTTCTGGTGCGTCGAGCATCCGCCCGTCTTTACCCAGGGCCGCAATGGCCGCCGCGAGCACCTGCTGGACCCCGGCGCGACGCCGGTGGTGGCGATCGATCGCGGGGGGCAGGTGACCTGGCACGGCCCCGGACAACTGGTCGTCTACACGCTGGTGGATCTGCCGCGACTGGGGATCGGGGTTCGGCGTCTGGTTGCGGGTCTGGAGCAGGCGGTGATCGACACGCTGGCGCAATGGGGGATCCTTGCGCAGCGTCGAGACAAGGCGCCGGGGGTGTATGTCGATGGGGCCAAGATTGCGGCGCTGGGTTTGCGTATCCGGCACGGGCGCAGCATCCATGGGCTGGCCCTGAACGTCGCCCCGGATCTGGCGCCGTTCCAGCGCATGAATCCCTGTGGCTATCCGGGGCTAGCGGCGACCTCCATGCAGCAGCTGCTCGGTCCGCTGGACGGCAACCGGGTCCGGGAGCAGTTGCTTGCCCACCTCGCCGCGCAGCTGTTTCCCGCTGAGGTTGCGCGCATGCGGCATGAACCTGCGTTGCCGCCCGAGTTGGTCCGCGTGCTGGCGCTCGGGCGTTGTCCCGCGCCCTGAGGCTTCCCCTTGTTCGACCTCGAGTGTTTTCGGTGGCGCTGTCCGGCCGCCTGCCGTGATGTGGCTGGTCCTGGTTCGTCCTCCGGTGTTTACGGTGCCGTCGGTCTGCAACCTGCCGATTTTTGGCTAGGCCTGGTTCGTCCTCTGGTGTTTACG
>NZ_AUDT01000023.1:0-16314 GCF_000425605.1 Thioalkalivibrio sp. ALE17
CGGGCCCATCACAAGCACATGAAGAGCACCAACATGCTCGAGCGGCTGAACGAGGAGATCCGCCGCCGGACCCGGGTGGTCCGGATCTTCCCCAACACCCACAGCTGTCTACGCCTGGTACGGGCCCTGGCCGTCGAAATCCACGAAGGCTGGCTGGAGGACAACCGCTACCTGAACATGGATCTGCTCAAAGAGCACAAGAAGATCTTGCTCCGGCAGGCCGAGGCCGCCTGAGCCATACCGACCAACCGAACATGGCTGACTCACTTCTGCACAACTTGACGCACACAACCCAGCGACCCTCTGCATCGGGAACAAGAGGATTGGGTTCAGGAGCGCCTCGGTTCCGGGAGGGTGCCGCACGCGTGTGCGGCCCGATGGTGTGCGGCGCATGTGCCCCTGAATTCACTCAAGTTTGGGGCTTGTACTCCAGGTTCCCCGACCCTGCATTGCGCCCCGAGGGTTTATAGAACGGGGGGTGGAGGCGCTAACGGCTAAGTGTCCCCTGCCTCGGGGGCTCGGGGTGCCCACGCGAGCGTGTTCACCCATCAGCATTTCTCTGGAGCGAGACCTGCTGAGCGGGTATGCCGCCTGTTGTGTCCTGGTCCGACAGACCAAGGCGCCCCAGTAGCTTCTGGCATTCGGCGGAGTCCGCCGCCCCATTGGTCAGCAAGAAGGCGGTGCGCATGATGGGGAGATGAATGTGGCCGCTGCCCAGACCGAAGCCGTGGGCGGCCCCAATCATCTGCTTTAACGGGAGAGAGAGGCGTAGACGCGACTTCAGCGCTACGGCCATTCGAGCGGGCCAGTCCCCCGCAAGCGCCGTATCCAGGGCGGCTGGGTCGAGGGTGCAGCCCTGAAGGACGCAGCGCTGTGCCGTGGCGATGACCGCGAGCTCGCCCAGGCGATGCATCAGTCCGGCGGTAAAGCAAAGGCTGGCGTCCGCCCGCAGGCTGCGACCCAAGGCCGCGGCCTGGTGGGCCATGCGCTCGCTCTGTTCCTGGTAATGCCGGGCGCGGGTCTGGAGGTTGGGGTCTTGAAGTGTGGTGGTGAGATCGAGGGCCATGGCCATTGCCAGATTCAGGGCGGTGGGGATGCCCAGAACCTGCAGGGCGTCGCGTAGCGAGGTATTGGGGGTGTCGGTGCGCCTCAGAGCACTGCCGTTGGATGCATCGATCAGGCGCGTGACCAGGGATGGAATGTCCTGCCAGGCCTTCTCCAGTTCGGACAGCGAGAGTGTGTCGGCCCGCGCCCTCAATTCCCGCAGTGCGTCAAGATCGATCGGTGTAGGCAGTCTCAGCTCACCGGATTCGGCCTGTTGCAGGGCGTTTTCCAGGGCGGGCGCCTCCGGCTCGCCCTCGGCTTCTTCGCGGGACTCGGCGGTAGTCGCTCCCGTAGCCAGTATCGCTTGCAGACGGTCATGCACCAGTTCCGCCTCGAAGGGCTTGGAGATAAAACCCCGGACGCCGTAGCGAGCGGCGCGCTGGACACTCTTACGCTCCGGGTTCGCGGTGATGATGACGATGGGCGTGACGCGGCCATCGATAGCCGCCCGTCGCAGGAAGTCCAGCCCGTTCCCGTCGGGCAGCGACAGGTCCGACAGCACGAGGTCGTGGTGTGTCTCGCGCCAACGTCGCAGGGCCTCGGTAATGGAGCGCGCGTGGAAGATGTCGGAATTGGGATAAAGGCCGCGAACGAGCGTCTTCAGGAGATCCGCCATGAGATCTTCGTCTTCCAGTATCAGGATCTTCATAGGGGGTCCGGATGCTCGCGCCCACAGGGAGGTTGTGACCTTCAGGTTCGGTTGTCCGAAGGATGGGGTCAAGCGGGGACCGGCGAAGTCCCACGACCGGGTGCCCCGCGCCGGCCATGGGTGTCGCGTCAGCCGGCGGTAGACCCCGCCAGCCGGGCCGCCAGGACCTCCTGTGCGGAGTAGGGGGCCTGGTCGTCTGCGGGCCGAATGCGGGTGTAGCTGCCGTCCGGTTGCAGGGACCAGGCGGTGGCGGTGTCGCGCAGGTAGTTGAACAGGGATTCCTCGGCCACGCGGTCGCGCAGCTCCGGGTCGCGCACCGGGAAAGCCACCTCGACGCGGCGGAAGAAGTTGCGCGGCATCCAGTCGGCGCTGGAAAGGAACACCTCGGGGTTGCCGGCGTTCTCGAAGTAGAACACCCGCGAGTGTTCGAGGAAGCGGCCCAGTACCGAGCGCACCTCGATGGTTTCCGATATGCCGGGGACCCCGGGGCGCAGGCTGCAGATGCCGCGCACGATCAGCTGGATGGGCACACCGGCCTGCGAGGCCTGGTACAGGGCCTGGATGATGGTGGCCTCGTTCAGGGAGTTCATGCGCGCGACGATGCGCGCCGGTTTGCCGGCCCGGTGGTTCTCGATCTCGCGCTCGATCTTCTCCTGCATCGCGTCGTGCAGGCGGAAGGGGGCCTGGATGAGCTGGCGCAGCCGGGTCACCTTGCCGAGCCCGGTCAGCTGGAGAAACACACGGTGGACGTCCTCGGTCAGCACGGGGTCGGCCGTCAGCAGGCCGAAATCGGTGTAGGCCTTGGCAGTGCCGGAGTGATAGTTGCCGGTGCCGAGGTGGGCGTAGCGGGTAATCTGGTCGCCATCCCGGCGCACCACCAGGGCAAGCTTGGCGTGGGTCTTGTAGCCGACCACGCCGTAGGTCACATGCACCCCGGCATCCTGCATGCGGTTGGCCAGCTCGATGTTGTCGGCCTCGTCGAAGCGCGCCCGCAGCTCGATCACGACAGTGACCTCCTTGCCGGCCTGCGCCGCCTCGATCAGGGTCTCGACCAGGGGCGAGCGGGTGCCCGTGCGGTACAGGGTCTGCTTGATGGCCAGTACCCGCGGGTCGGCCGCGGCCTGGCGCAGGAAATCCACCACCGGCATGAACGACTGGTACGGATGATGCAGCAATAGCTCCTGCTCGCGGATGCAGGCGAAGATGCCGCTGCCGCTGGCGTCCACGCGAGGCAGGGCCGGGACCAGGGGCGGGAACTTGAGGTCCGGGCGGTCGACCAGTTCGTGCACCGCCATCAGCCGGTTCAGGTTCACGAGGCCGGTGACCTGGTACAGGTCGTCGGGATCCAGATGGAACTGCTGCAGGAGGAAATCGGCGACCTCCTGCGGGCAGTTGTCCGCGACCTCCAGCCGCACGCCGGCGCCGTAGTTGCGCTGGGGCAGCTCGCCTTCCAGGGCGTTCAGGAGGTCGTCGATCTCCTCTTCCTGCACGAACAGGTCGGAGTTGCGGGTCAGCCGGAACTGGTAGCAGCCGGTCACCTTCATCCCGCGGAACAGCTCGTCAACATGGGCGTGCAGGATGGACGACAGCAGGACGAAATCGTTGTCGCCGCTGGCGACCTCCCGCGGAAGGCGCACCAGACGCGGGAGAGAACGCGGTGCCTGTACCACGGCGCGGCCGGACTCGCGGCCGAAGGCGTCCTTGCCCTTCAGCGTGACGATGAAGTTCAGGCTCTTGTTCAGGATGCGCGGAAAGGGATGCGCCGGGTCCAGGCCGATCGGGGTCAGGACCGGCTGCAGCTGTTCGCGGAAATACTGCAGCACCCATTCCTGCTGCGCGGAGCTCCAGTGGGTGCGACGCACGAAGTGGATGCCCTCGGCCGCCAGTGCCGGGATCAGTTCATCGTTCAGGGTGCGGTACTGCTCCTCGACCAGGTCGTGCGCGCGCGGGGCGATCTGGCGAAGCTGCTCGGCG
Source organism: Thioalkalivibrio sp. ALE17 (assembly GCF_000425605.1). NCBI lineage: Bacteria > Pseudomonadati > Pseudomonadota > Gammaproteobacteria > Chromatiales > Ectothiorhodospiraceae > Thioalkalivibrio > Thioalkalivibrio sp. ALE17. The sequence goes on from NZ_AUDT01000023.1 coordinate 3,728, forward strand.
GCGGAAAGGCCGTCCGGACCGGGGGCCTGCACGTTCAGCTCGACCTGCTGGCGCAGCGAGCCCACGCGGACCTCGAAGAACTCGTCCAGGTTGGTGGAGGAGATACTCAGATAGCGCAGGCGTTCGAGTAGCGGGAAGGCGGGGTCCTGGGCGATCGCGAGCACCCGACGGTTGAATTCCAGCAGGGACAGCTCGCGATTGAGGAACAGATCGGTCTGGGTCACGTCGGCATCCGGCATGCACGACTCGCGGCAGAAGTGGACCCGCGAGTCTAGGGGAACACTGGTTAATCTACACGTTCGCGCTCGAGTCGATTTTGCGTGCGAACAAGGCGCGGTGACTGCCGTGCAGTCATTCTGCACAAGGGAACCGCAACGCCGTGCGCGCGCAAAATCGGCCGAGCCCCTGCGTTCAATAGTTTGTGGGGTTGGTGCCCCATGTTCCCCGATGCAGCGTTGCGGCGCTTACCGGTAGCCCCACTACCGGCTGCGCACCGCGCCTTGTCTCGGGAAACATGGGGCACCAACGCGAATGTGTAGATTAACCAGTGTTCCCCTCCGACATTATGTCAGTTCCGTGAATGGGGGGCAGGCGTGGCCGAAGCCCCCGGGCTGCGTGCCTGAACTGCGGCGGGTGGGCACAGGCGACTATAATCCGGGCCTTGATCATGCAGCGCGAGTGGCGCTGCCGTAAGGAGAACTCCCTTGGCCGAATTTACCCTGACACTGCATGCGCGCGACGAATCGCAGCCCGAGCTGCGCAAGGTCTCGCTGGCCGTCGAGGGCGAGCTGCCCGAATACGGCCAGGTCTGGGTGTGGGATATCGTCTACGCCCAGCAGTTGTTCGCCCTGGGCGAGGTGCAGGCGGCCCAGGACCTCAAGGAGACCATGGAACTCTGGGCGGTCAACATGTCCAGCAAGGTGTTCCAGCCGCATGGGCATATCCTGTCCAAGGGGTACCTGGACCTGTCGGAGAACCTGCAGCTGGTGAACGGAGATTCCGTGCCGGCCGCGGCCGACGGGGATCGCCAGGTGGTGGTATCGGTCGACGGCCAGGCCGGGCAGCTCCCGGATGTCCGGGTGTCCCCGGAGAGCCTGACGGCCGACGAGCGCCAGGATCTGGTGCTGGGGCTGGGCCAGTACTTCAACTTCGAGAACCCGATGTTCGCGCGCGAGCTGCCGATCCATGTCCTGGCCATGCGCAAGTACCACGCGGACATCAACCTGCCGCATACCCGCACCGCGCTCGAGGAAGCCCCGTTCTTCGCGATCCAGAAGGCGATGGAGTACTTCCAGGCGGCCAATCAGGGCACGGTGCAGTAGGGGTAGGCCCGCTGCGTCGGATTTGCCGCGCGTGCTACGGTCGCGGCCATGAGGACTGTCTATTCCGCCGCCGACCCCGTGATGGCCGGGTTCATCGAGGACCTGCTGAAAGAGGCCGGCATCCCGGCGTACGTGAACCAGGCGGGGCTCATGGGCGCGGCGGGGGAGGTCCCGCCAACCGAGACCTGGGCGCGCATCATGGTGGTGCACGAGGAGCAGGCCGAGGAGGCGCGAGCCCTGATACTGGAGTATCTGGAGGGCGAGCCGGAACACGACGGCCGGGACTGGAAGTGCCCGCGCTGCGGCGAGGTGATCGAGCCGCAGTTCACCCAGTGCTGGAACTGCGGGCGCGACAAGCCCAAAGTCTGAGTCAGTTCGGCCGCCCGTTGCCGGTGTACTGCGAGCGGATGCGCTGGATGTAGGTCTGCGTCTCGCGGAACGGCGGGACGCCGCCGTGGCGCTCCACCGCGCCGGGGCCGGCGTTGTAGGCGGCCAGGGCGAGATCCAGATTCCCCTCGAAGCGCTCGAGCATCGCGGCCAGATAGCGTGTGCCGCCGTTGATGTTCTGGGCCGGATCGAAACGGTCGGTGACCCCGAGATCGGCCGCGGTCGCGGGCATCAGCTGCATCAGGCCGTGGGCGCCCACCCGCGAGACCGCCTGCGGATCGAAGCAGGATTCCACGTGAATGACCGACTGGACCAGCGCAGGGTCGAGGCCCTTGCGGGTGGCGGCCGTACGAATCAGGTCCGCGAACTCGCCACCGCCGGTGGCCAGCGCCTGGCGGGCGCGCTCGCCGCAGCGGGCGCGCGCGGTGGGGCGGCCGTAGGTGGCGACCAGTTCCATGCCGCTGTCCTGGCGATGCTGGTTGGTGACCAGGCGTTCACCGCCCGGGCCCTCGAACACGAAGATCTGGCTGGGAGACCAGTCGCCGCCCGTGGACGGGGTCCCCGTGCCCGTGCTCGCGGGCGAGCGGATAGTTTCGTACGGGATACCCTGGGGCCGTTCGTCGGTCAGGACGCGGGCACCGGAGGCATCGCGGTAGCTGTACAGCTCGTCCGCGCTGGTTCCGCCCGCGACCAGCCCTGCCACCAGTACCAGCAGCCCCAGCGCCGTCCGGACGGAATGCTTACCATGGTGCCTGGCTTTCCCCCGCGTATCCCTGGTATCCAACCCCTGTGCCCCTTGGCCGAGTACCGATCCCGATGACCGAGACTTCATTCACAGTCTGCATTATGGCGCCGGAAAGTGCATGGCTGAAAGAGCGCGTCGACGGCCTGCTGGCGGGCAGCGACGTCGACGCACCTTGGGTCGAGGTCCTGGAATCGGTCGATTCGACCAACCGCTATCTCCTGGAGGCGGCTGCCACGGACGATGAGCGACCGCGTGTCTGCGTGGCACATACCCAGACCGCGGGCCGCGGCCGGCGGGGCCGGATCTGGCAGTCGCGGCCCGGGGCGAGCCTCGCTCTGTCGCTGGCGTGGCCCATCGCGCGGGGCCCGGTGCCGCCCGCCTATCCGGTGGGTGTGGGGATCGGGGTAATCCAGGCCCTGGAGGGGCTGGGTCTGGAGTCCGTGCGGCTCAAGTGGCCCAATGACCTGATGATCCAGGGCGCCAAGCTCGGCGGGATCCTGATGGAGCAGCGGGCGCCGGGCCGGGAGCGGCCGGGCCGGCTGGTCGCCGGGATCGGGATGAATCGCGAGGCCGCAGATACACTGGAACTGGACCGCGCGGTCACCGATCTCGCCAGTCATTGTCCGGGTGGGGCGCCGGACGGCCTGGAACTGGCCGCGCGGGTGGTCGACCGGCTTTGCCGCCTGCATCCCGTTATGGTGCGCGAGGGCGTGGCCCCGCTGGAGTCCGAGCTGGAGCGGCTCGATCTGTTGCGGGGGCAGGCCATCGAGCTGCTGGACGATGGAGCGCAGGCCCGGGCGCAGGGGATCGATCCGGCCAGCGGCTGCCTGGTGGCGGCGTTCGCGGACGGATCGGTGCGGTATCTGCACTCGGGCGAGGTTTCGGTACGGAGTCGTGAACATGTCTGACGTTGCGCTGGTGGATATCGGCAGTACCCGGGTCAAATGGCAGGTGCGCAGCCGGGATGGCGACGTGCTGGGCTCCGGCGCGGCCCGGGAGCCCGCGGGCTGCGCCCGCGCCCTTGCATCCATGACGCAGGACTCGACCATCGACGCCGTATGGGTCTCGCGGGTGGCGGGTGATCGCGGGGCGGCGTTCGCCGAGGAATTGGACAGCGCCGGGCTGGCGGCCTCGGTCCACGCGGTCCGGGTTGCGGCTGCCGGGCCGAACGGCCTGCGGACCGACTACGCAGCCGGCCAGCTGGGGGTGGACCGGTACTGCGCGCTGGTCGCGGCGCGGGCCGTTGGCGATATGCCGGTCATCCTGGTGGATGCCGGAACCGCGGTCACCGTCGACGTGTTGCAGGCGGGCGGGTGTCATGCAGGCGGCTACATACTGCCGGGGCGCCAGCTCGGCTGGGAGGCGCTGCAGCCCCGTCTGGCCGATCGTATCGCGCCGCGCGAGGCGACGCAGTGGCCCGAGGACCTTGACCCGTCGCCCGGGCTGAACAGTGCGGATGCGCTGGAGCGTGGCTGGGGTCTGGGGCTGGCCGGGGCACTGGACGGGCTGATCGCGCGCTCCCGCGACGTGCTGGGCGAGGAGGCCCCCTGCTGGCTGACCGGCGGGGATGCCTACTGGCTGGCGCCGCTGTTGCGCGAGGAATCTCGGATCGTGCCCAACCTGGTTCTGGACGGGCTATGGGCCCTGTCGCTCGCGGAGGATGCCGGATGCGCTGGCTAATCCTGGCGCTCGCGCTGCTGAACCTGGGGTACTTCGTGTGGGTGTGGCACGACGGCCGGCTGGATCCGGACCCCTACGCCGACGTACCGCCCCTGGAGCGCGACCGGGGCACGGTGGAGTTGCTGGATGTCCGGCTGGAATGGCCGGAACCCAGTGGCGCGCCGGCAGGGGAAGGGGTCGCCGAGGAGGCGACCGAGTGACGAGGCTTAGGGGCCGCGGCGCCGGGCCCGCTCGGCGCGCCGCCGGTCCCGGTGGCGCTGCCAGGCGGCGGAAAGTTGATGGGAGATCCAGTAGCCGGCCATGGCGGTGGGGCTCGCGATCAGCAGGCTGCCCAGCAACGTGAAGGTGATCTCGTCGCCGATCCCCTGCAGGTACCAGGCGTCCGGGTCGTGGGTGAGCAGGGGCATGTAGCGAAAGACCGCCTCGCCCAGGGAATGGTAGCCCCAGTACAGGGGGGCCGTGGTCAGGGGGTTGCTGACGAACGAGGCCACGAAGGCCGTCGGGAAATTCCCGGCCAGCGCGATGCAGAGGATGATCATCAATACGGTCTGAAAGCCGACCGTGGGCGTCAGGCCAATGAACAGCCCGATGGCAACCCCGCGGGCCATGGCCTCCGGGCCGCTCTTCATGCTCCCGGCGGCATGCAGGCCGGTGTGCAGGCGTGGGTGACGGGCCAGCCAGTGGTGGGCGCGCCAGCGCATCGCCCGCCAGCGAATGCCGGCTCGCCTCAGCATGCCGCCTAGGGCCTCAGGCAGCCCCCCAGCGGGCCGCGATGTCGGGGGTCCAGCCAACCGTGATCGCGTCCCCCTGTTCGATCACCGGCCGCTTGATCAGGGCCGGGTGCTCGAGCATCAGGGCGATGGCGCGTTCGCGGTCCAGCCCGTCGCGCTGTTCGGCGCGAAGCTGGCGCCAGGTCGTGCCGCGCCGGTTGACCAGGGCCTCCCAGCCAAGCGCCTCGACCCAGTTGCGCAGCCGGGCCTCCTCCAGCCCGTCCTTGCGAACGTCGACGAAGCGAACATCCACGCCGGCCGCATCCAGCGCCCGGCGGGCCTTGCGGACGGTATCGCAGTTGGCGATCCCGAAGAGCGCGATGTCAGACATCGCGCAGCAGGGCGTTCAGGCCGACCTTGGCCTTGGTCTTCTCGTCCACGCGCTTCACAATCACCGCGCAGTACAGCGAGTACTTGCCGTCCTTGGAGGGCAGGGTGCCGGAGACCACCACGGAGCCGGCCGGTACGCGGCCGTAGAGGATCTCGTCGTTCTCGCGATCGTAGATCCGGGTGGACTGGCCGAGATACACGCCCATGGAGATGACCGCGCCTTCCTCGACGATCACGCCCTCGACCACCTCGGAGCGGGCGCCGATGAAGCAGTTGTCCTCGATGATGGTCGGGGCCGCCTGCAGCGGCTCCAGCACGCCGCCGATCCCGACGCCGCCGGAGAGGTGCACGTTCTTGCCGATCTGGGCGCAGGAGCCGACCGTGGCCCAGGTATCGACCATCGTGCCTTCATCCACATAGGCACCGATGTTCACGTAGGACGGCATCAGCACCGTGTTGGGGGCGATGAAGCTCCCGCGGCGCGCGGTGGCCGGCGGCACGACGCGCACGCCGGCCTCGCGGAAGTCACGGCTGGAGGTGTCGGCGTACTTGGACGGGACCTTGTCGTAGTAGTTGGTGAAGCCGCCCTTGATGAACTCGTTCTCCGAGATGCGGAACGACAGCAGTACGGCCTTCTTCAGCCATTCGTTCACCACCCATTCGCCGCCCTTCTTCTCGGCGACTCGGGCACGGCCGGTGTCCAGCATCTCCAGCGCCTCGTTCACCGCATCGCGGACATTGGTCTCCACGTTGCGCGGGTTGATCTCGGCGCGGCGTTCAAAGGCGGTTTCGATGGTGCTCTGGATATCGGACATGAGGTTTTCCTTGCAACGTATTAATAGGTAATGGATTCATACAGGCTGGCAATGCGCTCGGCGGCCTCGACACAGGCGGCCGGCTCGGCGACCAGGGCCATGCGGACATGCCCGGCACCGGGGTTGTGCCCGGAGTTCGGGTCGCTGCGCGAGAGGTAGCGCCCGGGCAGCACCGTCACTCCGGCCTCGGCGTACAGGCGGCGGGCAAAGGCCTCGTCGTCGCCTTCGGGAACCCGTGGCCAGAGGTAAAAGCCGGCGGCCGGTGTGGTGACGTCGAGTATGGCCTGTAGCCGCGGGACGACCGCCGCGAACTTCTCCGCGTACAGGGCCCGATTGTGCGCGACATGGGCCTCGTCCGCCCAGGCCACGCGACTAACGACTTGGGTGGGCGGCGGCAGGGTGCAGCCATGGTAGGTACGGTACAGCGCGAAGCGGTCCAGCAGCTCGGCATCGCCCGCCACGAATCCGGAGCGCAGCCCCGGGAGGTTGGAGCGCTTGGACAGGCTGTGGAACACGATGCAGCGCTCGAACCCGGTATTACCCATACGCGCCGCGGCACCCAGCAGGCCGGCGGGTGGGGTGGCCTCCGGGTGATAGATCTCGGAGTAGCACTCGTCGGCCGCAATTACGAAGTCATGGCGTTCGGCCAGACGGATCAGGTCCTGCATCGCCGCCTCGGACATGCAGGCGCCGGCCGGGTTGCCCGGGTTGCAGATGTAGACGAGCTGCACCGCATCCCAGGTGGCGACGTCGATCGTGGAGAAGTCGGGTAGATAGCCGTTCTCCGGCGCCAGGTCGTAGAAGGCCGGTTCTGCCCCGGCCAGCAGGGCCGCACCCTCGTAGATCTGGTAGAAGGGATTCGGCATCAGCACGCGCGCCCCGGGCTTCTCCGCGACGACGGCCTGGGCGATCGCGAACAGGGCCTCGCGGGTACCGCTGACCGGCAGCACCTGGCGCTCGGGCTTAACGGTATCCAAGTCGAACCGGCGTTGCAGCCAGGCGGCGATCGTCTCGCGCAGGGCCGGTTCGCCGCGCGTGGTGGGGTAGTGGTTGTAACCCTGTACGGCGTCGCGCAGGGCGGGTTCGACGAAACCCGGAAGCGCATGGCGTGGTTCGCCGATCGACAGCGCGATGGGCTCCAGCCCTTCCGGCTGGCGCAGGTCCGCGAACAGGGCCCGCAGGCGTTCGAACGGGTAAGGCTGGAGCCGGTCGAGGCGGGGATTCATGGCGTCCGGGGGTTCCTCTGCAGGGCGCGAACCGAAAGACCGCGCAGTATACCGAACCCGACGGGGCGACGGCACCGCGATCGTTCAGTCGCGACTGCCCGGACGGGTATACCAGAACCAGCTGAGGCGGCGGGAGCGCAGGCTCCAGGGGAGCAGCAGGACCTGCAGCACCACCAGGATGTGACGGCCGGGGTGAAACCAGTCCGCCTTGCGCCCGGAGGTCAACACGGGGGTGTCCAGGATTTCCACGCGCTGGCCGTGTGCCCGGCCCCAGCGGCGCAGGGCGCGCGACAGGAAGACCTCTTCCCCGGCGTATACCGCCTCGCTGAAGCCGCCGACGGCGGTGAAGGCCTCGTGGGTACAAAAGACGTAACAGCCGGCGGCCAGCCCCAGGCGCGCGGCCAGCGCATTCCAGGCGCCGGCACCCCAGCGGTAGATGCGGTGATTCAGGTGGTCGAAATCTACCCGGGCACCGCCGCCGCAAACGCGACCGCTGTCCAGTGCCTTCAGGGTGGCCTGCAGCAGGTCGCGATCCGGCCAGGTGTCGGCGTCCACGAACAGCAGGTAGTCACTGGTGGCGGCCTCGGCGCCGGCATTGCGGGCGCGGCTGATCCTGCGCTCCGGCTCGAAGACGACACGACAGCCGGCGCGCTGCGCGATCTGCGGGGTCGCGTCCGAGGAGGCGTTGTCCACCACGATGATTTCGCTGGGGCGATCGAGGCCGGAGAGGGCGTTCTGGACGGCGGTCAGGGTTCGTGGCAGCCATTCGGCCTCGTTCCAGGCCGGGATGATGACCGACAGTGTGGGTACGCGGGTCACGCAGCGGCCTGGGGAACCCTGATCAATAGGTCGCCATGTGGGGATCGACCTCGCGTGCCCAGGCATCGATCCCGCCCGACAGGTTGATCACGTTGTTGAACCCGACCCGCAGCAGAAAGCCGCAGACCTGCTGGCTGCGAACGCCGTGGTGACAGATCACTACGATCTCGTCCTCCGGATTCAGATCCTGGTACGCGGTCGGGATCTGGCCCATCGGGAGCAGTTGCGAGCCCTCGATGTGGCAATGCCGGAATTCCCAGGGCTCGCGCACATCCAGCAGCTTCGGCGGGCTCTTGGCCTGCGAGAGATAGTCGTGCAATTCCCGGGGGGACATCTGGCGCATGGTGGTGAACCGCTACTGGAAGAGCCTTCAGGCTGGCTTCGGGAGCGGCGCTTTGCAAGAGGCGGGATGCATGCCGGGGATTGGGGCGCATGTGAAACGGTCCTGTAGGGCCGTACCTCCGCGAAGATCTTGAGGGGCGCGGCCGGACGGTCCCGGGGTATCAGCCCTTGAACTTCACCAGGCGGCTGACCTGGATGTCGGAGATGAACACCACACCGCTGTGCTGATTGAAAAACGGCGTGAACCCTTCGAGGATCGGCTCGACCAGTTCTTCGGGCACCGCGGCGATGCAGTTCGGGCAGTTCATGCGCACACGGGGTTTTGGGTGCGGTGCGGGTGGCGCAAACACTGCCGGGTTGTCGGCATCGTCGCGCATTGCGATCGTTCCGGCCGGCGCGGGTGCGCTTGTCACGGCCAGCCCCTGTTCGGCCAGGGCCTCCGGCACCTGGGCAACCGACTCGGGGTCGGTGGGGGCATGCCGGTCGAACCAGGGCAGTGCGAACCCGATGGCCAGCAGGTCCGAGCAGGCTCGGGCGAAGGGTCCGTCCGGCTGGATGTAGTGCGTGACCTGGCGCCCGGTCTGTTTGCCATCCGGCAGGCCGGTATCGCTTGGCACCAGGCCGATCGCTTCCATCTTGCCGACCCACTCCCGGTTATGGTGGTTTGATCGGCTCGGCCGGCCGAAGCACTCCTGCCAGTGATGCACCATCTCGTGTACCAGCGTGGACGGCGCGACCTCCAGCGGATTCAGGGTGAAGTACCCCGGATGAACACCCAGCTCATGGACGATCGTGCCATCCGAGGAGATGAAGCGTTCGGCGTGGTGGTAACCTCGCTGCCGGCGGGAGCTGCGCAGCGTGATCAGACAGGGAGGCAATTCGTTGTCGAACAGCCGTTCGTTGAAATGATCGAAGGCCCGCTGCAGGGCGGAGTACATCGACAGGGTGGGGGAGTCGGTCATGGTGCGTTTCCGGGATCGAGTCTTGAGTCCCGAGATTGTAGCGCCCCGTTTTTGTCACAAATCCGCTCACAAACTTGGCGAGCCGAGACCTGTCCCGTCCAGGATCGGGTTCGTCCATAGGATCGTTTCACCAAATGCTTGGGAGAGAAATCGAAGGGTTATATATCAGACCCTTAATGATGTAGTATTTTCTCAATAATCATTTCAATTGGCAGGTTCGGATGAGGAGCAAGCGAGAGGCAGCGCATCAGCAGCTCGGCTTGGCGCTTGCCAGGCTCGCCCCGGTGCGTGCAGCCGATCTTGCCCGCGAACTGGGGCTGTCGGTCCCCACCCTTCACCGACTGCTGCAGGAGACGCCCGAGCCCGTGCTTGCGGCCGGGCGGGCCCGGCGCACTCGCTACGCTCTGCGCAGGGCGCTGCGAGGCGACTTCGCGCCCACTCCCATCCGTGTGATTGATGAAGCCGGCCAGCCGCACGAGCTCACGGAGCTCTCGCCCATCCAGCCACAGGGCTGCCATGCCGACTTCGGTGGCTCGGATTGGCCTTTGGAGGATGACGACGAGACCCCCGAAGGATGGTGGGCCGGTCTGCCATACCCTTTGTACGATATGCGCCCCCAGGGCTACCTCGGGCGCCAGCTGGCGCATCGCTTGCAAGACACGCTCGGGGTGTCACCCAATCCAGATGCCTGGAGTGACGACGATATCCTCTGGGTTCTGAGTCGTGTGGGGTCCGATCTCCCGGGCAACCTGGTCGTTGGTGATGTCGCATTCAAGGGCTGGCAGAAGGCCCGCCTGGATCCCCCTCCGATTCTCGGGGCGGATGAAATCGAAGGGATGTATGTGAAGGCGGCGGAGGAGGCCATCTCGCTGGGCCTTGCGGGCTCCAGTGCCGCGGGTGAGTTCCCGAAGTTCACCGCCCTTCGGGACCTGCAGGGCAGTCATAGTCCGCACGTCATCGTGAAGTTTTCGGGTGCGGACGAGTCCGCGACCGTGCAGCGCTGGTCCGATCTGCTGGTGGCGGAGCATCTGGCTCTGGAGGCGGTCGCAGGGCTGCCCGGTGTGCAGAGTCCGCCCAGCCGAATCCTCCAGCAACAGGGCCGCACGTTCCTGGAGATCGAGCGCTTCGATCGCCACGGACTGTTCGGCCGCAGCGCGGTGGTGACGCTGGAGACCGTGAACGCGGCCTTGCTCGGTCATGCGCCTTCGCCATGGGATGCCCTCGCCCAGGGGCTCGCCGACAAGCGTCTGCTGGCGCCGGAGGCGGTTGCAGCCATCCGTCACATCACCTGGTTCGGCCGACTGATTGCCAATAGCGACATGCACCCGGGCAACCTCGCCTTTCGGCCGGAGGGCGGCCGGCTTGTCCTGTGCCCGGTCTACGACATGCTCCCGATGGCCTACGCGCCGCTCCCGGGTGGCGAGTTGCCGCGCGTGACGTTCGAGCCCGCCCTGCCATTGCCCCGTGAACATGCCGTGTGGGTCACCACTTGTCACGCCGCGATTGGGTACTGGCAAACCGTATCGGATGACACCCGCATCAGTGCCGCGTTTCGCAGGATTGCATCCGAAAACGCCGTCGAGCTTCAAAGGCGCATGGGACTCGTTGTGCCCTGATCGCTGGTCGTGCTGTGCCAACCGACCGCTGGCGCCTACCCGGCTTCGGGTCGGTTTCAGCCCGGTTGAGTCGCAAGCCTGTCTACAGCCTGTGGATCCAGATATTTGATAGTGGACTCGCAGGGGAAAGAAACGATAGAGTATCGAAAGGTATTACCATGTAATAAGAGGCCGCTATGGCAACCTCCCTGAAGATTGACGACGCGTTGAAAAGTCGGGTCCAGCATCTCGCCAGCCAGCGTCGGCGCTCGTCTCACTGGATCATGCTCGAAGCGATTCGGCAATATGTCGAGCGCGAAGAAGCTCGCGAGGGCTTCAGGCAGGAAGCTCTCGCGGCCTGGGCTGCTTATCAGGAAACCGGCCGACACGTGACCGGGCAGGAAGCACGCGCCTGGTTGAACACCTGGGGCACGGGTGAGGAAAAGGCTGCTCCGGAGTGCCACAAGTAATCGTAACCGAAGGAGCGCTGGATGGTCTGGACCGATGCCGGCGTTTTCTTTCCACCAAATCGCCGGATGCCGCCCGGCGAGCAGCCCAGGCGATCGAACGGCAGCTCCTGCTGCTGGAAACGTCACCGGATATGGGTCGCCCCGATGCCGAAATACCCGAACTGCGCGAGCTGCTGATCGACTTCGGCGATTCCGGATTCGTAGCCCTCTATCGACACGATCCGGCCGAGGACACGGTTTACGTGCTGGCCTTCCGACATCAGAAAGAGGCGGGCTTCTGATAAGGACCGCACGCACCGGTTGTCGGGACGGCCCCGTACCACGGAACTTCGATCAGAGTGCTTCGTTTCAGGAATGCAGCGCATGACTGGGGTGGCATTGAGCCGCTTCTGCGGACATCTTTCAGCTTGTAGCAAAGTCGCCAGGGTCTCGTCGCACCCTGATCGCTGGTCGTGCTGTGCCAATCGGGCGCTAGGGAGACGCTGATTTAATCGCACGTCCGCGTTCGAGTCGCTTTTGCGTGCGTTTAATGCGCGGTGACTGCCGTGCAGTCACTCTGCACAAGGGAACCGCAACGCCGTGCGCGCGCCCGTTTTTGATCAACAACGGGCGGCCGAGCCGGCTCTTTCAATCACTTGTCGGGTTGGTGGCCCCTGTTCCCCGATCCTGCGTTGCGCCCCGAAGTCATCAAAAACGGGCGGGTAGAACCACTACCCGCTGCACGACGCGCCTTGTCTCGGAAAACAGGGGGCGCCAACGCGGACGTGCGATTCAATCAGCGTCTCCCTAGTTGTGGAGTCTCACAAGGTTGTCCTCAGGTAGACCGAGGACGCTGATGGGTGGCTGCTTGTTCAGGCTACCGTGTGGGCGGTGCCAGTTGTAGTCGTGGATCCATCGGGGCAGATGGCGTTTGCGCTCCTCTGACGTGGCGTAGGTGAAGGCGTAGGCCCACTCGCGCAGGGCGGTCTGGATAAAGCGCTCGGCCTTGCCATTGGTTCGCGGCGTGTAGGGCCGGGTGCGGCGATGGCGGATGCCCAGTCGGCGGCAGGCCTGGCTGAACGCCCGGGCGTGGTAGCAGGGTCCGTTGTCGGTCAGGACCCGTCGGATGGTGATCCCCAGGGTGG
>NZ_AUDT01000024.1:0-16203 GCF_000425605.1 Thioalkalivibrio sp. ALE17
ATTCCGGAGCCCGAGCGTGCCGTGGACGGCGCGTTCCTGATGCCGGTGGAAGATGTCTTCTCGATCTCCGGTCGTGGCACCGTGGTGACCGGTCGCGTCGAGCGCGGCGTGGTGAAGGTCGGCGAAGAAATCGAGATCGTCGGTATTCGCGACACCCAGAAGACCACCGTCACCGGTGTCGAGATGTTCCGCAAGCTGCTGGACCAGGGCGAGGCGGGCGACAACGTCGGTATCCTGCTGCGTGGCACCAAGCGTGACGACGTGCAGCGCGGTCAGGTGCTGTGCAAGCCGGGTTCGATCACCCCGCACACCCATTTCGAGGCCGAGGTGTACATCCTGGGCAAGGACGAGGGCGGTCGTCATACGCCGTTCTTCAACGGGTATCGTCCGCAGTTCTACTTCCGCACGACCGACGTGACGGGTTCGGTGGAGCTGCCGGAGGGCACCGAGATGGTGATGCCGGGCGACAACGTCAAGATGACGGTGTCCCTGATCAACCCGATCGCGATGGAAGACGGGCTGCGCTTTGCGATCCGCGAAGGTGGCCGCACCGTCGGCGCCGGCGTCGTCTCCAAGATCATCGAGTGATACAGTAGACAAGTTGACAGATCCACCGCGAGAGGCGGCGCCGGGTGCGTCGTCTCTCGCGTTTGTTTCTTGTCGATTCGATTTATAGGCCAGTAGCTCAATTGGCAGAGCAGCGGTCTCCAAAACCGCAGGTTGGGGGTTCGAGTCCCTCCTGGCCTGCCATCTTCCGGATGGCGGCAGCACCGGGTGATACGTATTCATGAGTGAACAATCGGAACAGACCGGCGTGCTTGATACCGTCAAGCTCGCGGTGGCCGTGGCGCTGCTGATTGCCGGCGTCATGGGCTTCTATTGGTTCCAGGACGAATCCACTCTGATTCGCGTCCTCGGGCTGCTCGCCGTTGTGGGGGTCGCCATCGGCATCGGGATGACGACCGCCAAGGGCAGCCAGCTCGCCGGCTTCATGGGCAACGCGCGCACCGAGGTGCGCAAGATGGTGTGGCCCACCCGCGTCGAGACGACCCAGACCACGCTGATCGTCATTGCTGTCGTGATCCTGGTGGGGATCTTCCTCTGGCTCCTGGACATGTTCCTGGGCTGGGGCATCAGTCGGTTCATCGGATAAGCATCAGGATTCTCGACCATGGCACTACGCTGGTACGTCGTACAGGCATTCTCGGGTTTCGAGGCGCAGGTGAAGCGGTCCCTGGAGGAGCGCATCGAGCGCTTCGGCATGCAGGACCACTTTGGCGAGATCCTCGTGCCCACCGAGGAGGTCGTCGAGATGAAGGACGGCCAGAAGCGCAAGAGCGAGCGCAAGTTCTTCCCCGGCTACGTGCTGGTGCAGATGGACCTGAACGACGAGGCCTGGCACCTGGTGAAGGCCGTGCCGCGCGTGCTCGGCTTTATCGGCGGGACGGCCGATCGCCCGGCGCCGATTAGCGACAAGGAAGCCGACGCCATCCTGCAGCGCATGCAGGAAGGCGCCGAGAAGCCGCGCCCGAAGGTCCTGTTCGAGGTGGGCGAGATGGTGCGCGTGATCGATGGGCCGTTCAACGACTTCAACGGCGTGGTCGAAGAGGTCAACTACGACAAGAGCCGCCTGCTGGTGGCGGTCCAGATTTTCGGCCGCTCGACGCCCGTGGAACTGGAGTTCCACCAAGTCGAGAAAACCTGACCGACGCGCAAGCGTCGTTACCTGCTGATCGGGGAGCCGCGAGGCGTTCGCACCCGAGGGAGTTCTCATGGCAAAGAAAATCGAAGCGTATATCAAGCTTCAGGTCCCGGCCGGCAAGGCCAACCCGAGCCCGCCCGTGGGCCCCGCGCTGGGTCAGCGCGGTGTGAACATCATGGAGTTCTGCAAGGCGTTCAACGCGCAGACCCAGGAAATGGAGCCCGGTCTGCCGATCCCGGTGGTTATCACCGTGTACGCCGATCGCAGCTTCACGTTCATCACCAAGACGCCGCCGGCGGCGATCCTGCTGAAGAAGGCCGCGGGCATCCAGTCCGGGTCCGGTCAGCCGAACACCAACAAGGTGGGTACGGTCACCCGTGCCCAGCTGGAAGAGATCGCGAAGACCAAGGAACCCGACCTGACGGCGGCGGATCTGGATGCCGCGGTCCGTACCATTGCCGGTAGTGCCCGTAGTATGGGCCTCGAAGTGGAGGGTCTCTGACATGGCAAAGCTTTCCAAGCGTATGCAGGCCATCCGCGAGAAGGTCGAGCCGACTCGTCTGTATCCGGTGACCGAGGCCTTTGATCTCCTGCGGGACCTGCCCAAGGCCAAGTTCCGCGAGTCGGTCGATGTCGCCGTGAACCTGGGCGTTGATCCGCGCAAGTCCGATCAGGTGGTGCGTGGTTCCACCGTGCTGCCGCACGGCAACGGCAAGACCGTTCGCGTGGCCGTGTTCACCCAGGGTGCCAACGCCGATGCGGCGAAGGAAGCCGGCGCGGACGTGGTCGGCATGGACGACCTTGCCGAACAGGTGAAGGCCGGTCAGATGGACTTCGACGTGGTGATCGCCTCCCCGGACGCGATGCGCGTGGTCGGTCAGCTGGGCCAGATCCTCGGGCCGCGCGGCCTGATGCCGAACCCGAAGGTCGGCACCGTGACCCCCGATGTGGCCACCGCGGTGACCAACGCCAAGGGCGGCCAGGTGCGCTATCGGACCGACAAGGGCGGCATCGTGCACTGCACGATCGGCGCGGCGGATTTCGAATCCAGTGCGCTTGCCGAGAACCTGAACGCCCTGCTGGCCGATCTGGTCAAGATGAAGCCGGCGACCTCCAAGGGTCAGTACGTCAAGGGCGTGGTGGTGTCGACCACCATGGGTCCGGGCGTCAAGGTCGATCAGGGCTCGCTGAGCCTCTGAGCAACAACATTCGGTTTTTGGTCGGCTGTCGCGCAAGCGGCACGCCATCCAAGACCGCAGGCGCGGGGCCTTCGGGCCCGGCTTAATACCTCAGCCTGCGCAGATGGTGTCACCCGATTCAGGAAGTACCTGCGACGGGAGCACCGCAGTACCGGGTTCGCCCGGTTTCACGACCGCCTCCGGGTGGTCTTACTAGAGGAGAGTCAACGTGGCTTTGAATCTCGATGACAAGAAGGTGATTGTCTCGGAACTGGCTACGGTTGCTGCCTCGGCACATTCCGCGGTCGCCGCGGAATATCGGGGTCTCTCGGTAGCGCAGATGACCGACCTGCGTCGGCAGGCACGGTCCTCCGGTGTCTATCTGCGAGTGGTGAAGAACAACCTCGCCAAGCGTGCCATTGAGGGTACGGATTTCGAGTGCATGCAGCCCGAGCTGCATGGCCCGCTGATCCTGGCCTTCAGTGAAGAGGAGCCCAGCTCCGCCGCGCGCCTGGTGAAGGACTTCGCCAAGGAGAACGATCAGCTGAAGGTCCGGCTGGTGTCCTTTGGTGGGCAGCTCATGGGGGCGAACGATCTCGATCGCCTCGCGAGCCTGCCGACGCGTGAAGAGGCCCTTGCGCAGCTTCTCGCCACCATGAAGGCGCCGCTCGACAAGTTCGCCCGTACGGTGAACGAAGTCCCCGGCAAGCTGGTGCGTACCGTTGCAGCAATCCGTGACCAGAAACAGGCAGCCTGAACCCTTACCGCCTTTTTCTGCAGCAAGTACTGAATGAATTCGGGTACGACCCGTTAGGAGAGTTAGAAATGGCCGTTTCGAAAGAAGATATCCTGGAAGCCATCGGCAACATGACGGTCCTCGAGATCGTGGACCTGATCAGCGAGATGGAAGAGAAGTTCGGCGTGTCCGCCGCTGCCGCCGTCGCGGCCGCCCCGGCCGCTGCCGGTGGTGGTGAAGCCGCCGCCGCCGAAGCCAAGGACGAGTTCGACGTCGTGATGTCCAGCTTCGGCGACAACAAGGTCGGCGTGATCAAGGTCGTGCGCGGCCTGACCGGGCTGGGTCTGAAGGAAGCCAAGGAAATGGTCGAAGGCGTGCCGGCGACCGTGAAGGAAGGCGCGCCGAAGGAAGAGGCCGAGAAGATGAAGACGGAACTGGAAGAAGCGGGCGCCACCGTCGAACTGAAGTAAGAAGGCGCTTGCGCCTGTTGTTTTCGTGTACATCACGAAGCCCTGAGGCTGGCGGCCGTTTGGTCGTCAGCCTCAGCCCGTGGTGGCGCGGGTTTTGTTCCGCGTTGTTCAGCTAGCCTCCGAGGTAAGCCATGGCCCTCAGTTATACCGAAAAGAAACGTATCCGCAAGGACTTCGGGAAGCGTCCCCAGATCCTCGACGTCCCGTACCTGCTCGAGACCCAGTTGACGTCCTATCGGGATTTCCTGCAGGCGGACCAAGCGCCGGACGGGCGTGATCCCCTGGGCCTGCACGCGGCGTTTCAGTCGGTATTCCCCATCGTCAGCTATTCCGGTCATGTCCAGCTCGAGTACGTGAGCTACCGCCTGGGCGAGCCGATGTTCGACGTGAAGGAATGCCAGATCCGTGGCGTGACCTATGCGGCCCCGCTGCGCGTGCTGCTGCGCCTCGTGATCCACGACAAGGAAGCCCCGGCGGGCTCCACCGTGGTCAAGGAGGTCAAGGAGCAGGAGGTCTACATGGGCGAGATGCCGCTCATGACCGAGAACGGCACCTTCGTCATCAATGGCACCGAACGCGTGATCGTGTCGCAGCTGCACCGCTCCCCCGGTGTGTTCTTCGACAGCGACAAGGGCAAGACGCAGGGCAGCGCGCAGAAGCTGCTCTATAACGCCCGCATCATTCCGTACCGCGGTTCCTGGCTGGACTTCGAGTTCGACGCCAAGGACGGGGTATACGTGCGCATCGACCGTCGCCGCAAGCTGCCGGCGTCGATCCTGCTGCGCGCACTGGGCATGGATACCGAAGAGATCCTGGCCACCTTTTTCGAATTCAACCAGCTCACCCTCGACGAGGATGGTGGCGAGCTGGACCTGATCCCCGAGCGCATGCGCGGCGAGACCGCCGTGGTGGATATCACCGACGGTGACAAGGTCATCGTCGAGGCGGGTCGCCGCATCACCCCCCGTCACATCCGGGAGATCGAGAAGGCCGGCATCAGCACCCTGCGGGTGCCGGACGAATACCTGCTGGGTCGGGTGCTGGCCAAGGGCGTGGTGGACGAGTCCACCGGCGAACTGATCGCCGGCGCCAACGACGCGCTGACCCAGGAACTGCTGGACAAGCTGCGCGCCGAGGGTGTGAAGACCCTGCAGACGATCTACACCAACGACTACGACCATGGTCCGTACATGTCGGACACCCTGCGTCTGGACCCGACCAAGACGCAGCTGGAGGCGCAGGTCGAGATCTACCGCGTGATGCGCCCGGGCGAGCCGCCGACCAAGGACGCCGCGGAGAACCTGTTCTCCAACCTGTTCTTCTCCGAGGATCGCTACGACCTCTCCGCCGTAGGCCGCATGAAGTTCAACCGTCGCGTGGGTCGCGAGACCGACGAGGGCGAGGGCGTGCTGTCGCCGGAGGACATCCTGGATGTGCTGAAGGTCCTGATCGACCTGCGCAACGGCAACGGCCGCACCGACGACATCGACCACCTGGGCAACCGCCGCATCCGCAGCGTGGGCGAGATGGCCGAGAACCAGTTCCGTCTGGGCCTGGTGCGGGTCGAGCGCGCGGTCAAGGAACGTCTGACCGTCGCCGAGAGCGAGGGCCTGATGCCGCAGGAGCTGATCAACGCCAAGCCGGTGGCGGCCGCGGTCAAGGAGTTCTTCGGATCCAGCCAGCTGTCGCAGTTCATGGACCAGAACAACCCGCTGTCCGAGGTCACCCACAAGCGCCGCATCTCCGCGCTGGGCCCGGGCGGCCTGACCCGCGAACGTGCCGGCTTCGAGGTGCGCGACGTGCATCCGACGCACTACGGTCGCGTCTGCCCGATCGAGACCCCGGAAGGTCCGAACATCGGCCTGATCAACTCGCTGGCGGTGTACGCCCGCACCAACCGCTACGGCTTCCTGGAGACGCCGTACCGGAAGGTTGCGGACGGCAAGGTCACCGAGGAGATCGTTTACCTCTCCGCGATCGAGGAAAGCCAGTACGTGATCGCTCAGGCGAACGCGGCCATGGACGACGAGGGCCGCCTGAGCGATGACCTCGTCTCCTGCCGCCACCAGGAAGAGTTCACGATCTCGACTCCGGACAAGATCCAGTACATGGATATCTCGCCGAAGCAGATCGTGTCGGTGGCGGCCGCGCTGCTGCCGTTCCTGGAGCACGATGACGCGAACCGCGCCCTGATGGGTGCGAACATGCAGCGTCAGGCCGTGCCGTGCCTGCGTGCCGACAAGCCGCTGGTGGGCACCGGCATCGAGCGCGCCGTCGCCATCGACTCCGGCTCCGCGATCGTCGCCAAGCGCGGCGGGACTGTGGACTCGGTCGATGCCGGTCGAGTGGTGGTCCGGGTCAACGACGACGAGACCGTCGCCGGCGAGCCGGGCGTGGACATCTACAACCTGACCAAGTACTCGCGTTCCAACCAGAACACCTCCATCAACCAGCGGCCGCTGGTCGCGGTGGGCGACGAGATCGCCCGGGGCGACGCGATCGCGGACGGCTCGTCCACCGACATGGGCGAGCTGGCGCTGGGCCAGAACATGATGGTCGCGTTCATGCCGTGGAACGGCTACAACTTCGAGGACTCGATCCTGATCTCGGAGCGCGTGGTGCAGGAGGACCGCTACACCACCATCCATATCGAGGAGCTCAACTGTGTCGCCCGCGACACCAAGCTGGGCCAGGAAGAGATCACCGCGGATATCCCGAACGTCTCCGAGTCCCTGCTGAACAAGCTGGACGAGTCCGGCGTCGTGTATGTCGGCGCCGAGGTGAATCCGGGTGACATCCTGGTGGGCAAGGTCACGCCGAAGGGCGAGACCCAGCTGACGCCGGAAGAGAAGCTCCTGAGGGCGATCTTCGGCGAGAAGGCCTCCGACGTGAAGGACACCTCCCTGCGTGTGCCGTCCGGCATCGAGGGTACGGTGATCGACGTGCGCGTGTTCACCCGCGACGGTGTGGAGAAGGACGCCCGCGCCAAGTCGATCGAGGCCGACGATCTCGCCGCCGTGCAGAAGGACCTGAAGGACCAGCTGCGCATCTACGAGGACGATATCTACGCCCGCGTGGAGAAGCTGCTGGTCAACAAGACCGCCGCCGGCGGACCGGACGGCCTGGGTGACGGCTCCAAGGTCACCAAGAAGTACCTGCAGGGCCTGTCCCGCGACAAGTGGTTCGAGGTGCGGCTGAAGGACGACGCAGTCAACTCCCAGCTGGAGGACCTTGGTCGTCAGATCCAGGACCAGCACGAGGCGTTCGAGAAGAAGTTCGAGCACCAGAAGGCGAAGCTGGCCGCGGGTGACGACCTGCCGCCGGGCGTGCAGAAGATGGTCAAGGTGTACGTGGCCGTGAAGCGTCGCCTGCAGCCGGGCGACAAGATGGCCGGTCGCCACGGCAACAAGGGCGTGATCTCGATGATCGTGCCGGAAGAGGACATGCCGTTCCTCGAGGACGGGACCCCGGTCGACGTGGTGCTGAACCCGCTGGGCGTGCCCTCGCGCATGAACGTCGGGCAGGTGCTGGAGGTTCACCTCGGGTGGGCCGCCAAGGGCCTGGGCGACAAGATCAACCGCATGCTCGAGGCGCAGGCCGAGATCGCGAAGCTGCGCGAGTTCCTCGACAAGATCTACAACCACCGCGAGCGCAAGGTGGAGCTCGACTCCATGTCGGATGCCGAGATCATCACCCTGTGCAGGAACCTGCGCGGTGGCGTGCCGATGGCGACGCCGGTATTCGACGGTGCCGAAGAGGCCGAGATCAAGGAGATGCTGCGCCTGGCGGACCTGCCCGAGACCGGGCAGGCCCAGCTCTACGATGGCCGCACCGGCGACGAATTCGATCGCCCGGTTACCGTGGGCTACATGCACATGCTGAAGCTGAACCACCTGGTGGACGACAAGATGCATGCGCGTTCCACCGGCCCGTACTCGCTGGTCACCCAGCAGCCGCTGGGCGGCAAGGCGCAGTTCGGCGGTCAGCGCTTCGGCGAAATGGAGGTCTGGGCACTGGAGGCCTACGGCGCCGCCTACACCCTGCAGGAGATGCTGACGGTGAAGGCGGACGACGTGCAGGGCCGTAACAAGATGTACAAGAACATCGTTGACGGTGAGCACCACATGGAGGCCAACGTCCCCGAGTCGTTCAACGTGCTCATGAAGGAGATCAAGGCGCTCGGCATCAATATCGAGCTCGAGCAGGACTGATCTTCTCCGATCCGATTGTGATCCGACGGGGCGTGCGCGCCCCTCGAAACCAAGTTTGTGAGGCAAGCGAATGAAAGACCTCCTGAATCTGTTCAAGCAGCAGAGCCAGCCGGAAGAGTTCGATGCGATCCGCATCGGCCTGGCGTCCTCGGACCAGATCCGTTCCTGGTCCTTTGGCGAGGTGAAGAAGCCGGAGACCATCAACTACCGGACCTTCAAGCCGGAGCGTGACGGCCTGTTCTGCGCGAAGATCTTCGGGCCGGTGAAGGACTACGAGTGCCTGTGCGGCAAGTACAAGCGCCTGAAGCATCGCGGCGTGGTCTGCGAGAAGTGCGGCGTCGAGGTTACCCAGACCAAGGTGCGCCGCGAGCGCATGGGGCATATCGACCTGGCCTCGCCGGTTGCGCACATCTGGTACCTGAAGAGCCTGCCGTCCCGCATCGGCCTGCTGCTGGACATGACCCTGAAGGACATCGAGAAGGTGCTCTACTTCGAGTCCTTCATCGTGACCGATCCGGGTTTCACCACGCTCGAGAAGCGCCAGCTCCTGACCGACGAGGAATACCTCGAAGCCATGGAGGAGCACGGCGACGACTTCACCGCGCTGATGGGCGCAGAGGCCGTGCTGAGCCTGCTGAAGGAAATGGATCTGCCGGCCGAGGCCGCCAAGCTGCGCCAGGAGCTGGCTGAGACCGGCTCCGAGACCAAGATCAAGCGTCTGGGCAAGCGGCTCAAGCTGGTCGAGTCCTTCCTCGAGTCCGGCAACAAGCCGGAGTGGATGATCATGAAGGTCCTGCCGGTGCTGCCGCCGGACCTGCGCCCGCTGGTGCCGCTGGACGGTGGCCGCTTCGCGACCTCCGACCTGAACGACCTGTATCGCCGGGTGATCAACCGCAACAACCGTCTGCGCCGCCTGCTGGAGCTGAACGCCCCGGACATCATCGTGCGCAACGAAAAGCGCATGCTGCAGGAGTCCGTGGACGCGCTGCTGGACAACGGCCGTCGCGGTCGTGCGATCACCGGCACCAACAAGCGCCCGCTGAAGTCCCTGGCCGACATGATCAAGGGCAAGCAGGGCCGCTTCCGCCAGAACCTGCTGGGCAAGCGCGTCGACTACTCCGGTCGTTCCGTGATCGTGGTCGGCCCGACCCTGCGTCTGCACCAGTGCGGCCTGCCCAAGCGCATGGCGCTGGAACTGTTCAAGCCGTTCATCTTCGGCAAGCTGCAGCGTCGAGGCCTGGCCACCACCATCAAGGCCGCCAAGAAGGCGGTCGAGAAGGAAGGCCCCGAGGTCTGGGACATCCTCGAAGAGGTGATCCGCGAGCACCCGGTCATGCTGAACCGCGCCCCGACCCTGCACCGCCTGGGCATCCAGGCCTTCGAACCGGTGCTGATCGAGGGCAAGGCGATCCAGCTGCACCCGCTAGTCTGTGCCGCGTTCAACGCCGACTTCGACGGTGACCAGATGGCCGTGCACGTGCCGCTGTCGCTGGAGGCCCAGCTGGAGGCGCGCACGCTGATGCTGTCCTCCAACAACGTGCTGTCCCCGGCCAACGGCGAGCCGATCATCGTGCCGTCGCAGGATATCGTGCTGGGTCTGTACTACCTGTCGCGCGAGAAGGTCAACGCCAAGGGCGAAGGGATGACCTTCTCCGACGTGGACGAGGTGCACCGCGCCTACGAGCACAAGCAGGTGGACCTGCATGCGCGCATCACCGTGCGCATCGCGGACACCATGGCCGACGTCGCCGAGGGCGAAGCGCTGCCGTCCATGCGCGTGGAGACCACGGTCGGTCGCGCGATCCTGTCGCGCATCATGCCCAAGGGCCTGCCGTTCGAGCTGATCGACCGCGAGCTGAACAAGAAGGCGATCTCCGGGCTGATCAACTCCTGCTACCGCCGCCTGGGCCTGAAGGACACGGTCGTGTTCGCGGACCAGCTGATGTACGCGGGCTTCTACTACTCCACCCGTGCCGGCGTGTCTTTCTGCGCCGACGACATGGTGATCCCGGACGAGAAGCACCCGATCCTGCAGGGCGCCGAGGACCAGGTGAAGGAGATCGAGGACCAGTACGCCTCGGGTCTCGTCACCAAGGGCGAGCGCTACAACAAGGTCGTGGATATCTGGTCGCACTGCAATGACCAGGTCGCCAAGGCCATGATGGAGCGCCTCGGCAAGGAGCAGGTCACCAACAAGGACGGCGAGACGGTCGAGCAGAACTCGTTCAACTCGATCTTCATGATGGCCGATTCCGGCGCGCGTGGTTCCGCCGCGCAGATCCGACAGCTGGCCGGCATGCGCGGCCTGATGGCCAAGCCGGACGGCTCCATCATCGAGACGCCGATCACCGCGAACTTCCGCGAGGGTCTGAACGTCCTGCAGTACTTCATCTCGACCCACGGGGCGCGCAAGGGCCTGGCCGATACCGCGCTGAAGACCGCGAACTCGGGTTACCTGACCCGTCGCCTGGTGGATGTCTCCCAGGACGTTGTGGTGACCGAGCCGGATTGCGGCACCGAGCAGGGCCTGTTGATGAAGCCGATCATCGAGGGTGGCGACGTCGTGGAGCCGCTGCGCGATCGCGTGCTGGGGCGTACCACCGCGGTGGACGTGCTCCGCCCGGGCACCGACGAGGTGCTGGTGCCCGCGGGCACCCTGCTGGACGAGGCCATGGTGGACACCCTGGACGGCGCGTCGGTGGACGAGGTGCTGGTGCGTTCGGCGATCACCTGCGAGACCCGCCAGGGCATCTGCGCCAAGTGCTACGGGCGTGATCTGGCCCGTGGCCACGAGGTCAACGCCGGGGAGGCCGTGGGCGTCATCGCCGCGCAGTCGATCGGCGAGCCGGGTACCCAGCTGACCATGCGTACCTTCCACATCGGCGGGGCCGCGAGCCGCGCGGTGACGGTCAGCGCGATCCAGGTGAAGAACTCCGGGGCCGCGCGTCTGCACAACCTGAAGACGGTCACCAACAAGGCCGGTAACCTGGTCGCGGTATCGCGTTCCGGCGAGCTGGGCGTGATCGACGATCAGGGCCGTGAGCGCGAGCGTTACAAGATCCCGTACGGCGCGACCATCACGGTCCATGATGGCGACACCGTCGAGGCCGGCCAGGAGGTCGCGACCTGGGATCCGCATACCCATCCGATTGTCACTGAGGTGGCCGGTAACATCCGTCTGGCGGATTTCGTCGAGAACGTCACCGTCACCAAGGAGACCGACGAGTTCACCGGGCTGTCGTCCAACGTGGTGCTGGATCCGAAGAGCCGCTCGTCGGCCGGAAAGGACCTGCGCCCGACGGTCAAGCTGCTGGACGACGACGGCAACGAGGTGTACATCCCGGGCACCGACATGCCCGCGCAGTACATGCTGCCGGCCAACGCGATCTTCAACCTGGAGGACAACGCCCGGGTCGAGGTCGGTGACGTCATCGCGCGCCTGCCGCAGGAGTCCTCCAAGACCCGTGACATCACCGGGGGTCTGCCCCGCGTGGCCGACCTGTTCGAGGCACGCCGTCCGAAGGAGCCGGCGGTGCTGGCGGAGATCTCGGGTACCGTGTCGTTCGGCAAGGAGACCAAGGGCAAGCAGCGCCTGGTGATCACCCCGGACAAGGGCGACCCGGTCGAGATGCTGATCCCGAAGCTGCGGACCGTGAACGTCTTCGAGGGCGAGCGCGTGGAGCGTGGCGAGGTCGTAGTCGATGGCGAGCTGGATCCGCACGACATCCTGCGCCTGCGCGGTGTCACCACCCTGGCCGAGTACCAGGTGCAGGAGATCCAGGACGTCTACCGCCTGCAGGGCGTGAAGATTAACGACAAGCACATCGAGGTGATCGTCCGCCAGATGATGCGCAAGGTGAACATCGTGGACGCCGGCGATACCAAGTTCCTCGCCGGGGACCAGGTCGATCGCGTGCGTGTCCTCGAGGAGAACGAACAACTGGGTGCAGACCAGCAGCCGGCGACCTACGAGCGCGTGCTGCTCGGGATCACCAAGGCCTCGCTGGTCACCGAGTCGTTCATCTCCGCGGCCTCCTTCCAGGAGACCACCCGCGTGCTGACCGAAGCGTCCACCCGTGGCGCCCGCGACGACCTGCGCGGTCTGAAGGAGAACGTGATTGTCGGGCGCCTGATCCCCGCCGGGACGGGCCTCGCCTACCACAAGGAGCGCCGTCGCAAGCGCGCGCTGGAAATGCCCGAGTTCGAGGCGGTCGAAGAGACCCAGGCGGCCACCGCCGAGTCCGAGCCCGCCACCACCGATCCGGGTACCGCGGAAGACGGGTCCGAGTGACCCGTCCCATCTTGACACTCACGGGGGCGGCGATTAGAATTCCGCTCCCTCGACAGGCCGGTCTCGGCGCCGGCCTGTCGTTATTTTTAGGCTAGGAGAAAGGGTTTCATGGCCACGATCAACCAGTTGGTACGCAAGCCCCGCAAGCGCCCCGTCGAAAAGAGCGATGTGCCGGCGCTGCAGGGTTCCCCGCAGAAGCGCGGGGTCTGCACCCGTGTCTACACGACCACCCCGAAAAAGCCGAACTCGGCGCTGCGCAAGGTTGCGCGCGTGCGGCTGACCAATGGCTACGAAGTCAGTAGCTACATCGGTGGGGAAGGCCACAACCTGCAGGAGCACTCGGTGGTCCTGATCCGGGGCGGCCGCGTGAAGGACCTCCCGGGTGTGCGCTACCACACGGTGCGCGGCAGCCTGGATACCCAGGGCGTGCAGAAGCGTGCCCAGGGCCGGTCCAAGTACGGCACCAAGCGTCCCAAGAAATCCTAACCGAGATCCAGTCCGGGAACTGAAACATGTCTAGAAGAGCAGCTGCCCCCAAGCGTCACATCCTCCCCGACCCGAAGTTCGGAAGCGAGCGCCTGGCCAAGTTCATCAACACGGTCATGCGCGACGGCAAGAAGTCCGTCGCCGAACAGGTCGTGTACGGCGCCCTGGACCAGATCGAGTCCAAGCAGGGCGACGGGATGGGCGCGCTGGAGCGTGCCCTGGACAACATCCGTCCGCGCGTCGAGGTCAAGTCGCGCCGCGTCGGAGGTGCGACCTATCAGGTTCCTGTGGAAGTCCGCTCGGTGCGTCAGGACGCGCTGGCGATGCGCTGGGTGGTCGAGGCCGCCCGCAAGCGTGGCGAACGGACCATGGCCCTGAAGCTGGCTGGCGAACTGATGGACGCCGCCGACAGCAAGGGCTCCGCCGTGAAGAAGCGCGAAGACACTCACCGCATGGCGGAAGCGAACAAGGCGTTCGCCCATTTCCGCTGGTAAATCTGTTTAGAGAGGCTCACCGTGGCACGCAAGACCCCACTTAAGCGCTACCGGAACATCGGGATCAGCGCGCACATCGACGCCGGCAAGACGACGACGACCGAACGCATCCTGTTCTACACCGGTCTGTCGCACAAGATCGGCGAGGTGCATGACGGTGCAGCCGTGATGGACTGGATGGAGCAGGAGCAGGAGCGCGGGATCACCATCACTTCCGCGGCGACCACCAGCTTCTGGTCCGGCATGGCCAAGCAGTTCGACGAGCACCGGGTGAATATCATCGATACCCCCGGGCACGTGGACTTCACCATCGAGGTCGAGCGCTCCATGCGTGTGCTCGACGGCGCGGTCATGGTGTATTGCGCGGTCGGTGGTGTGCAGCCGCAGTCCGAGACCGTGTGGCGCCAGGCGACCAAGTACGCCGTGCCGCGTATGGCGTTCGTCAACAAGATGGACCGCGCCGGCGCCGACTTCCTGCGCGTCTATGAACAGATGAAGGAGCGCCTGCAGGCGAACCCGGTCCCGATCCAGCTGCCGATCGGCGCGGAGGACCAGTTCAAGGGCGTGATCGACCTGGTGAAGATGCAGGCCATCTACTGGGACGAGGACAACTTCGGGATCTCCTTCGAGTACAAGGATATTCCGGACGAGCTGAAGGCCGACGCCGAGAAGTGGCGCGAGAACATGCTCGAGGCGGCCGCCGAGGCCAACGAAGAGCTGATGGATAAGTACCTCAACGAGGGCACCCTCAGCGAGGAAGAGATCAAGTCTGCGCTGCGCCACCGCACCATCGAGCTCGAGATCGTGCCGATGCTGTGCGGCTCCGCGTTCAAGAACAAGGGTGTGCAGGCGATGCTCGACGCGGTCGTCGAGTACCTGCCGTCGCCGGAAGAGGTCAAGGCCATCAAGGGCGTCAAGGCCGGCACCGAGGAGCCGGTCGAGAAGCACGCCTCCGATGACGAGCCGTTCGCCGCGCTGGCGTTCAAGATCATGACCGACCCCTACGTCGGCTCGCTGACCTTCGTGCGCGTCTACTCTGGCGTGCTGTCGGCCGGCGACTCGGTCCTGAACACGCAGAACAATCGACGCGAGCGCATCGGCCGCATCCTGCAGATGCACTCGAACTCCCGCGAGGAGATCAAGGAGCTGCGCGCGGGTGACATCGGCGCCGTGGTCGGTTTGAAGGACCTGTACACCGGGACCACGCTGTGCGACCCGAACGACCCGGTCGAACTGGAGCGCATGGAGTTCCCGGATCCGGTGATCTCCATCGCGGTCGAGCCGAAAACCAAGACCGACCAGGAAAAGATGGGTATCGCGCTGAACAAGCTGGCGCAGGAAGATCCGTCGTTCCGCGTGCGGACCGACGAGGAATCCGGGCAGACCATCATCTCCGGCATGGGCGAGCTGCACCTGGAGGTGCTGGTCGACCGCATGAAGCGGGAATTCAAGGTCGAGGCGAACGTGGGTCAGCCCCAGGTGGCCTACCGCGAGACCATCCGCAAGACGGTCGAACAGGAAGGCAAGTTCGTGCGCCAGTCCGGTGGTCGCGGACAGTACGGTCACGTCTGGATCCGCATCGAGCCGCTGGAGCCGGGCGAAGGCTACAAGTTCGAGAACGCCATCGTGGGTGGTGTGGTGCCGAAGGATTACATCCCGGCCGTCTCCAAGGGCATCGAAGAACAGATGGCCAACGGTGTGCTCGCCGGGTATCCGGTCGAGGACGTCAAGGTCACCCTGTTCGACGGTTCCTACCATGACGTCGACTCCAACGAGATGGCGTTCAAGGTGGCCGGTTCGATGGCCTTCAAGGAAGGCGCCCTGAAGGCGGGTGCCGTGCTGCTCGAGCCGATGATGAAGGTCGAGGTCGAGACGCCCGAGGAGTACATGGGCGACGTGATGGGCGACCTTAATCGCCGCAGGGGTCTGGTGAAGGGCATGGAAGACGTGGCCGGCCAGAAGCTGCTGAAGGCCGAGGTGCCGCTGTCCGAGATGTTCGGCTACTCGACCCAGCTGCGCTCGATGAGCCAGGGCCGCGCGACCTACTCGATGGAATTCGAGAAGTACGCCGAGGCCCCCGCCCAGATCGCCGAGGCGGTTGCCGCCAAGGCGTCCTGATACCGAATTCGCGTTATTTGAAAGAACTGCAAGAGGTTTGAGCTGTGTCCAAGGAAAAGTTCGAGCGTAAGAAGCCGCATGTGAATGTGGGGACGATTGGTCATGTGGACCATGGGAAAACGACGCTGACGGCGGCGATGACGGCGGTGCTGGGCAAGAAGTACGGGAGCGAAGCCCGTGCGTTTGACCAGATCGACAATGCGCCGGAAGAGAAGGCGCGCGGGATCACGATTGCGACCGCGCACGTCGAATACGAAAGCGACATTCGCCACTATGCGCACGTCGACTGTCCCGGGCACGCGGACTATGTGAAGAACATGATCACGGGTGCGGCGCAGATGGACGGCGCGATCCTGGTGGTGTCGGCGGCCGATGGCCCGATGCCGCAGACCCGCGAGCACATCCTGCTGGCGCGTCAGGTGGGTGTGCCGTACATCGTGGTGTTCCTGAACAAGGCCGACATGGTCGACGATCCGGAGCTGCTGGAGCTGGTCGAGATGGAAGTTCGCGACCTGCT
>NZ_AUDT01000025.1:0-10629 GCF_000425605.1 Thioalkalivibrio sp. ALE17
CCAGTTCGTCACCGCCGTCTTGCTGGTGCCGACCCTGGTCACGGTGATCTGGATGAGCGCCTTCGGCGGCTCCGGCCTGGACCAGGCACGCGAGGGGATCGGCGCCCTGGCCGACGGCATCTCCGACTCGTCGCTGGCGCTGTTCCAGATGCTGGAACACCTGCCGTTCACGGCGATCACCTCGTTCCTGGCCATCGCCCTGGTGCTGGTGTTCTTCATCACCTCGTCGGATTCCGGTTCGCTGGTGATCGATTCCATCACCTCGGGCGGCAAGACCGATGCCCCGCAGTCCCAGCGCCTGTTCTGGGCCACCACCGAGGGCGTGGTCGCCGGTGTCCTGCTGGCGGTTGGCGGGGCCGCGGCCCTCAACGCCCTGCAGGCCGGGGCGGTCAGTACCGGCCTGCCATTCGTCATCGTGCTGCTGCTGATGTGCATCAGCCTGATGAAGGGGCTGTTCCACGAACTGGCCCTGATCCGCATCGAGGAAGCCAAGACCTGACGACCGCCACGGGCCATCCAGGGCCTTCACTCCACCCCGCGCCCGCCCGTCCGGCGGCGCGGGTTTTTTTCGTGCGGGACAACCGCCCCCGGGATCGGGCATCCTCTCGCGAATGAATCCGTCCACCCTGCCATGAGCCTGCGTAAGGCCATCGCGCGGCACCCATTGCTGGCCGGCCTGGTCTTTCAGGCCGCGCTGATCCCGCTCGCCCTGATCCTGGCCCGCGTTGCCGGGATCCCGCTGGCCGAGCGGATCGAGTGGAGCCTGGACGCCGCCGCCCTGGGCGCCCTCGCCGTACTGCCCATGCTGATCCTGCTGGGCGCGCTCGCCATCAGTGGCTGGGAGCCCTATCGTGCCCTGGCCGATCAGGTGCGGGATTTTGTGCACCAGCTCTTTCGGCACGCCCTGCCCGGTGCCGTGCTGCTGATCTCCATCCTCGCGGGCGTGGGCGAGGAACTGCTGGTGCGGGGTGTGCTGCAGGGGTGGCTGACCGAACGCTGGTCCGCCGAGTGGGCCATCGTCGCCGCCGCGGTGATCTTTGGACTGGCCCATTCGATCAGCCGCCTGTATTTCGTGTTCGCCACGATCATCGGGCTGTACCTCGGGGTCCTGTACCACCTCACCGGCAACCTGCTGGTGGTCATCGTCACCCACGCCCTGTACGACTGGATCGTGATCCACCTGTACCTGCGTTCACGATCGACAGGATAGGCAGCGAACGCATCAGGCCAGCGTTGTCAATCGCGCGTCCGCAACATCTGCTCCATGAAGTGTCCCAGGCGGGCCGGCCGGCCGAGGTAAAACCCCTGCACCAAGTCACAGCCCATGTCGCGCAGGCGGGCCAGCGTGTCTTCGTCCTCGACCCCTTCGGCCACGACCGTCAGGCCCAGTTTCTGTCCGAGACCGATCATGGACTCCACGATGCGCTGATGCGGGGGGCTGGCAGTGAGCTCATGGACAAACGTCATGTCGATCTTAACTTCATCCAGAGGCATGCGCAGCAGCCGCTCCATGGACGAATAACCGGTACCGAAGTCGTCCATGGACAGACGAAGCCCGAGTTCCTTCATGTTGTCCAGGGCTTCGCGTGGGGCGACATCGTGGCTCTCCATCACCGCCGTCTCGGTCAGTTCGATCGTGACCTGCTCGGGTGGCACGCCCCAGAGGTCCAGCGACTGGGCCACCAGGTCCACCACCTCCGGCTCCTGCAGATCATCCGCGGAAAAGTTCACCGACACCCCGACGTCCAGCCCGGCCTGGCGGTATTCGGCGCACTGGCGCAACGCGGTGTTGAAGACCCAGTGGGTCAGACGCGGCATCAGATCGGTTCCCTCCGCTGCCCGCACCATGGTGTCCGGCCGGATCGCGCCATATTCCGGGTGATCCCAGCGCAGCAGGGCCTCGGCCGATTCCACCCGCCCCGAAGCCAGGGCGATCTGCGGCTGATACTCGAGGTGCAGGGCTCCCTCCTCGATCGCATCGCCCAGCTGCGACCACAGGTCGACACCCTCCAGCATCGTCTCGGCTGCGTCGGGGGCATGCAGGCGCAGGCGGACCCGTTCACGCCGAGCCTTGCGCATCGCCGCACAGGCCTGGGCCAGCAGGGTCGGCGGGGCTACGGCGCGCCCGCCCCGGGACAGGGCCAGTCCGACCCGCGGCCACAGGAGCACCTCGCGCTCGCCGCAGGGAAAAGGCTCGCCCAGCACCCGCAGCATCTTGTGGCCCGCCAGCTCGGCAAATCCGCTGCCGTCCACATGGGGCAGCATGCAGGCGAGCTGGTGGCGTCCCGTCATCCCGACGAACCCGCCCGGCAAGGCGGTCGCCAGGGCCTCGCCGGCCTGACGCAGCAACCGGTCCGTCACGTCATAACCCAGGGCGGCATCAATATCGCCCAAGCCCTCCAGATCGACCACGGCCAGGGCCGGCGAACGCGCACCGCAACCCGCCTGCAGGCGTTCGAGAAAGGCTGGATAGTCCGATAGATTCGACAACATCGCTGGGCTCCGGCATTGCGCCCGCGCGGCGCCTCCAGGAAAAGACTGAATCCGTTCGGTCCGGCCGTGTGCCACGAACGCTGTAGCGGACCAGGAACCACTCACCTGGCACTGGGACGCCGGCCGCCGCTTGTAACCAAACCGGACATTTTTTCAGTCTTTTCTAGAGATAATAGCGTGCAGGATCGACTCCGTAGGCCCCGGCCGGCAAATCGCGCACGATCTGCCGTTGCGCACCCTCGGATTCCGGGTCCGTCGACCCGAGGTCGAGTTCCAGCGGATCGGGGTAAGGCTGACGCTGCGGATCCAGGATGCGCATGACCCGAGGCATGAAGCGCTGGGTCCGCCGGTGGCTCAGGACGATGGCGACCTCGCCGCTGTCCAGCTCCACAAGACTGCCCACCGGGAACAGCCCCACGCAGTGCGTGAACTGGTCGACCAGCGCCGAGTTCAATCCCCAGCGGCCATGCTCACGCAGTTCCTTGAGCGCCTCGAAGGGCGTTCCCGCCAGGCGCCGATCCGCCAGCAGTTCCTCGTAGGAGTCCACGATCGCCGCCATCCGCGCGCAGGCGCTGATCTCGTTGGCCACCAGCCCCCGCGGATAGCCGCGACCGTCCTCGCGCTCGTGATGCTGAAGGACGATATCGCAGACCTTATCGGGGATGCCGTGGGAGCGCTGCAGGATCTGCTCGCCGTACTCCACGTGCCGCTGCATCTCGCGGCGCTCGTTGGGGGACAGCCGCTTTCCCCGCTCCAGCAAGGCTCGGGGCAACTGCATCTTGCCCACGTCCATCAACAGCCCGCCCAGCCCCAGGATCGACAGCTCGCCGCGGTCCAGCCCCAGGTGCCGTCCCAGCGCCAGCAGATGCACGGACACCCGCAGGGAGTGGTCGTACAGGACATCGCCGGAATCCCGCAACCGGGCCAGCAGCAACAGGGCATCGGGGTTACGCTCCACGCTCTCGCGCAGCGCCTCCGAGGCCTCCCGCGCCGCCGCGACGCGCACCCCGGGATTGCGCTCCATCTCGGTCCGGATGCGATCGAGAATGGTACCGGCCGTGGCCCAGGCCTCGCTTGCGGCCGGGAACTCCTCGTCCACGCTGCACTGATCGCGGTAGACGGTCATTCCCCGAAACTGGGCCGCCTCGGCGCGACCGGGAACGGCTTCGGTCAGCGCCGCTTCGCGGGTGGCGGGCGCAAGTCGGGTCAGCGACTCCGGGGCACTCTTCTCCCGGTCCACGAACACGTGGCGACAATGGCGGGCCAGCTCGTCGATGTCCTCCTGCGAGCGGATCAGAATGCCCTCGACCCAGTACGGCGTATCCCGCCACGGGCGGTCGAGCTGGCTTACGTACATGCCAACCCGCAACTCCGCGACGGGAATCTCCTGTTGTATCAATCCCCAGGACATGCCAGGAACACTCCGCTTGCCATCCGGCGCTCTCGTAACTCACACCTTCAGTATTGTTTTCTACACTACCCAGACGCCCCGCCCCAGGCCAGCCCGTTAGTGCGCCGGCCGTGAATCGCTAACGCTCGGCGCCCCGAACCCGTGCACACATCACGATTTTGCGGGACGATGGACCCGCAGCGACGACGATCCCACGCCGGAGTGCCTCATGCCAGCCGACCAAGACACCCTCCTTGGTTCTTCCCGCCAGCCGCTCAAGGCCTCCGGCAAATGGACCGGGATGGCCGGGCTGTCGATCGTGCAGCGAGAGCAGCTCGCCGAGATGGTCGTGCCCCGGGTGATCGAACACCTGGAGCGCTGCCTGGCGACGGCCCGCGACGAATGGGAGGCCGGACGCACCTGGGGCAATGTGACGGGCAATCCCCTCCTGTGGGCGAATGACTTCCGCATGTTCGAGAAGCGCGTGACCCGGGACTTCCAGGACGCCCTGATGGAGGACTTCCGCAGCCACGACTACCCCCCGCAGTACGAGTTCTCGGGGGTCGCGTTCGCGGATCAGGACGACGGTCTCAGCATCCTCGACGACTACCAGTCCACGCGGCGGTCGCTGCGGCACAAGCTGGAAGGCTCGATGCGCGAGAACAACCGCTACTCGCACTACGTCTTCACCCAGGCCGCGCGCGAAAAGAACCGCTTCGAGCACCCCAACTGGGCCCCCTGGTCACCGCTGCACTGGTACGAGCGCCTGATCGAGATTGGCGAGCTGTACTTCGGCAAGACCGAGATGACCCTGGACCTGATGCGCTCCTACCTGGACTGCATGCAGAAGACCGCGGCCCCCACCCTGGCCTTCGTGGTCGAGGCGATCGAACACTGCGGGCTGATCACCGAGACACCGGCCGCCCCCGAGTCCAGCGAAACCCTGCGCCGCAACGCCTCGTGGAAACGCCTCGCCGGCGCACGCGATACCGACGCCTCCGCGGAACCGGACGCCGACCCCGCCACGACGACCTCCGGGTGGCGGCCCTCCACGCGCAAGGCCGAGGCCGACGAACCCGCGCGCATGCCGGACACCGAGGCCGACCCGGCCCAGTGGGCCGCCTGGGCCTCGAACATGGTGCAGTCCCCGGTGTTTCGCCCAGTCGAAGGCCATGGCGGCGGGCAAGCGGCGGGCTCCGGCAACGCGGCCCCGATGACGGCCTTCGTCATGCCCTCCGATCAGCCGGACCCGCGCGCCTCGCTGATGCCGTTCATCCACGACCTGCTGCAGGGGCTGTTCGACCACATCTTCCGCGAGGTGGGGTTCAACCCGGCCGTGCGCGCCGAGATCGGCGAGATGCAGTACCCGCTGGCCACCGCCGTCATCCGGGATCTCGGCTTTTTCCGCGACCGCTCGCACCCCTTGCGCCTGTGGATCGGGAGCCTGATCAACGTCGCCATACGCATCAATCCGGAGTCGGAGCCCGACGGCGAGGACGTCGAGCGCTACCTGGGCTGCATCCGGCGTTCGATCGAATACTTGCGCAACGAGGCCGACCGTCTCGACCGCGACAGCGCCGAGGTGCTGATGAACCAGTTCCTCGAGAGCGTGGAGAACGAGGACGCCCTCTGGCATGCCCGCCAGATCACCCAGATCGACCTGCCCAATGCCGAGGAATGGGCCGAGCAGGCCCGGCGCAATCTGGCGCTGGCCGCGCTGGAGACCGGGGCCGATCTCCCGGAGACCGCCGCCGAGGAGATCTTCCAGTCCTGGGAGACCGTGCTGGCCGTGGAGCACGACGCCGGCGAGGCCGGGGAGGCCCTGCATCGCGTGCTGCGCCAGGTCGTGCGCCACATCTGCAACATGGCCACCGCCGCCGAGGTGAATCCGCTGGTGGCCGAGGCGAAGGAACACGCCCGCGCCGCGGGCCTGGGGGACGACCGCATCCGCGACCTGGTGCAGCACCTGGGCAAGGCCCACCTCTACCGCCTGCGGGCCCCGGAGGACGCCGAG
This sequence comes from Thioalkalivibrio sp. ALE17, assembly GCF_000425605.1. Taxonomy (NCBI): domain Bacteria; kingdom Pseudomonadati; phylum Pseudomonadota; class Gammaproteobacteria; order Chromatiales; family Ectothiorhodospiraceae; genus Thioalkalivibrio; species Thioalkalivibrio sp. ALE17. The sequence continues at coordinate 5,898 of NZ_AUDT01000025.1, forward strand.
CGCTTCGACCCGCGGGCACGGCTGCAGACACGCGAATCCGTGCGCTACGAGGACGACGACCCGACCCTGGAACAGGACCGCGACGACGACCACGTCTTCGCCGCGATCGGGCTCGACATCGGGGACTGGTTCGAATTCTGCGACGACGCCGGCGAAAACCCGCGGCGCCTGGCCCTGATCTGGCGCGGCGACACGACGCGGCGCTTCTTCTTCCTGTCCCTCGACGGCGTGCACGCCCGCCGCCACAGCCTGCAGGGCGTGGCCCAGGAGCTGCGCCAGGGCCGCATGCGCGCGCTGCCGGAGGACAACCCGCTGGACGCCATTATCGAGGCCCCGGGGGGCTGAGCCCCCGCGCAGCCGGATCGGTCAGTCGCGCGCCTGGCGGATCGCCAGGGCCAACTGGTTGCGCACCGCCTTCAGCGCCCGCAACACGCTCGCGTCCAGCGAAACGCCTTCCGGCAATTCCAGGTAGAGCAATCCCACACACCGATCCCGCACCGCCAGGGGCAGCAACAGGAAGCTGCGCGCATCCAGGGCCTGCCGGAACTCGTCGGGGATATAGCGGCTGATCGATGCCTCGTGGCTGTCGCTGATGACCAGATCCTTCTGCTGCTCCAGGGCGAGGGACAGGATGTCGCCCTTGCCCGCTACGCTCAGGCGCAAGCGACCGGACAGGGTCTCCGCGTCCTGACCAAACGCGGTATGGGCCACCAGGACCCGGTGCTCGCGGTCCGCCAGCATCAGCATGACCCGGCGCAGGCCCAGCGCCTGATACAGCGTCTCGAGCGTCGTCTGGACCAGCGCGTTCAGGTCGAACTCGCCGACCATGCTGTCCAGCATGTCGGTCAGGGCCTCCATCAGCGCCGCGGCCTGAACGGCGGGCTCCTGCCCGGCCCGCGGGAGCGCATCCCCGGCTCCCGGCTCGGGTTCCAGCGCCTCCGCTTCGCCGTCATCAATGCGTACCCCCAGGTTCGCCTTCAGGCGGTTCAGCGGTTCCCGACCTTCCGGCGGCAGCTTGACCACCGCCAGGAAGTGATCCATATGCTCGCGTCCCGAGCGGATCGCCCGCTGCATGCCGCGCGCATCCACGCCCAGGGCATGTTCATAGCGCCGGCGCAGATCGGTCAGCAAAGCCCCCTGCTGGTCGCGTTCGGCGCGGGTGATGCACTGGCCCATCTCGGAGGCCAGGGTCACGATGCGATGCAGGCGCTGATCGGCATCCCGGGCCGCCGGCAGGATGCCGGGCGGAGCGCGCTCTACCGATGCCACCAGCTCGCGCGGGAAATTCCAGTCCTCCAGTACGCTGCGCGCCAGCGCCTCGTAGGAGATCCCCAGCACCTGGCGGGCGGCACTGTCCTCCCCCGTGCCCTGACCCACACGGATGCGGATCTCGTCCGCTTCCTCGGGCAGGTAGTACAGCACCAGCATGCGCCCGATATCGTGGAACAGCGCGCAGACGAAGGCCTGCTCGCTCTCCACCCCGCCAACCTGCTCCGCCAGATCGCGCGCCAGCATAGCGCTGAACAGCGTGCCGACCAGGGCCTCCATCAGGCGACCGGAATGCCGGCCGCCCTTGAGGTTTTCGAACAGCACCAGCCCGAGCGCGGCCGTGCGCACCTGCTCGAAACCAAGCAGCACGATCGCGCGCGACACCGTCCGGATATTGCCGCCGAAGTTGCTGTAAAAGGGCGAGTTGGCCAGTCGCAGCAGCTTCTGGGTGGTGGCGTAATCCTTCAGCACCGCGTTCGACAGCTCCGCCACCGAACGCTTCATGGTGTCATCGGAACACTGGGTAATCTCGCGGATGTGGCTGGAGATCCCGGGAAAATCCGGCTTGCGCCGGATCTTGCGCAGGATGAAATCCTGCGACCCGGCGTCCTGCGAGCCTTCCCCCTCCAGGGCCGCCACCAGTGCCTCGCGAAACTCTCGGGCCGAGGCAAAGCGTTCCGCCGGATCGGGGCGGGTCGCCCGCAGGATCAGGGCGTCGAAGCGCTCGTCGCCATTACCGGTACGACCGGATGGTGGCTCCAGCCCCGCCGCCAGCATCGACTGCCGGATCGCCTTCGGATCCTCGCCTCCAAAGGCGCGTTCACCGGTCAGCATCTCGAAGAACAGGGCCCCCAGCGAGAAGACGTCAGAGCGTTCGCTGGCCGCTTCGCCTGCCAGCTGTTCCGGGGCCAGGTAGTAGGGGGTGTCCGGCAGGTGGCTCTCGCCACGGGCCGCGGCGTCGGGCAGCGCCATGCCCAGCCCGGTGATGCGTGCATGCCCCTCGGGGTTCACGGTCACGTTGGCCGGCTGCAGGGTCCCGTGCAGGATGCCCTGCTCATGGGCCGCCGCCGCGGCGTCCAGCAGCTCGCGCATCAGGGCCAGGCCACGATCAATCGGCAGCGCGCCCCCGGCCAGGATCCGGTCCAGGGTCTCGCCCTCAACGTACTCGAACACCAGGTAGACGCCCTGGGGGTAGCTCCCCGCCTCGAAGATCGGCGCAATATTCGGATGCCGGAAGCGGCTCAGGCGACGCGCGTCCGCAAGCAGGGCCTGACGGGTGAGGTCGTCGGCGCCCGCCTGGGTCAGCGTACGAATCGCGACCTGCCGGTCCAGTACCGGATCGTGCGCCACGTAGAGCCCGTCGCGGGTACTGGCACCCAGCGTCCGCAGAATGCGGAAGCGTTCAATCTCGGGAACCGCCATGTGCTCAGCCATCCGCCCGAACCCCGACCGCACCCCACCCCTGTCCAGGGCGCCTGCTCGCGCCCGGCATGCTCGGATCCATCCGTATCTCTCCCTAATTTACAGCGGGCCGGCCCCATCCCGGCCCTGCGCCGATATTCCGCGGTGGATTGCCCCGCTCAATCGGCCGGGTCGCGCGCGTGTTCCTTCAGGATATCCAGCGGGATCACCGCCAGGGTCTCCTCGTGCGTGGCGCGCAGAAACACACCCGGGGCCGCCCCCGCCCGGTAGGCCTCCAGCCAGCGCGCGGCACACAGGCACCAGCGATCCCCTGCCTCCAGGCCGGGGAAGCCGAACTCCGGTACCGGTGTCATCAGATCATTCCCCTGCGCCAGGGAAAAATCCAGGAACTCGCGCGTGACCTCGGCACACACGGTGTGCATGCCCTGGTCGTCATAGCCCGTGGCGCAACGACCGTCGCGATAAAAGCCGGTCACCGGGTCCCGGCCGCAGGGCTCGAGCGCCCCGCCAAACACATTCTTGGAGGGAAAAGGCTGCATGGAAAACTCCCCGTTCGTGGTCCCTACAGCATAACGGACACCCCCCCGCCCCATGCGAGCGACTACTCGGCCCGCGGGAATTTCACTGGCACCGGCCTCAATCTTGAGGAAACACTGATCAGTCGGCATCCGGCCAGCCCCACTCAACCACGTGGTCGCGCAGGTTGTCGGGCCGATAGTCGGGATCCTGCTGGTACCGATCGAGGACGCTGGGATGCAGTTCCGTCGGATACCCCGGCTGGTGCAATGGACGCCGATGGCGGCGGCGCAGGCGATAGATGTGCCGCCGTGAACGATGCAGCGGGGCCAGCGGATCGGGCCGCAGGGCATCGACCAGGTGCGGCTCCACCCGCAGGCCCGCCGCCCGCGCCTGGTCGATCATCCATGCGAGCGGCGCCTCGGACGCCAGGCGCCCGTCGGCATCCGGGGCATAGCCGCCCCCCACATCGGCGTGCACCCCGCTGAACCAGACCTGTTTGAGGTCCAGCCCCGGGCGCGGCTCCCACAGGGTCGGCTCGAAGTCGGCGCGGGTCTCGTCGATCGCCATCGCATGCCGCGCGATGCGCACGTTCGGACCCAATTTGGTGTCGTAGAATTCGTCGGTGCGGTCGAACAGCCCCAGCAGGGAGAACGGGATGCCCAGGGCGCCCACCGTATCCCAGACCCCGACAAAGCGGATCTCCCGCGAGGGATGCGCATACGCCGCCCGGAACTCGCGCGAGGCCGCCCCCTCCGGCGCATGGCTGGCCGCGGTCTTCTTGTAGTGACGGAAGGCCTGTTCGATCAGGCGCGCGTCCGGGCGCCTCAGGATGCCGCAGTTGTTGATCAGCCCGCACAGGCTGCGCACGGTGTAGGCACCGCGACTGAAGCCGAACAGAAAGATCTCGCTGCCGGGGTCGTAGTTCTGGACGATGTAGCGATAGGCATCCTGGATGTTCTTGTGGATGCCCCGCCCGGTCACGCCGCCCGTGACCTTCGCGTAGTACGCCCCGACACCCCAGTCGTAGAAGACCTGCTGGGGGTCACCACTGGCATCGGCGGGCGCGATGGCCCGCGCCAGACGCAGCACGTTGGTCGGCACGTCCGACTCGACGTCCTCCTCGGGGCGATTCCAGGTCCCGTCCGCGCAAATCACGATCCGTCGTGTCATCCGCCCGCCTCCCATCCTCAATGGGATGGACGCCCCCGCCCTATTACGGCATCGCGATGTGCCAGAGTGGGGGTGATCACTCTCACTCGAAGAAGACGGAGGCGTCCACATGCAGGTTACAACACTCGGTATTGATCTCGCGAAGAACGTGTTCCAGGTCCACGGTGTGGATGCGCAGGGCCGGCAGGTGTTTTCGAAGGCGCTGCGGCGCAGCCAGTTGCGCAACTTCGTCGCCCAGCTGCCGGCCTGCCGGATCGGCATGGAGGCCTGCGGGAGTGCCCATTACTGGGCGCGTGAGTTGCAGGCGCTGGGGCACGAGGTGCGGCTGATGGCGCCGCAGTTCGTGAAGCCC
>NZ_AUDT01000026.1:0-9789 GCF_000425605.1 Thioalkalivibrio sp. ALE17
GCGCGTGATCAGGGTGCGCGGGTAGTACCCGGCTCGGTAGCCCAGGCGGCCCTCGGTGCGCTCGCCCGGTGCCGCCTGGAGCTGGTCGCTCATCTCGGCTTCCAGAACCTGCTGGACCGCCTCGCGCACCAGCGTGCGCATCAGTTCCTCGTCTGTCCCCAAAAGCGCTCGCAGTGACGTGCGATCCGCAGTAGCCTGGCTCTTGTGAGTGGTCATGGTCTCGCCCTCCTTGAGGGGTTCCGGTGGTCGCTAACCAACCCGAATACCATGGCCGCTCACCTCCTGCCAGCTTCTGCACATAACTCAGCACACTACTGGTTCGGCGAAGCGCAGCGAAGCACTGCACGCGCGAAGCGTGTGCAGTCCCGAAGGGGTGAGGCGGCGCAGCCGCCGAATCATCCTGGTCCCCCCAGCCATGGCGGTGTGCCCCTCGGTTTGGCATGTCCGCATTTCAGCATTGACGGGCAACCAACCATGCGGTGCTTCTGGCACGGGTCAGGCACGATCGCGCCCGTGAGTGGCAATCATTCCCTCAGGCCCTGCGGCGTCAATCTGCGTCCTGCCGAAGGTGGAGGGCTGTTGGCCCGGCCTCTTCTGGGTTGTGCTCCTCGGGTGGCTTCTCATCGTTGTCCCCGGCTCCGCTACAATCCCCGGGCGGGGATCGGGAATTGCAGGGAATTCTCCGGTCTTTTCTCCGTCCAATAACGCAGAGCCCGTCCACGGGCCGAATGGATACGCATCAAGAAGAGGAGTGGAGCAAAGATGTCGGTACCCGATAACCCCTACGAGCCCGTGACCGTCGATACCACCGCCCACGAAGTGGAGGGCGCGGACACCTGGTACATGATCGGGATCTCCGGCATCCCGGACCCGGACAATCAGGGCCACACATCGAACGCCGGATTTGTCGTGACCGACGAGGGTGTAGTGGTCTACGACGCCCTGGGGACCCCGCCGCTGGGTTTCGAGATGATCCGCCGGATCCGTGAGGTGACCGACCAGCCGATCAAGTACGTGATCGCCGGGCATTACCATGCGGACCACATCTACGGCCTGCAGGCGTTCGCCGACCATACCGACGCGAAGATCATCGGTCAGGCACGGGCACGCGACTACCTCGGCGGGCCAGGCGCGGTGGCGCGACTGGAACAGCGTCGCGGGGTGCTGACGCCATGGGTGGACGAGGACACGCAGATCATCCCGCCGGACGAGTTCTTCGAAGACGAGTACACCATCCGTCTGGGCGGCAAGACCTTTCGCTGCGTGCACGCCGGCCCGGCCCATTCACCCGACGACATCATCATGGTGGTGGAGGAGACGGGCGTGGTGTTTGCCGGCGACATCGTCTTTGACGGCCGTATCCCGTTTCTGGGGGACGACGCGCTGGATTCGGAGAACTGGGTCAATCGTCTGGAAGAACTGATGGAGATGGACCTGAAATTCCTGGTCCCGGGGCATGGCGAGGCCACCGATCAGGCAAGCCGAGCGGTGAAGTTTACGCGTGACTACCTGGTGAAGCTGCGCGAGCACATGGGCGCGGCCGTGGAGAACATGGAGACCTTCGACGAGGCCTACGCGGCCATGGACTGGAGCGACTACGAGGATCTCCCGGCCTTCGAGCAGACCAACCGCAGCAATGCCAACGCGGTCTATCTCGAGATGGAAGAAAAACTGTTCTGAACGCGCCGGCGTTCGGCAAGGGAGTCGCTGTATGACGCTGCATATTGACCCGAGCCTGCTGATGGCCATCCTGTCGCTGGTGGCGGGGATTCTGATCCTGATCCGTCCCCGGCTCCTCAATTACATCGTCGCGATCTACCTGATCGTGATCGGGGTGCTGGGGCTCCTGGCCCACTGGTAGGGCACACTGCGGGACCGCCCGGGCCGCGAGCCCGGGTAGTTCCCGGGGGATAGTTTGGTGCCCAAAAGCATGGACCAACAGTGCGACTTCATGCGCAGGGCGCGCGGACCCGTTACTCTTTGGCCTCACTTTGATCGGGGGGCCACGCCTCAATGACCGCCGAACGCGTTCGAGAAATACCCTATAACTACACCTCCTTCTCCGACCGCGAAATCGTCATCCGTTTCCTGGGGTCCGATACCTGGGATCTCCTCAACGAGCTGCGTGGGGAGCGTCGGACGGGCGTGTCCGCGCGCATGCTGTTCGAGGTCCTGGGGGACATGTGGGTGGTCACCCGCAACCCGTATATCCAGGACGACCTGCTGGAGGACAAGAAGCGCCGCAAGGCGCTGATCGACGCCATGCAGCATCGCCTGGACCAGATCACGGCCCGGGCCGATGGCAACGAAAAGGCATTGAAGCTGGCCCAGCGCGCCCAGGCGGCGGTATCCGCCTTTGCCAAGGAATTCACCGACACCGCGGCGCTGCGCGATCAGGTGCGCAAGCGCATGAAGGGCCTCACGCACAAGGACAATATCCAGTTCGGCGGGCTGGCGCGGGTGTCCCACGTGACCGACGCGACCGACTGGCGCGTGGAACTGCCGTTCGTGGTGCTGACCCCCGATTCCGAGGAAGAGATGGGGCCGCTGGTCGCGGCCTGCATCGAACTGGGCCTGACGGTGATCCCGCGCGGTGGCGGCACTGGCTACACCGGCAGCGCGGTCCCGCTGTCCAAGCGTTCCGCGGTGATCAACACGGAGAAGCTAGAGGGCCTCGGCGAGGTCAAGCGGCGACCGTTGCCGGGCGTGGAGCACGACGTGCCGGTGGTGCGCGTGGAGGCCGGCGTGGTCACCAAGCGCGTCTCCGAACTGGCCGATCGCAATGGCCTGGTGTTCGCGGTCGATCCGACCTCGCAGGATGCCTCGACCATCGGCGGCAACGTGGCGATGAACGCCGGTGGCAAGAAGGCCGTGCTGTGGGGTACCGCGCTGGACAACCTGGCGGCCTGGACGATGGTCACGCCCGAGGCGGAGTGGATGTACATCGAGCGCCTCGATCACAACCTGGGCAAGATCCACGACGCCGAGACGGTGCGCTTCCGCGTGACGCGCTATCAGCCGGATGGCAAGACCCCGAAGGGAGAGCCCGAGATCCTCGAGATGCCGGGGCAGCGCTTCCGCAAGCTGGGCCTGGGCAAGGACGTGACCGACAAGGCCCTGATGGGCGTGCCGGGCATCCAGAAGGAAGGCTGTGACGGCCTGATCACCTCGGCCGAATTCATCCTGCACCGCATGCCCGACAACATCCGCACCGTGTGTCTCGAGTTCTACGGGACCGACCTGCACCAGGCCGTCCCGGCGATTGTCGAGATCAAGGACGCGGTGGATGCCGAGGACGACGTCCTGCTGGCCGGCCTCGAGCACCTGGACGAGCGCTATGTACGCGCGGTCAAGTACACGCCGAAAGGCGCGCGCGGCGACCTGCCGAAGATGGTGCTGGTCGCCGATATCGTCTCCGACGACGAGGATGCGCTGGGTCGGCTGGCCGCCCAGATGGTGCGCGCGGCCAATGCCCGAAACGGCGAGGGCTTCATTGCGGTCAGCCCCGAGGCGCGCAAGCGCTTCTGGGCGGATCGCGCCCGAACCGCGGCGATCGCCCACCACACCAACGCCTTCAAGATCAACGAGGATGTGGTGATCCCGCTGGAGCGTCTGGCGGAGTACACCGAGGGGATCGAATCCCTGAACGTGCGCGAGTCGCTGAAGAACAAGCTGACCATGGTCGACGAGGTGCTGGAGTGCATGCGCGGCGACCATCCCGAGCTGCGCGAGCTGCTGGACGACACCGGCGGCGAGGGCCAGCAGTGGTTCGAGTCCAAGCGCGAGCGCGCGGTGGAGGTTCTGCAGGAGGTGAAGAAGCGCTGGGAGGCGATCTCGGAGAACTTCTTCACGCTCGCGTCGGAGTGCGACGAGCTGCTCGACGAATCGGCCCGCGCTGACCGTCGCGACCACGACAAGCTGATGAACCTGCTGCTGCGGCGCAGCCTGCGGATCTCCTACCGGGCCGAGGTCGAGCGCCCTCTGTTCGAGATCTTCGGTGGCCACCAGCTGGAGCCGGTGCGCAAGCGCCTGGCCGGGATCCACGACCGCGTGCTGACCAGCCGGCTGTTCATCGCCCTGCATATGCATGCGGGCGACGGCAACGTGCACACCAACATCCCGGTCAACTCCAACGACTACCAGATGATGCACCAGGCCGAGCGTCTGGTGGACGACGTGATGCGCCTGGCGCGCGAGCTGAACGGGGTGATCTCCGGCGAGCACGGGATCGGCCTGACCAAGATGCAGTACCTGGAACCCGAGCGCATCGAGTCGTTCGCGAAGTACAAGCAGCAGGTCGACCCGAACGGCGTGTTCAACGCCGGCAAGCTGCTCGAAGGCTCCGGGCTGTCCAATGCCTACACCCCTTCGCTGCGTCTGGTGAAGCAGGAGGCGCTGATCCTGGAGCAGAGTGAACTGGGCGATCTCAATGACGAGATCAAGGACTGCCTGCGTTGCGGCAAGTGCAAGCCGGAGTGCAATACGCATGTCCCGCGCGCCAATCTGCTCTACTCGCCGCGGAACAAGATCCTGGCCACCGGACTGATCGTCGAGGCCTTCCTCTACGAGGAGCAGACCCGCCGCGGGCTGTCGCTCAATCACTTCGAGGAGATGAACGACGTCGCGGATCACTGCACGATCTGCCACAAGTGCCTGAATCCGTGCCCGGTCGACATCGACTTTGGCGACGTGACCATGCACATGCGTTCGATCCTCAACAAGAAGGGCAAGCGCAAGGCGACGCCGGCCACGATGATGTCCATGGCCTTCCTCAACGCGAAGGATCCGGCCACCATCAAGGGCATCCGCAAGGGCGCGATCCAGATGGGCTATGCCGCCCAGCGTCTGGGGCACTTCGCGTTCAAGAAGCTGAACCTGACCGGCGAGGGCAAGACCCCGCGCTCGACCACCGGCAAGGCGCCGGTGCACGAGCAGGTGGTGCACTTCGTGAAGAAGCCGATGCCCGCCGGCCTGCCGAGCCAGACCACGCGGCAGATGCTGGGGCTGGAGGATTCGCGCTACGTGCCGATCCTGCGCGACCCGGTGAAGACCGATCTGGATTCGGATGCGGTGTTCTACTTCCCCGGCTGCGGCTCCGAGCGCCTGTTCAGCCAGGTGGGGCTGGCGACGCTGGCCATGCTCTACGACGTGGGGGCGCAGACCGTGCTACCCCCGGGCTACCTGTGCTGCGGCTATCCGCAGAACGCCGGCGGCGACTTCGAGAAGGGCCAGCAGATCAGTACCGAGAATCGCGTGCTGTTCCACCGGCTGGCGACCACGCTCAACTACCTCGACATCAAGACCGTCGTGGTGTCCTGCGGGACCTGCATGGATCAGCTGCTGAAGTACGAGTTCGAGCGGATCTTCCCGGGCTGCCGCCTGCTCGACATCCACGAATACCTGATGGAGAAGGGCGTGAAGCTCGAGGGGCTCAAGGGCGTGCAGTACATGTACCACGACCCCTGCCACTCGCCGATGAAGTCGCACAAGCCGACCGACGTCGCCTCCAAGCTGATGGGGCAGGACGTCCTGCAGTCCAACCGCTGCTGTGGCGAGGCCGGCACGTTCGCGATCAGTCGCCCGGACATCGCCACTCAGGTGCGCTTCCGCAAGCAGGAAGAGCTGCACAAGGGCATCAAGGAGCTGACCGGCGAGGAGAAGGCAGAGAACGGCAACGTGAAGATGCTGACCTCCTGCCCGGCCTGCCAGCAGGGGCTGTCGCGCTATCGCGAGGACACCGGGCTGGATACCGACTACATCGTGGTCGAGATGGCCAACCGCCTGATGGGCGACGGCTGGCAGAAGAACTTCATCGACCGCGCGCGCGAGGGCGGGATCGAGAAGGTGCTGCTGTAGTTTCCGTTGCACACAAAGGGTGCGGGTTGGCTACAATCGGGCGAGGCGAGCGGCCGGGCCGGGGAATAAAGCCCCGTCTCGCCGCGTCGCCCAACGGGCGTCGAATACGCCCCAACAGGGCCGCGGCAGTGCGTGCGGCATGTTCACCCGTCCATGCAAGGGAGTTCGCATGACCTTTCGCTCTTTGAGTCCCCGCCTTGCCGTCATGGCCCTCTGTGTCGGGCTGGCCGGTGCCCCTGTCGTGGCCAGTGCCCAGGCCTTTGTCGAGTTCCCCGGACGCAGCCTGTACGAGCGCTTTGGTGTGGATGCCGTGGACCTGTTCGATCTGCGCGGTCAGCTGTCGCGTTCCACGGTGATCGACGTCCGCCCGCGCCTGGAATACGACATCCTGCACATCGAGGGGGCGCATCACGTCCCGCTCGGGGCCCCGGATTTCGAGGACCAGGTCCGTGCACTGGAGGAGCAGCACGGTGGCCCGCTGGTGTTCTACTGCAACGGTCGTGAGAGCTATCTGTCGTATCGCGCCGCGGCGCGTGCCAACTCCGCGGGGCTGGGCCCGACCCAGGCGTATGATGCCGGCGTCAAGGACTGGGCGGAACGCTATCCCGGACTGGCACTCCTGCGCGGTGAGCCCATCGAGGACCCCGAGACGCAGTTGATTGCCGACGACGCCTTCGAGGCGCGTCTGCTGGAGGCCGACACCTTTGCCCGTCGCGTCCGCGAGAACGACGATGCCGTGGTGGTGGATGTGCGTGGCAACGAGGAACGCGACGAGATTTCGCTGTTCGCCGGGCGCGAGATCTCCGCGCCGCTGGAGAATATCGACACGCTCAATCGGATCGTCGACCAGGCCCGCCGGGACGGTGCCCCGCTGCTGATCTTCGACCAGAACGGGCAACAGGTGCGCTGGCTGCAGTATCACCTGGAGGAGCGGGGGGTCGAGGACTACCGCTTCCTCGAGGGCGGCCTGCAGCGCTTCTACGACGAGGTGATGGCGCGCTAGGCGAGGCCCGGAGCGTTTCCTGCATCCGCGTTTTTCGCACGAAAAAAGGGCCGGGATCATGCGATCCCGGCCCTTCTGTTTGACAGCGCGTGCGCTGGCGGCGGGTCAGCGCCGGAAAAGCGCCAGCAGGATCGAGATCACCACGCTGACGATGATCATGGTGGTGATCGGGAAATAGAACCGGCTGTTTTCCCCCTCGATCACGATATCCCCGGGCAAGCGGCCCCAGGGGATTTTGCCCAGCCAGGGCCAGAGCAGGCCGATCACCACGATCAGCCCGCCGATGACGATCAGCCACTTGCCCGTGTCGGTCATGGCGGTCGCCCGGACCGATTACCTGGCGGTCATCTCCTCGACGCCCGTGGACGAACCCACCAGCATCACGTCCGCCGGCCGCCGAGCGAACAGGCCGTTGGTCACGACACCGGCGATGTGGTCCAGCTCGGACTCCAGCTCCACCGGGTTCATGATGCGCAGGTTGTGCACGTCGAGGATCACGTTGCCGTTGTCGGTCTTGAAGCCCTCGCGCAGCTCCGGGTTGCCGCCCAGCTTCGACAGGGCGCGGGCGACATGGCTGCGGGCCATCGGGATCACCTCGACCGGCAGCGGGTAGGCGCCCAGGTAGTCCACGACCTTGGTCTCGTCGACCACGCACACGAAGGTCTTCGATGCGGCCGCGACGATCTTCTCGCGGGTCAGAGCCCCGCCCCCGCCCTTGGTCAGGTGCAGGTGCCGGGTGGCCTCGTCGGCGCCGTCCACGTAGATCGGCAGCGGGCCGGCGGAGTTCAGGTCCAGCACCTCGATGCCATGTCCGCGCAGGCGCTCGGCGCTGACCTCGCTGGAGGCGACGGCCCCGTCGATCTTGCCCTTGATGCCCGCCAGGGCGTCGATGAAGTAGTTCGCGGTAGACCCGGTACCCACACCCACGATCCAGCCGCTCTCGATCCGTTCCAGCGCCGCCTCGGCCACGGCCTTCTTCATTTCGTCCTGATTCATCAACATCTCTCGCATGTACGATCCATAACCCATTGAGGATACCGACTGCTCCGGCCCCGGGACAAGCGGAACCGTGAACCGCTCGCATGCTATGGTTTCGCCATGCAAATCCCCTATCTCGAGAAGATCCTGACGGCGCGCGTCTACGACGTGGCCCGAGAGACACCCCTGGACTCGATGCCGACCCTGTCGCAGCGCCTGGGCTCGACGCTCTGGCTCAAGCGCGAGGACCTGCAGCCGGTGTTCTCGTTCAAGCTGCGCGGCGCCTACAACAAGATCGCCCAGTTGACCCCGGAACAGCGCGCCAAGGGCGTGGTGGCGGCCTCCGCGGGCAATCATGCCCAGGGGGTCGCGCTGGGGGCGAACCACCTCGGCATCAAGGCCGTGATCGTGATGCCGGTGACCACGCCCTCGATCAAGATCGCCGCGGTGCGTCGTTTCGGCGGCAAGGCCGTACTCCACGGGGATTCCTTCGACGAGGCCGCCGCCCACGCCCGCGAGCTGGAAGCCAAGCACGGCTACACGTTCATCCATCCGTTCGACGACCCCGACGTGATTGCCGGGCAGGGCACGGTGGCCATGGAGCTGCTGCGTCAGCATCCGGGCGAACTCGATGCTGTGTTCGTCTGTATCGGAGGCGGGGGGCTCGCCGCTGGCATGGCGGCCTATATCAAGCGCCTGCGCCCGGAGATCAAGGTCATCGGTGTGGAGCCGGACGACGCGCCCTCGATGTACAAGGCGCTGCAGCAGAACCGCCGGGTCAACCTCAAGCAGGTCGGTATCTTTGCCGACGGCGCGGCGGTGCGCCAGGTCGGCAAGGAGACCTTCCGCCTGTGCCGCGATCTGGTCGACGAGGTCCTGCTGGTGGATACCGACTCCATCTGTGCGGCCATCAAGGATGTCTTCGACGATACCCGCGTGGTCGCCGAGCCGGCCGGTGCCCTGGCGGTGGCCGGGATGAAACAGTACCTCCAGCGCGAGGGCGTGCAGGGCGGAAACTTCGCTGCGGTCTTAAGCGGCGCCAACATCAATTTCGACCGGCTGCGCCATGTGGCCGAACGCGCCGAGATCGGCGAGCATCGCGAGGCCCTGTTCGCGGTCACCATCCCGGAGCGCCCGGGGAGTTTCCGCCAGTTTTGCCAGGCTATCGGCAAGCGCGGGATCACCGAGTTCAACTACCGCTATGCTGACGACGAGCACGCGCAGGTGTTCGCCGGGATCAAGCTGGAGGGCGGTGATCGCGAGCGCCGGGAGATCCTGGAGGCCCTGGAGGGGGCGGGGTACGAGGTGCTCGATATGACCGAGAACGAGGTCGCCAAGCTGCACCTGCGGCATATGGTCGGCGGCCATGGGGGCGAGGTCCGCAACGAGCGGATCTATCGCTTCGAGTTTCCGGAGCGTCCCGGGGCGCTGCTCAATTTCCTGACGCATATGGGGCAGACCTGGAATATCAGCCTGTTCCATTACCGCAATCATGGGGCGGCCTACGGGCGTGTGCTGGTCGGTATGCAGATCCCGTCCGAGGATCGGGCCCGGTTCCGCGAGTTCCTGAAGGAGGTCGGGTATCCGTGGCACGAGGAGACCAGTAACCCGGCCTACTCCCTCTTCCTCCGCTGACCGCATCTCACCAGGCGCTTGTTCGTCAGCGCAGGCAGGTCCTTCGTCTGGCTGTCTGCCTCGTGGTGGCTGGTCCTGGTTCGTCCTCCGGTGTTTACGGTGCCGTCGGTCCGCAACCTGCCGATTTTTGGCTAGGCCTGGTTCGTCCTCTGGTGTTTACGGTGGCTTCGGTCCACGTACTGCCGTGCGCTGACTCGCCAGCGCGCCGCGAGGTCCTTTCTTGCTTGCCCAAGAAAGGACCCAAAGAAGGGCACCCGGATTTCGCCCGGGAACCTCGCTCCGGACGTGCTGGGCCGGCGGCGCTGAACTCGCTGCGC
>NZ_AUDT01000027.1:0-5841 GCF_000425605.1 Thioalkalivibrio sp. ALE17
GATGGCCCATGACCGGACGTTCGACCCCGGCCTGCGCGGCGTCGCCGCGTAAGCCTACAAAAACGGAGAAGCGAACGCGTTATTACGTACCCAACCCTCGATTGCGCAAGCGATTGAGCATGATGGCAACGGGAGCGATCCCGGTGGGGGCCAGTCCGATCATTGCGAAGCACCTCGAGTGCGTGACCTCGCTGGGACCCTCCACCCGCGGAATCCATCCGGGACCGTGGCGAATGAAAGCCGCACACGCAGTCCGAATGTACGGGAGCAATCGTCGCCCCGAAACCATCACTCAAACGCTTGGCAAACCGGGGGCGTCCATGTACGCAATGACCGACCGGACGGTTCCCTGTCATCGCACGGCCCGCCGCGTCGATCTCCAAGGGCCCGAAGGCCGAGCACCGGACGCCAAGGGCGGTGGCCGGACCCTACCCGCGACCGTAGCCGCCCCCGCCAGGCGTATGGATCTCCACTGCATCCCCCGGGCCCACCTCGCGACGGTCGCAGCCCGCCAGCGGCTCGCGGCCGCCATCCGCACGCAGGATCACATCCTCGCCCGGCGCCCCCGGCTCGCCCCCGGCCAGTCCGAACGGTGGCACGCGGCGCCGGTTGGCCAGCAGCACCACCTCCATCGGCGCATCGAAGCCCAGTCGGCGGATCACGCCATCGCCACCGCGGTACTGCCCGGCGCCACCGGAGCCCCGGCGATAGCCGAATCGCTCCACCCGCACCGGGAAACGACTCTCCAGCACCTCGGGGTCGGTCAGGCGGGAGTTGGTCATGTGCGTCTGTACGGCGCTGGCCCCTTCGTACCCGGGACCGGCCCCGGCACCGCCGGCGATCGTCTCGTAGTACTGCCGCCCGGCATCGCCAAAGGTCAGGTTGTTCATCGTGCCCTGAGCCGCGGCCTGCACGCCCAGGGCCCCGAACAGCGCATCGGTCACCACCTGCGAGGTCTCGACGTTCCCGGCGACCACGGCGGCGGGCGGCACCGGATTCAGCAGGCAGCCCTCCGGGATCGCCAGGTCCACCGGCGCCAGGCAGCCATCATTCAGCGGGATCTCGTCTTCCAGCAACGTGCGCAGCACGTACAGCACCGCCGCCCGCACGATGGAGCCCGGGGCATTGAAATTGTCCTCGCGGGCCGGCGAGGTCCCCGCGAAGTCGATCCGCAGGCGGCGTGCCCCCGGATCACGCGTGACGGCCACCCGAATCTCGGCGCCGTTGTCCAGCGCATATTGGAACGTACCGCCCTCCAGACTCGGGATCAGCCGCTCGACCGCCTCGGTGGCATTGTCCTGTACGTGCTGCATGTAGGCCGTGACGGTCGGCACGCCATACTCGTCCAGTAGCCGGCCCAGCTCCTCCAGTCCCTTGCGATTGGCCGCCACCTGGGCGTCCAGATCCGCCAGGTTCTGATCCGGGTTGCGGGCCGGCCAGTCACCCGACCCCAGCAGTGTCCGGATACGCGATGTGGCAAAACGCCCGTCGCGGACCAGGCGGGTCGGGGCGATCAGCACGCCCTCCTCCTCCAGCCGGTGCGAGAACGCCGGCATCGACCCCGGGGTGATGCCGCCGACATCCGCATGGTGCCCGCGCGAGGCCACGAAAAATGCCGGGGCCGCCACCTCGGCCTTCGAATCCTCGGTCACCGCGCCGCCCGGCCCGACAAACACCGGCGTGACCACCGTGATGTCCGGCAGATGGGTCCCGCCGTTGTAGGGGTCGTTCAGCACCCACGCATCCCCCGGCTGCAGGTCGTCGCCCGCGGCCGCGACCACCGCGCGCACGCTGGCCCCCATCGACCCCAGATGCACCGGCATGTGCGGGGCATTGGCCACCAGCTGGCCGTGGGCGTCGAACAGCGCGCAGGAGAAATCCAGGCGCTCCTTGATGTTCACCGAGTGCGCGGTGTTGCGCAGCGTAAAGCCCATCTGATCGGCGATCGCCATGAAGCGGTGGTTGAAGACCTCCAGCAACACCGGATCGCGTGGGATCGCGGCGGCATCGGTGGCCGCGGGCTGCGCATGCCACTCGGCGCCGGCCGCGCGCGCGAGCCGCAGCGTACCCTCGTGCTCGATCCGGCCATGCCAGCCCGGCTCCAGCACCAGTGTCGCGGTGGCCTCAATCACCAGCGCCGGACCCGCCAGGGTCATCCCGGGGCACAGCGCCTCGCGCCGGTACAGCGGGACATCGCGCCACTCGCCGGCCACCCGCAGCGATACCGTATCCGCCTGGGGTGCGGGCACCGCATCGGGGCATGCCTCCGGCTTGGCCATCGACTCCCCGGCGCTGGTCGCGATCGCCTCGGCCGCCGCAACCGCCACGACCAGCGGACGATCCGGCGGCGCGAACCCGTACCGCCCGCGCCAGGCCGTGGCGAAGGCCTCCATCAGTGCCGCGGGCGAACCGGCCGGCACCTCCAGCGCGGTATCCGACCCCGCCAGCCGCAGATGCAGACGCCGCTCGATGCGCATGGCGTCCGCCGCCACGCCCTGCTCCGTCAGAGCCGCGATCGCCGCGCCGGCCTGATCCTCCAGCGCCGCACCGATCGCCTCGGCATGCGCCTCGTCCAGCGGCCATTCCAGGCTGCGCTCGCGCAGGGCGCGCAGCTCGCCCAGCCCCATGCCGTAGGCCGACAGCACCCCGCCCAGCGGATGGAACAGGATGTGTTCCATGCCCAGCTGCTCCGCCACCCGGCAGGCATGCTGCCCGCCCGCGCCGCCGAAACACACCAGGGCGTAGCGCGACACATCGTGGCCGCGCTGCACCGAGATGGTCTTGATGGCCTGGGCCATGTGCTCCACCGCAATCTGCAACAGCCCCTCGGCCAGCCCTTCCGGCGTCGCCGCCTCCCCGGTCGCGGAACGGACGGCCTCCACCAGCGCATCGAACTGTCGGCGGACCGGTTCCGGATCCAGCGGCCGGTCGCGCCCGGGGCCGAACACCGCCGGAAAATACTCGGGACGCAGGCGCCCCAGCAGAACGTTGCAGTCGGTCACCGTCAGCGGCCCGTCCTGGCCATAGCAGGCCGGCCCCGGCTGCGCCCCGGCCGACTCCGGCCCGACCCGCAGGCGGATGCCGTCGAAGCGACAAACCGAGCCGCCGCCCGCCGCGACGGTGTGGATGTCCAGCATCGGCACGCGCAGGCGGGCACCGGCCACCTCGCTCTCCTGGCGGCGTTCGAGCTCGCCGGCCAGATGCGCGACGTCCGTGGAAGTCCCGCCCATATCGAAAGTAATCAGGCGCTCGAAGCCGAGCGGCGCGGCGGTCTTCAGCGCTCCGACGATCCCGCCGGCCGGCCCCGAAAGGATCGCGTCACGCCCGCGAAACCGCGCCGCATCCACCAGCCCGCCATGCGACTGCATGAAGCGCAGGGGCACATCGCCCAGTTCCGTGCTGACCTGTTCCACATAGCGGCCCAGCACCGGCGACAGATAGGCATCCACCACCGTGGTCTCGCCGCGGGGTACCAGCTTGATCAGCGGGCTGGTCGCGTGGCTGGCAGCCACCTCGGCGAACCCCATCTCGCGGGCGAGTGCCGCGATAGCCTGTTCATGCGCCGGATAGCGATAGCCGTGCATGCACACAATCGCCAGCGCGCGAATCCCGTCGTCCAGGGCCGCCTGCAGGCGCGGGCGCAGGGCCTCCAGGTCCACCGGCTGGAGGATCTCCCCGGCCGCGTTCACCCGCTCGCGCACCGGTTCCACGCGGGCGTACACCGGCGACGGCAGCCGAATGGCGCGCGCGAACAGCTCCGGCCGCGCCTGGTGCCCGATCGCCAGCGCGTCCTCCAGACCCTCGGTGATCACCAGCAGAGTGCGCTCCCCCTTGCGCTCGAGCAAAGCGTTGGTGGCCACTGTGGTCCCCATGCGCACCTCGTGGATCACCCCCTCGGGGATCGGCGCGCCAGGATCGACGCCGAGCAGGTCGCGCATCCCCTGTACCGCCGCATCGGCATACGCCTGCGGGTTATCGGACAGCAACTTGCGGGTATGCAGACGCCCCGTCGGATCACGCGCGACCAGGTCGGTGAACGTCCCGCCCCGGTCCACCCAGAAACGCCAATCTTTCGCCCCTGTGGCTTGAGTCATGTCCACCGCTCTGGTTTGATCGCCCGAACTCGCGCCCCGCGGCCCGGTCGCAGGCTCGGTAATCGTCGAGCCTCTGAATGAAGGAATGATCACGCATGGATCCCGTTACCCACGCCAGTCTCGGTGCCGTGATCGGCGGCCTCGTCCTCGGCTCCCGCCTGGGGCGCAAGGCCGTAGTGCTGGGGGCCGGCGTTGCGCTGCTGCCCGACCTGGATGCGTTCATAGCTTACGGGGACGCGGTATCCGAGTTCATCCACCACCGGGGCTTTACCCACTCCTGGCTGGTACAGCTGCTGGTGGCCACCGGTGTCGCGGGGCTGCTGGCGAAGGTCCCGGCGACGCGGGAGATCGGCTTTGGCCGCTGGTGGCTGTTCTTCTTCCTGATCTGGGCCACACACTCGATGAATGACCTGCTGACCACCTACGGCACCCAGGTGTTCTGGCCGCTGCCGGTCGGCCCCCTGTCCACGGGCTCGATCTTCGTGATCGACCCGCTATACACCCTGCCGCTGCTGGTCGCGGCCATCGGTGCCCTGTTCTACCGTTTCGCGCCACGCCTGCTGGTCGCCGGACTCGTGCTGTCCACCGCCTACGCCGGTTCCGGTCTCGCGCTGAAGGCCTGGCTCGACCATCGCATCCAGCCCACGCTGATCGCAATGGACCTGCAGGACCAGCCGCGCATGATCCAGCCCACCCCGTTCAACCTGCTCCTTTGGCGCGTCACCGTCATCGACGACGGCCACTTCCTGGAGGCCTGGGTCGGCATCCTCGATCAGCCCATCCGGCCGGACTTCGAGGTCTTCGAGCGCGGCGCCCATTTGGAGGATGCCGCGCTGGCCCTGGAGGACGGGCAACGTCTGCAGTGGTTCGCCGGCGACTTCCTGCGTTTCCATCGTGCGGAGCGAGACGACGAACCCGACCGGCTGGTCGTCACCGACCTGCGTCTGGGCGCCCCCGGCTACTTCCCCTTCGGCTTCGAGATCGCGGAGGAACGCGACGGCGAATGGCAGCCCGTCGCCAGCCGCCAGGTCCGCGAGGCCGGCTTGCGTGGCGATGCGATCCGCGCCATCGCCACGCGCATTGTCGACCCGGAGGGGGCGCCCTGTCTGATGGACCTGGCCGAGCCCGACTATGCTATCGCCCGGCCGCCGCCGCGCTGTCGCCTCCGCCAGCAGACACCGTGAACGGATCCGGCTCTCCCGACGGCAGCCCACCGCACGGATGCGAGCTGTGCGGGCGTCGGATGGATACGCTGACACGCCACCATCTGATTCCGCGCAAGCAGCACCGGCGCAAGCGCATCCGGCGGCGCTTCAGCCGCGCGGAGCGCGAGGGTCGCATTCTCTGGGTCTGTCGTCCCTGCCACGATTACATTCACAAGCACTTCGACGAGCAAGTCCTGGCCGAGCGCCTGAACACGCGCGACGCGCTGCTGAGCGAGCCGGTGATCCGCGGCTTTGTCGCCTGGATCGCGCGCCATCCGCCCGGCTTCAAGCCGCGCGGCTAATCCGCCAAGCGCGGGGGCCTACGACGATCCGGGCCTGGTTCGTCGTTCGCTGGTAACGGTGGCTTCGTTCGGCCGCCTGCCTTGTTGTGGCTGGCCCTGGTTCGTCGCTCGGTGTTTACGGTGGCTCCGGTCCGCATACTGCCCGGCGCTGACTCGCCAGCGCGCCGCGAGGTCCTTTCTTGCTTGCCCAAGAAAGGACCCAAAGAAGGGCACCCGGATTTCGCCCGGGAACCTCGCTCC
>NZ_AUDT01000028.1:0-2861 GCF_000425605.1 Thioalkalivibrio sp. ALE17
ATGTGGACGCCTCCGTCTTCTTCGAGTGAGAGTGATCACCCCCACTCTGGCACATCGCGATGCCGTAATAGGGCGGGGGCGTCCATCCCATTGAGCGAAGCGAAGCAATCTCCAGAACCTGGCACCCACCCGTCACTGTGCCCGCAGAACCAGCACCCCAAGCCCCAGCCCCGTCATCCCGGAAACTGCAAAGTAGTTATCCGGGATCTCCCACGCCTGGCGAATCCCGCCGCTTGGGATAGCCCCGTCTCCAGAGATACCGGATCGACGCTCCGCTTCGGCCGGGATGACATGGAGGGGGTGGTCAAGAAGGGGTAAAGCAGCCACACCCAGACGCCGGAACCAAAAAAGCCGGACCCGCTGCCGGGCCCGGCTCAAAACAAGATCACGCTTGCAGGTGAAACAACAGCCGTCAGGCCTTGTCCGCGAGCCCCGTACCGCCGAGCTCCTGCTCGGTCTGGAACTGTTCCACCAGGGCCAGTACAGCCTCCGGCGGAATCTGGCGGATCACCTCTTCGCGTTCTCCGTCCATCACCGTAATCACCGTTCGGCCACTACTGTCGTCCACGCTGAACTCCAGCGCCCGCTTGGTGGATTGCAGGTAGGAATTGATCGACTCGACCACCTGATTGACCTCGTCCATATCCATGGCCTCGATCGCGGGTCCGGTGGAACCACGAGCCGTTGATTCCGTATTACTGCCGGCACGAGCCACGGCCTCCGGCCGTCCCTCGCCACGAACAAGACCCGCACCGGGACCCGGGACCTTGGCCCCCTCCCCCCCGCGCGGGTTCACTGCAACCAGCGGTGATGTGATATTGCCGATTCCATCACTCATATCGCTGTCCTCTTCAGAAGGGGAGGATGGCGCCCTCGCCATCCTCCCTCAACCAGAAGCCCGAGTGATCGAGCTTACTGCAGCAGGGCCAGCACGTTCTGCGGAACGGCGTTGGCCTGCGACAGCACCGAGGTACCCGCCTGCTGCAGCACCTGGGCGCGGGTCAGCTCGGCGGTCTCGGCCGCGAAGTCCGCATCCTGGATCCGCGAACGGGCAGCGGACAGGTTCTCCGACGAGATCTCCAGATTGCTGATAGTGTTCTCGAATCGAATTTGCACCGCCCCCAGTTCGGACCGGAGTCCACTGACCTGTTGCAACGCAAAATCCAGCGTACCCAAGGCCTGGGTGGCATTCTCGCGGTTTAGCACATCCACCGCGTTCAGGGTGTTCTGCTCTGTTGCGGTAGCATCCAGGCCACCTAGTGCTGTCGCATCGGTGCCACCCACTTCGATTTCAGTCCCCACATCGGCCGCGAGCACGATGCCAGCAGAGAAAGTCTGATCACCCGTTCCACCAAGGACTTCGTCCGCGTCGACAATCTCGATGTCCGCACCAGATGTGTTGCTCAGGATGATGGTATCTGCGGTCTCGCCAGCTTCAGCAACGACGCCCGTCTGGGCGCTAGCGCTGTTGACGCGCTCAATAAAATCGGCCGTGTCTTCACCATCATTGACGTTGATCTGGACGCCATTGATTTCCACGAATCCGTCATTGCCCGTGCTATCGAACGCCAGCTCTCCAGAATTGACGGTTGTGGCACGCGAAGCTTCAACACCGGTGGTCGAGAGTTCATTGTTGATCGCGGCAACCACGCCGTTCAGTGAATCGACGTCACTCAGGTCAATGGACACACCCTGTACGGTAATGTCAGTCAAGGCTTCGAGATCTGTCGTTTCGACATCAACACTGCCACCTTCGGCCACTGCAGCGCCCAGTACGGACCCGCGGGTATCCACCCCTGTGACCGAGATGGTCTGATTCTGGTTGGCACCAACCTGGAAAAACAGGTCGCCCAACGAGCCGTCCAGAATCTTTTGACCATTAAATTCTGTGGAGTTTGCGACACGGTTGATTTCCTGAACCAGCTGCTGAACCTCGTTGTTCAGCGCCTGCCGATCCGAGGCGGAGTTAGTGTCGTTAGCAGACTGGACAGCCAGTTCACGGATACGCTGAAGGGCGTCACCCACGGTACCCAGCGCACCCTCAGCGGTCTGCGCAAATGAGATGCCGTCGTTGGCGTTACGCACGGCCTGGTTCAGGCCGCGGATCTGGGTGGTGAAGCGCTCGGCGATGGCCAGACCGGCCGCATCGTCCTTGGCGCTGTTGATACGCAGGCCCGAGGACAGACGCTCCAGGCTCTGAGCCAGCGCGCCCTGGGAGTTGTTCAGGTTGCGCTGCGCGTTCAGGGAAAGAACGTTGGTGTTGATTACTTGGGACATGATCGCTCTCCTGTAGAGTCGTTCGTCACCGCCTCGGGCGGTTCTGGTGAACGGGACGATCCCCGCTCTCAGGACCCTTAACGACCTGCCCTACAGAACCTTTAGCCCATCGTTGAAATTTTTTTCACCGCGGGTGGCAAATCGTTGCCGCTCGCGCCGCATGCGCCCTCCAACCCGCCACAGCCACGCCATCATCCGCACCACACACCCCGCCGTCACCCCAGCCGCATCGCAGCGGAGAGCCGGGACCTCCAGACGCCGGACCAGCCCCCAACCGACGGGCAGCCCGCACTGCAGAGATCCCAGATAACCGCTGCGCGGTTTGCGGGGTGGCGGTTCTGTGGAAGAAAGTTACGGAAACGGGGACCACGGGCCGGCCACCCCAGGGTGGCGACCACATCCCGTCATTGCGAGGAGCCGCAGGCGACGTGGCAATCGGCTGCATGTGGCAAGCCGTTTGATTCCCGCACACTTGCTCATTCCGAGCGATTGCTTCGTCGCTGCGCTCCTCAATGGGATGGACGCCCCCGCCCTATTACGGCATCGCGATGTGCCAGAGTGGGGGTGATCACTCTCACTCGAAG
>NZ_AUDT01000029.1:0-2483 GCF_000425605.1 Thioalkalivibrio sp. ALE17
CCGCACACGCAGTCCGAATGTACGGGAGCAATCGTCGCCCCGAAACCATCACTCAAACGCTTGGCAAACCGGGGGCGTCCATGTACGCAATGACGAAGGGACCACGGCAGGGGCATGCCGCCCGCATTCGTGATTAGCGCGGCCCCAGCGATTAGACTGTGCGCATTCCGGTGCCCGGCGGCATGCCGGGTCGGCATAACCGAACCCAACTCAAGGAGTCGTGACCGAATGGCAGGCCACAGCAAGTGGGCGAATATCCAGCATCGCAAGAACGCCCAGGACGCCAAGCGCGGCAAACTCTTCACCAAGCTGATCCGCGAGATCACCGTGGCCGCCCGCCAGGGCGGCTCGGACCCGGAGACCAACCCGCGCCTGCGCCTGGCGATCGACAAGGCGCTGGGTGCCAACATGACCCGCGACACCATCGAGCGGGCCGCCAAGCGTGGCGCCGGCGAGACCGATGGCGACAACGTCGAGGAGATCCGCTACGAGGGCTATGGGCCTGGCGGTGCGGCCATCCTGGTCGACTGCATGACTGACAACCGCAACCGCACGGTCGCCGAGGTCCGGCACGCCTTCTCCAAGATGGGCGGCAACCTCGGCACCGACGGCTCGGTCGCCTACCTGTTCCAGAACAAGGGCGTGATCCGTTTCGCCCCGGGCCTGGATGACGAAGTGGTGATGGAGGCCGCGCTGGAGGGTGGGGCCGAGGACGTCCAGGTCGAGGACGACGGCGCCATCGAGGTGATCACCGAGCCGGAGACCTATCAGGACGTGCGCGCCGCGCTGACCGAGCGCGGTCTGGAGCCGGAAAACGCCGAGGTGACCTGGCGGCCGGAGACCCTTGCGCCGCTGGATGCGGAGACCGCCGAGTCGGTCCTGAAGTTGCTGGACATGCTGGATGATCTGGACGACGTGCAGAACGTCTATACCAACGCCGACTTCCCCGAAGAAGTCAGCGGTGACTGATCCGGCCGCGGCGTGAGCGGCGTGCGCATCCTCGGGATCGACCCCGGCTCCCGCGTGACCGGCTTTGCGGTCATCGAGTTTGATCGCAGTCGTGGCCGTTCCTGCGGCCACGGTGTGATCCGGCCGAAGGCGAAGGCCTTCCCCGAGCGCCTGGGCGAGATCTTCGCCGGCGTAGTCGAGGTGATCGACGAGCTGAAGCCCGACGTACTGGCCATCGAGTCGGTGTTCGTCGCCCGCAATGCCCAGTCCGCGATCAAGCTGGGGCACGCCCGTGGCGCGGCCATCTGCGCCGCCACCCAGGCCGGTCTGCCGGTACACGAATACGCCCCGCGCGCGATCAAGCTGGCCGTGGTCGGTGTCGGTGGCGCGGACAAGGAGCAGGTCCAGCACATGATGCAGCAACTGTTACGCCTGGCCGAACCGGCCAGCAGCGACGCCGCCGATGCCCTGGCCGTCGCGCTCTGCCACGCCCACACCCGGCAGAACGAGGCGCGCCTGCAGGGCTCGGCCGCCGCGATGATCGGGGGGCGCCCATGATCGCTCGGCTGGAGGGGCGGCTGATCAGTCGCGAGGTGAACGGCGTGGTGATCGACGCCGGCGGGGTTGGTTACGAGGTGGATGTCCCGCTGTCCACGCTGGCGGCCCTGCCGGAACCCGGCGAGACGGTCGTGCTGGCGACCCACCTGGTGGTGCGCGAGGATGCCCACCAGCTCTTCGGATTCCTGAACAAGCGCGACCGCGACCTCTTCCGCCGTCTGATCCGCGTCAACGGTATCGGTGCCAAACTGGCGCTGGCCATGCTCTCGACCTACGCCGGCGACGAGCTGGCGGGCCTGATCAGTGGTGGCGACGTGACGGGCCTGGCCAAGGTGCCGGGCATTGGCAAGCGCACCGCCGAACGGGTGGTGCTCGAGCTGGGCGAGCGCCTGGCCGAGATGGGCTTTGCCGCCGCGCCCGCCGGGGCGGCGGCGGGCAGCGAGCCCACGCCGGCGGCCGCGATGGAGGGCGAGGCCCTGGCCGCGCTGGAGTCTCTCGGCTATCCGCGGGCCAGCGCCGAGAAGATGGTCGCGGCGGTCCGTGACCAGGCCGACTCGGTGGAGACGCTGGTGCGTCTCGCGCTGCGCTCTACCGTCAAGCGCTAGCGCACACCCGCAGCGATCCTGGCTTGGCCAGCGTCGTCGCCCGCGGTTATGTGCTTTCGGTCCGCCGCTTGCGCTGTATTGGTGGCTGGCCCTGGTTCGTCGTTTGGTGTTTACGGTGCCTCCGGTCCGGCCCCTGCCTCGTGGTGGCTGGTTCTGGTTCGACATCCGGTGTTTACGTGCTTTCGGTCCGCATACTGCCTGGCGCTGACTCGCCAGCGCGCCCCGAGGCACTTTCTTGCTTGCCCAAGAAAGTGCCCAAAGAAGGGCACCCGGATTCCGCCCGGGAACCTTGCTCCAGGGCCCTCGGGCCGGCGGCGCTGAACTCGCTACGCCTTCGGCTTCGCTCAGACATCCAGCGCCTTCTCCCGGCCC
>NZ_AUDT01000030.1:0-1368 GCF_000425605.1 Thioalkalivibrio sp. ALE17
AGTAGTGTGCTGAGTTATGTGCAGAAGCTGGCAGGAGGTGAGCGGCCATGGTATTCGGGTTGGTTAGCGACCACCGGAACCCCTCAAGGAGGGCGAGACCATGACCACTCACAAGAGCCAGGCTACTGCGGATCGCACGTCACTGCGAGCGCTTTTGGGGACAGACGAGGAACTGATGCGCACGCTGGTGCGCGAGGCGGTCCAGCAGGTTCTGGAAGCCGAGATGAGCGACCAGCTCCAGGCGGCACCGGGCGAGCGCACCGAGGGCCGCCTGGGCTACCGAGCCGGGTACTACCCGCGCACCCTGATCACGCGCGTGGGCAAGCTGGAGTTGCGGGTCCCCCGGGACCGCAACGGCCAGTTCTCCACCAGCCTGTTCGAGCGCTATCAGCGCTCGGAGAAGGCACTGGTCTCGGCCCTGATGGAGATGTATGTCCAGGGCGTGTCGACGCGCAAGGTCAAGGCCATCACCGAGGAGTTGTGCGGTCACGGGTTCTCGGCTTCGGCGATCTCGACCATCAACCGGGGGCTGGACGGCCGCCTGGCGGAGTTCGCGTCGCGGCGCCTGGAGGAGCCCTGCCCCTATCTGATCCTGGACGCGCGCTACGAGAAGGTCCGCGAGGGCGGCGTGATCCGGTCCCAGGCGGTACTGATCGCTATCGGTGTCAACTGGGAAGGCCGGCGTCAGGTGCTGGGGGTGGAGCTGGCCAGTCGCGAGAGCGCGAGCAGCTGGCGCGCCTTCCTGGAGCGCCTGCGCGAGCGCGGGCTGAACGGGGTCGAACTGGTGGTCAGCGACGAGCACGCAGGGCTGCGCCGGGCCATCCTGGAGATCCTCCCGGAAGCGGTATGGCAGCGCTGCTATGTGCACTTCCTGCGCAACGCCCTGGACCACCTGCCGCGCAAGGCCGACGACGACTGCCTGCAGGAGCTGCGCTGGCTCTACGACCGCCGGGATCTGACCGAGGCCCAGCGCGATCTGGCGGCCTGGCTGGAGCGCTGGCAGGCGAAGTATCCCCGCCTGTGCGACTGGGTGGAGGACAACATCCAGGAGACGTTGACGTTCTACCGCCTGCCGCGGGCCCATCACAAGCACATGAAGAGCACCAACATGCTCGAGCGGCTGAACGAGGAGATCCGCCGCCGGACCCGGGTGGTCCGGATCTTCCCCAACACCCACAGCTGTCTACGCCTGGTACGGGCCCTGGCCGTCGAAATCCACGAAGGCTGGCTGGAGGACAACCGCTACCTGAACATGGATCTGCTCAAAGAGCACAAGAAGATCTTGCTCCGGCAGGCCGAGGCCGCCTGAGCCATACCGACCAACCGAACATGGCTGACTCACTTCTGCACAACTTGACGCACACAACC